>CACWOH010000004.1 GCA_902762435.1 uncultured Bacteroidia bacterium | reverse complement strand
TTGTACTGAAAGTCAAAACCGACCAAAATGAAGAAAATCTTGAATGAGCTCTGCGCCAAGGACAAGCGCGCAGAAGAGGCCAAGGGCCTGGGTATCTATCCCTACTACCGCCCCATCTCCTCCGGTCAAGACCCCCTCGTCACCATGGCTGACGGCACCAAGGTCCTGATGTTCGGCTCCAATTCCTATTTGGGACTTTCCGACGACCCCCGTCTCAAGGAGGCCGCCATCAAAGCGATAGAGAAATACGGCACCAGCTGCTCCGGCAGCCGCTTCCTCAACGGCACCCTCGACCTCCACGAAGAGCTGGAGGCGAAGCTCGCCAAGTTCGTGGGCAAGGAGTCCGCGGTGACCTACAGCACCGGTTTCCAGGTGAACCTGGGCGTCGTGGGCAGCCTGGGCTTCCGCGGCGGATTCGTCTTCCTGGACGCCCTGGACCACGCCTGCATCATCGACGGCAGCCGCCTGAGTTTCAGCGAAGTGCGCAAGTTCCGCCACAACGACATGGCGGACCTGGAGAAGAAACTCTGGCTCACCCCCCGCAACGCCCCGAAACTCATCGTCGTGGACGGCGTGTACTCGATGGAGGGCGACATCGCCCCGCTGCCCGACCTGGTGCGCCTGTGCAAGAAATACAAGGCTTCCGTAATGGTGGACGACGCCCACGCGCTCGGCGTGATCGGCGAGAACGGCTCCGGCACCGCCAGCCACTTCGGCCTGACCAAGGAGACCGACCTCATCATGGGCACTTTCTCCAAGAGCTTCGGCTCGCTGGGCGGCTTCATCGCCGGCGACACGGAAGTCATCGACTACCTCAAGCACAATTCCCGCACGCTCATCTTCAGCGCCTCCATGACGCCGGCTTCCGTGGCCGCCGCCTCCTGCGCGCTGGACATCATGATCAACGAGCCCGAGCGCCGCGAGCACCTCTGGGAGGTCACCCGCCACGCGCAGGAGGCCTTCAAGGCCAACGGCTTCGACACCGGGCACACCCAGTCCCCGATCATCCCGCTGTTCGTGCGCGACACCGTGAAGGCGATGACCGTCGTCCGCAAGGCCTACGACCAGGGCGTGTTCATCACCCCGGTGATCGCCCCCGCCGTGCCGGAGAAGGACGTGCTCATCCGCTTCGCGCTGATGGCCACGCACAGCATCGAGCAGGTGGACCAGGCCGTGGAGGTGCTGACCAAGATCTTCCGCGAGCTCGGCATCATCGAAGGCTAAACGCTTCACATACATATGGTTATCCTCATTACCGGCATTACGTCCGGCTTCGGCCGGGCGATGGCCGCGCGCCTCAGCGCGGACGGCCACAAGGTCTATGGCACCCACCGCAAGGCGAAGGACTTCCTGCCCGGCGTGACCTATATCCAGGCCGACGTCCAGCGGGCGGAGGACTGCGAGGCCGCGGTGAAGCGGGTGCTCGAGGCCGAAGGCCGCATCGACGTGTTCATCAACAACGCCGGGATGGGCATCGGCGGGCCGCTGGAGTTCTCCTCACTGGAGGACGCGCAGCGCCAGATGGACATCAACTGGATGGGGATGGTGCGCTTCCTGCACTGGGTCGTGCCCGCCATGCGGGCCCAGGGCGGAGGCAAAATCCTGTGCTTCAGCTCGATAGGCGGCCTGATGGGCCTGCCGTTCCAGGGGCTCTATTCCGCCTCGAAGTTCGCCATCGAAGGCTACTGCGAGGCCCTGCGCCTGGAGACGAAGGCCTTCGGCATCCAGGTCGTGGTGATCGAACCGGGCGACTTCGCCACCGCCTTTACCGCGCAGCGCAAGAGCGTCGCGGATCCCGCGGCCTACGAGGTTTACCAGACCTACGCCAAGTCGCTGGCGAGCATCGAACACGACGAGACCACCGGCCTGAAGCCGGAATTCCTGGCGGAGAGGATTGCGAAGATCGTGCGGAAGAAGCGTCCGCGCTATCAGTACGTGATTGCCACCCTGGAGCAGCGTCTGTCGGTGACGCTCAAGAAGCTCCTGCCGCCGAGCTGGTTCGCGAAGATCCTCGGCTCGTACTACAAGCTGTAACTATTCCAGCCACTTCAGGAAATCGTCCACGCGGGCGCGGGAAACCGTGGGCTCGAAGGGCGGCGCGGGATCCAGTTCCAGCTTCAGGCGGCCGCTGAAGTGGCGGCTGACGCTGCGGACGGCGCTCCGCGCGACGATCGCCCCGCGCGAGATGCGGAAGAAGCGTTCCGGGTCCAGTTCGCCCTCCAGGGCGTCCAGCGTGCTGTCCACGAGGTAGCGTTCCCCCGATCCGGTAAACAGGTAGTTCGCCTTTTCCTCGGAGAAGAATCCGGCGATCTCATCCGTCCGGACGGGGATGATGCGGTCGCCCACGTACACGACAAAGCGCTCCCGGTATTGCTTTTTGGCGGTTCCTGTCACAGCCGCGAGCAGTTTCTCGACGTCGATCCCGGCGGCAGGTGCGCTCTGGAGCCGCTGCCGGCAGCGGCCCACCGCGCGCCGGAGCGCATCCTCGCCGATGGGCTTGAGGAGGTAGTCGATGCTGCCCGCCTCGAAGGCCTTGAGCGCATAGGAGTCGTAGGCGGTGGTCATGATGACCTGGGCGTGCACGGCCACCTGGCGGAAGATCTCGAAGCATTCCCCGTCGGAGAGTTCCACATCCATGAAGATGAGGTCCAGGGGCGGGTCCGCGGACAGGTATTCCACCGTGGACCGGACGGAATCGGTGGCCTGCACCACCTCGATGTCGGGGAAGTGGGCTTTCAGCAGGCGGACGAGCTGCGCCTGCGCCATTCGCTCGTCTTCGACAATCAGGGCTTTCATCATAGGAGCGGCAGGGTGACGGTGTAGTTGTGTTCGTCCTCGAGGACGGTAATGGATTTGCCGGAGAGGTCCCGGTATTGCTGGCGGATGTACTGCAGGCCCAGGCCCGTGGATGCCGTGCGGCGGAGCTTCGGGATGCGGTTGTTGGTCACGGTCACGCTGTCGGCGTCCGCGGTGATCCGCACGCGGAGCGGGTGGTCGGGCTGCACGGCGTTGTGCTTGGTGGCGTTCTCCACCAGCAGTTGCATGCAGCAGGGCACGACCGAGCGGGACATCGCCTCTTCGGGGATGTCCGTCTCCACCTCCAGCCCCTCCGGGAAGCGGACCTTGAGCAGGTCGGCATACTGCGACACGAATTCCATCTCGTCGCGCAGGCGCACGGTGGTCTCATCTTCACTCTTGATCATGTAGCGGTACACCTCGGCGAGCTTGTGGGTGTAGCGGCTCGCGTCTTCCGGCCGCTGCTCCTGGATCATATAGTCCAGCACATTCAGGGAGTTGAACAGGAAATGCGGGTTCACCTGCTGCTTGAGCTTATGGTAGCGGTACTGCGCCAGGTTGGCCTTTTCGGAGGCCGCCAGCGCGCGCTGCTGCAGGCGCAGGGCGTACTGGGCCACCACCACGACCACGGCGAGGGTCACGGAGTAGTCCAGCAGGATGGTAAGGGTGGTATTGAGCCCCTCCCAGCTCTGGGAATAGAGCAGCAGGATGGCCAGGCGGGTGATGAGGATGACCACGAAGGCGATCAGCAGCCAGATCAGCGAGGAGGCCATCTGCTCCGGGCCCACCGTGTGCTTGCGGGCGTGGCCGCGGGCGATCAGCAGCATCGTCCAGCCGATGATTTCCGTGCTCACGAAGGTGGAGAGCGGGTAGATGACCAGCGGGGAGTCCGTGAAACCGTAGAACAGCCGCGCCGTCCCGTGGCCGAGCACCACGCCGACCAGGTTGACGGCCAGCACGGAGACGGCCATCATCAGGCCGCTGACCCGGCAGCGCAGGCACAGCAGCACGACCATCAGCATCGTGAGCAGGGTGAGCATCATCTCGTCCGCCAGGCCGCCCAGCCGGCAGCCCAGCGCGACGGCCGCGTGCAACAGCGCGAAGCCGTGGATAATCCATCCTTCTTTTGAAATCCGCATAATAACCGTGAGCAAGATAATAAAAAAACGCACCAATCCGACCATTCATCCCGAAATTTCTACCGTTCATCCTTTTAGATTTTTTCACGCGCGTAAGAATTATAAACTTTGCGCCGACGTCAATAACACTGAAATGCAAACCAAGAGCAAGCTCACCTTCTGGCAGATGTGGAATCTCAGCTTCGGGTTTTTCGGAGTGCAGATTGCCTACGCCCTGCAAAGCGCCAATATCAGCCGTATTTTCGCAACGCTCGGTGCGGATCCGCACCAGCTCAGTTTCTTCTGGATCCTGCCCCCGCTGATGGGCATGATCGTCCAGCCCCTCATCGGCAAGTATTCCGACCGCACCTGGTGTGCGATGGGCCGCCGCAAGCCGTATCTGCTCGTGGGCGCCCTCGTGGCCGTGCTCGTGATGGTCTTCCTGCCGAACGCCGGCAGCCTCAATTTCAGCAGCCGCCTGCTGCTGGGCCTCAACGGCGCGATGTGGTTCGGGCTCTTCTCCCTGATCTTCCTGGACACCTCCATCAACGTGGCCATGCAGCCCTTCAAGATGATGGTGGGCGACATGGTGGGCGAGGAGCAGAAGGCGCAGGCCTATTCCATCCAGTCACTGCTGTGCAACGCCGGCAGCCTGGTGGGCTACCTCTTCCCGATATTCTTCACCTGGATCGGCATCGCCAACACCGCTCCGAAGGGCGTCATCCCGCCCTCCGTGGTGTGGAGCTTCTACTGCGGCGCCGCCATCCTCATCCTCTGCGTGCTCTATACCTTCGCCAAGGTGAAGGAGATGCCGCCGGCAGAGTACGCCGCCTTCCACGGCATCGACCCGCAGAAGCAGGCCGCCGACGCCAAGGAGAAGCCGGGCCTTTTCAAGCTCCTGCTGCACGCCCCGAAGACCTTCTGGACCGTGGGCCTGGTGCAGTTCTTCTGCTGGGCCGCGTTCATGTATATGTGGACCTACACCAACGGCGCCGTGGCCGCGAACTGCTGGGGCACCACCGATCCCGCCTCCGAGGGCTACCAGGCCGCCGGCAACTGGGTGGGCGTGGTGTTCGCCGTGCAGGCGGTCGGCTCCATCCTCTGGGCCCTCGTGCTGCCGAAGTTCAAGTCCCTGCGGCTCGCCTATGTGGTCAGCCTGCTGATCGGCGCAGCCGGATTCATCTCCGTGGCCTTCGTGCACAACCAGTACCTGCTGTTCGTGTCGTACTTCCTCATCGGAGCGGCCTGGGCGGCTATGCTGGCCCTGCCGTTCACCCTGCTCACCAACGCGCTCAGCGGCGAGCACATGGGCTCCTACCTGGGCCTGTTCAACTGCACGATCTGCCTGCCGCAGATCATCGCGGCGGCCCTCGGCGGGGTGATTCTCAAGCTCGTGGGCGGCGTGCAGGCGAACATGCTCGTCATCGCCGGCGTGCTGCTCGTGTGCGGCAGCCTGGCGGTGGCCCTCGTCCGGGAACACAGCAAATAATATAATATTATAATATCATATCACATACTAACCATTTCGCAAATGAAAAAAATCCTATCCATCCTTGCGGCCGTCGTGCTTTCGGGCATGATGGGCGCCACCGCATACGCCCAAGGCTATGTGGTCCGGGGTGTGGTCGTCGACCAGCAGGGGCCTGTGATCGGAGCCGCCATTATCGAGGCCGGCACGACCAATGGTGCCGTGACGGATATCGACGGCAACTTCTCCCTGAGGGTTTCTTCTCCCGATGCGACCGTCGAAGTGAGCTGCATCGGCTACACCACGCTCACCTACAAGGCTTCCGCGATGCCTGCCACCATCACCCTCGCCGAGGACAGCGAGTTCCTCGATGAGGTCGTGGTCATCGGCTACGGTACCGTCAAGAAGAGCGACCTGACCGGATCCGTTTCGACCGTCAAGGCCGACGAGATCAACAAGGGCGTCATCACCACGCCGGCCGACCTCCTCCGCGGCAAGAGCGCGGGTGTCGTCGTGACCGCCGGTTCCGGTATGCCGGGCGCCGGCGCCACCATCCGTATCCGTGGCGGCTCCTCCATCAACGCCTCCAACGACCCGCTCATCGTCATCGACGGCCTGCCCGTCTCCAACGACGGCATCTCCGGCATGTCCGACCCGCTGTCTTCCATCAACCCGGAGGACATCGAGAGCTTCACCGTGCTGAAGGACGCCTCCGCGACCGCCATCTACGGTTCCCGCGCCTCCAACGGCGTTATCGTAATCACCACGAAGAAGGGCGCCAAGACCGGCACCACCCTGCCGAAGGTCGCCGTGGACTTCACCACCTCCGTGAACACCATCGCCAAGTACAACAAGCTCCTGGACAAGGACGGCATCGTGAACATCATCCGCGACTTCTACGGCATGAATTCCACCGCCGAGGCCAACCTGGGCCTGAACGGCAAGCTGTACGACACCGACTGGCAGCGCGAGATCTACCAGGTGGCCCCGACCTATGACGGAAACGTCAGCCTGAACGGCCGCGTGGGCTTCCTGCCGTACCGTATCTCCGGCGGCTTCACCTCCCAGAACGGTACGCTGAAGGGCTCGAAGATGAACCGCGGCACCCTGTCGCTGAACCTCTCCCCGACCTTCTTCGACCAGCACCTCACCGTGAACCTGAACGGCAAGGGCACCTATGCCAAGAACTGGTACGCCAACCAGGACGCCATCGGCGCCGCCAACCACTATGATCCGACCAAGCCGGTCAAGGATCCGAACGGCCTGAACGGCTACACCACCTGGTACGACCTGTCCGGCAACATCAACACGATGGCCACCATGAACCCGGTGGGCCTGCTCGCCGCCAAGAAAGACGAGGCCGACGCCTACCGTTTCATCGGCAACGCGCAGTTCGACTACAAGATCCACGGTTTCGAGGACCTGCGCCTCAACCTCAACCTCGGTATGGACTGGGCCAAGTCCAAGGGCCTGACCGAGATCGGGATGGGAACCGAGGCTTCCTTCCACAACACCAACCAGTCCGGCGGCGGCGCCCATACCGATTATGACTACAGCCGTCTGAACACCACCCTGGAGTTCTACGCCGACTACAACAAGACCTTCGCCGAGAAGCATATGGTGGACCTGATGGCCGGTTATTCCTGGCAGCGCTTCTACAGCGAGAGCAACAGCGGCACCCGCCGCATCAGCGACAAGTCCGTCCTGAGCGACTCCCACAACAAGGGCGAGCTCTTCCTGATCTCCTTCTTCGGCCGCGCCAACTACGGCTTCGCCGACAAGTACCTGCTCACCGCTACGGTCCGCGCCGACGGTACTTCCCGCTTCCAGAACCACAAATGGGGTATCTTCCCGTCCGTGGCCTTCGCCTGGAACGTCAAGAAGGAAGACTGGATGCAGGCCGCCGACAATATGTCCACCCTGAAGCTGCGTCTTTCCTGGGGCCAGACCGGCCAGCAGGAAGTGGGCGGCTACTACGACACCTTCGCCCAGTTCCTGACCACCCAGCTCGGCTCCGGCTACTACTTCGACGGCCAGCTGGTGCAGCCCGTCGCGGCCCTCGGCTACAGCGCCGACCTCAAGTGGGAAACCACGACGACCTACAACGCGGGTCTGGACTTCGGCTTCTGGGGCGACCGCCTGACCTTCAGCCTGGACGCCTACAAGCGTGACACCAAGGACATCCTGAACTTCATCCCCGTCCCGGGCCTGTCCAACCTGACGAACTACCTGAACACGAACATCGGCTCGATGACCAACCTCGGTTTCGAGATCGACGCCAACGCGATCCTGGTGGAGACCCGTGACATGAGCTGGACCCTCGGAGCCAACCTCGCCTACAACAAGAACCGGATCACGAAGCTCACCGCTTCCGACGACAACGCCACGGGCGTGGAGACGGGCGGCATCAGCGGCGGTACCGGCAACAACGTGCAGATGCACCAGGTCGGCTATCCGATGCGCACCTTCTACCTCTACCAGCAGGTCTATGACACCGCCGGCAACCCCGTGAACGGCGTCTATGTGGACCGCAACAAGGACGGCCAGATCACGGCCGACGACAAGTACCTCGGCCACAAGCCGGATGCCGACGTGACCATCGGTTTCAACACCAGTTTCTCCTACAAGAACTGGACGGCGGCCCTCTCCGGCCACGCCGCCATCGGCAACTGGGTGTACAACAACGTCGCCTCCGACACCGAGATGCTCGCCGACCTCTGGACCAACAGCTTCATCGGCAACCGCGTCGCCTCCGCGACCAAGTCGATGTTCTCCCAGGCCCAGTACCTGTCCGACTACTACCTCGAGAACGCCTCCTTCCTCAAGCTGGACAACTTCACCGTGGGTTACACCTTCCCGAAGCTGTTCAACGTGACCCAGGACCGTCCCGCCTCCCTCAACATCTTCGGTACCGTCCAGAACATCTGCACGCTCACGAAGTACTCCGGCATCGATCCGGAAGTCTTCGGCGGCATCGACGGTGCGCTCTATCCGCGTCCCCGGACCTACGTGGTCGGACTCAAGTTCAACTTCTAATCCAGGATAGCATATGAAAACCATCAAATACATCCTCGGTTCCCTGGCGGCCGCGCTCAGCCTGACCGCCTGCGTCGGTGACCTGAACGTCACCCCGATCGACCCGAACGCCAACACCGCCGACAAGGCCCTCGCCACCGAGGCGCAGTTCAAGGCCTACCTGGCCAGCTCCTACCTGGGCTTCGCCACCTCCGGCTACTACGGAGCCAACGGCGATCCGTCCATCTCCGGTCTCGACGGCGGCGCCTCCCAGTACATCCGCGGCCTGTTCCACCATTCCGAGCTGACCACCGACGAGGCGGTCTGCGGATGGAACGACCAGACCATCAAGAACTTCCACTGGATGAACTGGACCACCGACGACACCTTTATCTACGCTTTCTACTCCCGCATCCTGATGCAGGTGTCCGCCACGAACGAGTTCATCCGCGAGGCGGCCAAATACGGCGAGAATGTCGCCAACCGGGACGAGTACATCGCCGAGGCCCGCGTGCTGCGCGCCATCGCCTACTACCACGCCATCGACAACTTCGGCAGCGTCCCGTTCGCCGACGAGACCTCGATCGTGGGCAGCGTGCCCGTGCAGATGAGCCGCGCCGAACTGTACAGCTGGCTGGAGAACGAGCTCCTCGACCTCATCAACAACAGCGCCCTGGCCGCTCCGCGCGCCAACGGTTACGCCCGCGCCGACAAGGGTGTGGCGAAGTTCCTCCTCGCCAAGCTCTACCTCAACGCCGAGGTGTTCACCGGCACTCCGCAGTGGCAGAAGTGCGCCGACGTCCTGAAGGACCTCATGGACGACGGATACAGCCTGCACACCACGGCGAACGGCGAGAAGTTCAGCGCCTACCAGGACCTCTTCCTCGCCGATAACGACAAGTGCACCGACGAGATCATCTTCGCGATCCAGCAGGACGGCGTGAACACCACCAGCTACGGTGTCACGAACTACCTGATTTTCGCCAGCACCGGCGGCACCATGGATCCCGCCGAGATGGGCATCTCCTCCGGCTGGGGCGGCCTCCGCACCACGCCCGAGTTCTACAACAAGTTCGGCTCCGACGACAAGCGCAGCCTCTTCTTCACGAGCGGCCAGCAGAAGGACATCGACGACATCGGCGATTTCACCAACGGCTTCGCCTTCATGAAGTTCCGCAACATCAAGAGCGACGGTGAGCCCGGCCAGGAGCTTGGCTTCGTGGACACCGACTTCCCGATGATGCGCTACGCCGACGTGCTGCTGATGGCGGCCGAGTGCCAGGTGCGCGGCGCCTCCATCGACGGCCTTGCCGCCTACAACCAGGTGCACGAGCGCGCCGGCCTGCCCGCCGCCTCGGCCATCACCCTGCAGGACGTGATCGACGAGCGCGGCCGCGAACTCTATCAGGAGTGCTGGCGCCGCAACGACCTCATCCGCTTCGGGATGTTCACCACCGACAAGTATGTCTGGCAGTGGAAGGGCAACGTCAAGGAAGGCAAGGCTGTGGACGACTACCGCAACCTCTTCCCGATTCCGGATTCCGACCGGCTTGCCAACAGTAACCTCCAGCAGAATCCCGGCTATTAATCGATTTCCGTTATGAAAAGAATACTTTCCATCCTTTCTGCAGGCGTGATCGCCTTCCTGGCCGCGTCCTGCGCTCAGGAGCCGCTGGCTACCTTCGACCCTGCGAAGGGCACCGCCCCGGTCCTCGGGACCGTCGAGGTGGGCGCGAAAAACGTCAGCGTGTCCTATACCCCGGGTGAGTTCAAGCTCGGTTTCAACGACAAGATCGCCCCGACCCACAGTCTCGCGCTGGTGGGCGTGGACGGCAAGGCCGTGAGCAAGCTCATCTCTTCCAAGAACGACGGCAGCACCCTGTCCGCCACCCTCGTCAACATCAGCCGGGCTCTCCAGTTCTTCGGCTATGCCGACGGAGACCAGGTGGGCAGCCTGGACATCGTGGTCCGCGCTTCCATCCAGGATCCTTCCAAGGACAACGGCCGCAACGGCTATCTGGATTCCGACAAATACACCATCTCCGGCTTTACCGTGACCCTGCCGCAGGGCAGCCCGTACCAGGACTACACCCAGGCCAGCACCTGGAGCGTCATCGGCGCCCTGTCCAGCTACGAAATCAACTGGGACGGCGACCTCGAGATGTTCGCCACCGAAGACGGCGACAAGTTCGTCGCGAAGGCCGTGACCATCAAGAAGGGCGATCAGTTCAAGTTCCGCAAGGATCAGGGCTGGGACACCAATTATGGCGCCCCCGGCGACGAGGAGCCGTATGTGCTCTCCCTCGATACCGAACTGACCGGTGCCGCCGGCGGCAAGAACCTCGGCGTTGCGGCCGACGGTATCTATGACCTCTGGCTGGACCTGTCCGGCACCGACGCGGTCATTACCGTTACCGACGCCTATCTGCCTTATCCCGAGCACACCCAGGCCAGCACCTGGAGCGTCATCGGCGCCCTGTCCAACTACGAAATCAGCTGGGACGGCGACCTCCCGATGACCACCAACGGCAAGACCTTCGTGGCCCAGGGCATCAAGATCAGCAAGGATGACCAGTTCAAGTTCCGCAAGGATGCCGGCTGGGACACCAACTTCGGCGCCCCCGGCGATGTGGAGCCCTTCGTGGTAAACCTCGGCAGCGAATCCCCGGCAGCGGCCGGCGGCAAGAACCTGGCGGTTCCCGAAGACGGCATCTATGACCTCATCCTCGATCCCGACGGACAGACCTTCACGGTCGTCGAGACCCTCGGCGGCGGCGTGAGCGGCAAGATCGGCGGCAACGAGCCCGGACCCGGGCCCGTCGTGGTGACCGGCTGGAACGTCATCGGCGCCAACGGCGACTGGGACAACGACATCATCGCCTCCGAGAAGGACGGCGTCTGGACCGCTTACATCAACGCGCCGGAAGCGACGAACTTCAAGTGGCGCAAGGACGCGGGCTGGGACGAGAACTACGGCGGCGTGATGGTAGCGCTCGGCCGGCCGTTCGAGGCCGTGCCCGGCGGTGACAACATCAACATCGAAGCCGGTTTCTGGAAGACCGTGCTCGACCTCAGCGATGAAGCGGCTCCGACCATCACCGTGGAGAAGGGCGACGTCTTCGGCCTGATCGGCGTGAACGGCGACTGGGACCACGACATCTGGATGACCGAGACCAACGGCAAGTGGGTCAGCCCGGCCACGCAGATGGAAGGCGGCTTCAAGATCCGCCGCAACGCGGCCTGGGACGAGAACTACGGCGGCGTGATGACTGCTGTCGGCGAGGCCTTTGAGGCCGTGCCCGGCGGCGACAACATCAACGTCGAGGCGGGCGAGTACATCGTGACCTTCGACCCGGCCGCGAAGACCATCACCGTGGATGCGGCCATGCCGTCCAACACCTGGTCCGTGATCGGCGTGAACGGCGACTGGGACAACGACCACTTCATGACCGAGGTGGCCCCGGGCATCTGGATCAGCGAAATGCTGTCCGTCGAGTCCGAGGGCTGGAAGGTGCGCTTCAACCACGGCTGGGACGTCAACCGCGGCGGCGCCACGCCGGAAGCGGTCGGCCAGTTCGTGGAAGGCATCCCGGGCGGTGACAACATCAACCTCACCGGCAACTTCAAGGTGGTCTACAACGCCCTGAACGGCACCGTCGGCACCCTGGCCTACGGCGTCACCGGTTCCATCGCCGCCCGTCCGGCGGTCAACTGGAACAACGACATCCCGATGCACCTCGCCGCCGACGGCAAGTGGTACAGCGTGCCCGTCCCCCTGGCCGAGGGCGACCAGATCAAGATCCGCTTCGGCGGTGACTGGGCCGAGAACTTCGGCGGTGCGTGCGCCGGCGCCGACGAGGCCTTCGAGGCCGTGGCCGGCGGCGACAACATCTCCGCTCCCGCGGAAGGTACGTACATGGTGGTTTACGATCCCGAGGCCGGCACCATCACCTTCAGCACGAACTACTGGGGCCTGATTGGCGTGAACGGCGACTGGGACAACGACCACTTTATGTACTACGACGGCGAAGGCAAGTGGATCGCCTACCACAAGGACATCTCCGGTGGCTGGAAGATCCGCAAGAACGCCAAATGGGACGTGAACTTCGGCGGCGCCTATGCTGCGGCCGGCGAGCCCTTCGAGGGCGTGCCCGGCGGTGACAACATCGCCGTCGGAGACCTGACCAACTTCAGCGTCGTCTTCGACGAGGCTGCGGGTACGATCACGGTCAACAAGTAAGCTGAACCTTTTTTCGGACCGGGGTCCCTGACCGGACCCCGGTCTGCCAATTCAAAATACACGCTATATGAGACGATTCCGCATCCTGACGGGCCTTGTGCTCGTTGCCTTCTGCCTGTTCTCCTGCAACAAGCCCGGCGGCGAAACCCCCGGCGGCAAAACGCCGGACATCGAGAAGGGTGAGCACCTCGCCGACGTCACCTACCAGGTGAACGTGTACAGCTTCGCCGATTCCGACGGCGACGGCTGGGGCGACCTCAAAGGCGTGGCCCAGCACCTTGATTATTTCGAGAGCCTGGGCGTGAGCGCCCTGTGGCTCTCGCCCGTGCAGGACGCCATGTCCTACCACGGCTACAACGTCAAGGATTACAGCGCCATCAACCCCAAACTCGGCACGGAAGCCGACTTCAAGGACCTGATTTCCAAGGCGAAAGCCAAGGGGATCGGCATCTATATGGACTACGTGCTGAACCATTCCGGCAGCGAGAACGCCTGGTTCCAGAGCGCCTGTTCCGACCCGTCCAGTCCCTATCGCGACTATTACGTGCTGTCCGAGAATCCGTCGGCCGACGTGGCCGCGGGCAAGATCGACAACTACGGCGGGTCCAAGACCCCGGGCATGGGACAGTGGTATCCCGCCTCCGGCGGAAACCTGGGCTACAACGGCTTCCTGCACTTCAAGCTCGACGTCTCGAACGCCTCGCAGCCCAAGCTGACGGTCACGCAGTCCTCGGGCCCCGCCCAGGGCAGCAACTCCGACAGCTCGGTCAAGTGGTTCATCTACGAGAACAACCCCTTCCGCATGTACAAGACGGGCGGCAACGTGTATGAAATCACGCTCTTCGTCAACAACACCTGGGGCGTGCTGGTGAAAGACGATCCCGATGAGTGGGGGAACCACAAGTGGGGCGCCAAGTCGGGGGACCAGGTCGTGGAATTCGGCAAGGCCAAGACCCTCGTCAAGGGCGATGCCGCCAACGACCTCACCTTCGGCGGCACCAACCTGCAGTATTTCGCCAGCTTCGACCGGAGCATGCCGGACCTGAACTACGGCCCGTACGCCACCGCATCGGAGTCCGCGGCGTTCAAGGACCTGGCGGCTTCCGCCGACAAGTGGATCAAGATGGGCGTGGCGGGCCTGCGGCTCGACGCCGTGATCTGGATCTACCAGAACCAGACCGCCGCCAACGTGGCTTTCCTGAAGCAGTGGTACGAGCGCTGCAACACTACCTGGAAGGCAAACGGCGGCCAGGGCGACTTCTATATGGTGGGCGAGGCCTGGTGCGACAACGCCGAAGCGATGGCGCCTTACTACCAGGGCCTGCCGTCCAATTTCAACTTCTATTACTGGTACACCCTGAAGGACCGCATCAACAAGGCCAAGGGCAACGATTTCGCCAAGACGGTGCTGTATTTCCGGAACCTCTTCCAGGCGCAGCGCCCGGGCTTCATCGACGCCATCAAGCTTACCAACCACGACGAGGACCGCGCCGCGGAGGACCTGGGCAAGAGCCTGGAGAAGGAGAAACTGGCCGCTGCCGTGCTTCTGACCTCGCCGGGCAAGCCCTACATCTACCAGGGCGAGGAGCTCGGCTACTGGGGCAACAAGGGCGGCGGTGACGAATACGTGCGCGCGCCGATCAAGTGGACCAAGGACGGTCCCGTACCCACGGCAGCCCTCGACGGCAAGGTGGACAACGCGATGCTTTCCGCCGGTATCAGCGTGGAGGCGCAGAGCGCCGACGCAGCCTCGCTGCTGAACGTGTACCGGAACTTCTCGCAGGCGCGCAACAGCTACAAGGCCCTCGCCCGCGGCGAGATGCAGGAAGTGAGCTCCTCCAACAATTCCGTGGCCCTGTGGACGATGAGCTGCGAAGGACAGACCGTGCTGGTGGCCCATAACTTCGGCGCCGGCGTGGTGAGCGTGAACGTGCCCGGCGGCGGACTCAGCAGCGACGGGATCCTGGTTTCCAACGGCGTGGTCACCGCGAACGATACGTCCCTGACGCTCGGCGCCTACGCCTCGGCCGTGTTCGCCCAATGATCCGGACCGTGAAATACTGGGCCCTGGCGGCCCTGATGCTGCTCGGGGCGTGCGACAAACACGACCCCAAGCCCGTACCGATCCCCACGCCGGTCATCAAAGGCGCGGACATCAGCTGGGTGACGGAGATGGAATCCCGGGGCTTCAAGTTCTACAACGCCGGCGGACAGGAGCGCGAGCTCACCGCCCTGATGAAGGAAATCGGGATGAACGCGGTGCGCCTGCGCGTGTGGGTGAACCCGGAAGGGGGCTGGAACGGCAAGGCCGACGTGGTGAAAAAGGCGAAACGCGCGCAGGCCCTGGGCCTCCGGGTGATGATCGACTTCCACTACAGCGACTCCTGGGCCGATCCCGGCAAGCAGAACGTGCCCGCCGCCTGGAAGGGCAAGGACGCCGCCGCAATGGCCGAGGCCGTGAAAGCCCACACGCAGGAGGTCCTGCAGGCCCTCAAGGACGAGGGCGTAGGCGTGTCGTGGGTGCAGGTGGGCAACGAAGTCACCAACGGCATGCTCTGGGAGAGCGGCAAGGTGGCCGGCACGAACCCCGGCCAGTTCGTCAGCTATTTCCACGCGGGCTACGACGCCGTGAAGGCCGTGTATCCCCAGGCGCAGGTGATCCTGCACCTGGACAACGGCTGGAAGGCGGAGACGCTCAACTGGTTCCTTTCCCTGATGCAGGGCCGTTCGCTCCGCTACGACATCCTGGGCCTGTCGCTCTATCCTTCCTACTGGGAAAACAACGCCTATCCCGACTGGCAGCCCAAGGTGCAGCAGTTCCTCGCGAACCTGCCGGCCCTGCACGACAGCTACGGCAAGCCCGTGATGCTGGTGGAGTTCGGGATGCCCGCCAGCCAGCCCGACAAGACGAAGGCGGCGCTGCAGCAGCTGTTCGCCGACACCGCGCAGTACGACTGGTTCGAGGGCATCTTCTACTGGGAGCCGGAGGCGGAAAAGGCCCGCAACGGCTATGACTACGGCGCCTTTTCGAACGGGAAACCGACGGCGGCGCTGGAGGCATTCGCGGATTAGATTCTTCGCTGCGCTCAGAATGACAGAAAACAGCTGACCCAAATACTTAGAGAACCACCGACCAAAGAACCTCTGACCGATATGATGAAACGAAACCTATACCTCCTTCTGGCTGCCGCGCTGCTGATCGCCTGTTCGCCGGCGGCCGACTATTCCGGGGTCCCCGAGGCTTCGGACGACCAGGTCCGGCGGGTGGAACCCCTGTCCTGGTGGACCGGCATGAACACGGACCTGCAGCTGATGGTGCAGGGGCCCGGCATCGGCGCCTTCGACGTGGCCGTTGAGGGCAAGGGCCTGGAAGTCAAGGCCCTGCACAAGGCCGACAGCCCCGATTACCTCTTCGTGGACCTGGCCGTGAAGGCTGCGGGCGAGTACAAGCTCGTCTTCTCCAAAGGCTCCGAGAGCTTCAAGTATCCGTACCTGATCCGGGAGCGGGAGCCAGGCAGCCGCGGGCGGAAGAGCTTCACCACGGCGGACCTGATCTACCTGATCATGCCCGACCGCTTCGCCTCGGCCTTCCGGGACAATGACGAGGGCTGGCAGGGCGGCGAGTACTTCGACGGTTCGGCCCGCCCCTGGCAGGTGCCCGAAACGCCGGACGCTGTGGACCGCAAGGACCCCGTGAGCCGCCACGGCGGCGACATCCAGGGCATGATCAACCACCTGGACTACATCGCCGACCTGGGCGCCACCGCCATCTGGTGCACCCCGCTGCTGCTGGACAACCAGCCGCGGGAGTCCTACCACGGCTACGCCTGCGCGGACTACTACCACATCGACCCGCGCTTCGGCGACAACGAGCTCTACAAGCAGTTCGTGGACGAAGCGCACAAGCGGGGGATCAAGGTCATCATGGACATCGTCACCAACCACTGCGGCACCGCCCACTGGTGGATGGAGAACCCTCCGTTCGCCGACTGGTACCACGTGAACGAGCCCTACATGCAGATGAACGCCCTCTTCTCCGTGTATATGGACCCCAACGCCTCGGTGCGTGACCGGGAGCGGCAGGAGAGCGGCTGGTTCGTGCCGTCGATGCCGGACATGAACCTGGACAATCCCTTCGTGCTGAAGTACTTCCAGCAATGGGCCGTGTGGTGGATCGAGTACGCCGGGCTGGACGGCCTGCGCGTGGACACCTATCCCTACAACGAGCCCGGCCCGATGTCGCAGTGGTGCAAGGCCGTGACGGACGAGTACCCGGAGATGAACATCGTGGGCGAGTGCTGGGACATGAACATCCCGCAGGTGGCCTACTGGCAGAAGGACAATCCGAACGCCAACGGCTTCAACTCCAATCTCCCGTCCATCATGGACTTCCCGCTGGAGAGCGCCATCAAGCGCGCGCTCACCGAGGACGTCGTGGGCTGGGACGAGGGCATGACCCGCATCTATACCGTGCTGGCCCAGGACTTCGCGTACAAGGACCTCAGTCACATGATGACCTTCTTCGCGAACCACGACCACGCCCGCACCGGCGACGTGCTCCGCGAGGATCCCGACCGGATGAAACTGGCCCTCACGCTGCTGGCGACCGTCCGCGGCATCCCGCAGCTGTACTACGGCGACGAGATGATGTTCCTGGAGCGCAAGGACTGCCCCAGCCACGACGGCGCCAAGCGGATCGATTTCCCGGGCGGCTGGGAAGGCGACGGGCTGGACCTCTTCTCCGCGGAAGGCCGCAGCGGCGCCACGGGCGCCTATAAGGACGCCGCGGACCTGCACGACTACGCCCGCACCCTCTTCCAGTGGCGCAAGGGCAACCAGGCCGTGCAGGAGGGCAGGACCCTGCATTTCCTGTCCCGCGCGAACGTGGGCGCGAACAACATCACGGACAACAGCTACGCCTTCTTCCGCTACACCGACGACCAGGCGGTCTTCGTGTACATCAACAACACCTTCGAGCCGCGCTCGCTGGACTGGAACCACTACCGCGAGTTCGTCTCCGGCCCCGTGCAGGGGCGGAACGTGCTCACCGGGGAGGCGACGGTCCTGCAGGACGGCGTTACCGTGGCGCCCAAGAGCGCCCTTGTCGTAGAATTCAACAGATAAGCGCATATGAGAAAGTTTTTTTTCCTGCTCGCGGCGGCGCTCTGCCTGGCGGCCTGCCACAAGGCGCCCGTCCACCCCGGCTGGACCGGCAACACCGTGGTCTATGAAGTCAACATCCGCCAGTTCACCCCCGAAGGGACGTTCAAGGGTGTCGAGGCCCAGCTGCCCCGCCTGAAGGACCTGGGCGTGGACGTCCTCTGGCTGATGCCGATGTACCGTATCGGCGAAGTGGAGCGCAAGGGGAGCCTCGGCTCCTACTACGCCATCGCGGACTACACGGAAGTCAATCCCGAATTCGGCACGATGCAGGACTTCGAGGACCTGCTGGCGGCCGCGCACAAGGCGGGCTTCAAGCTCATCCTGGACTGGGTGGCCAACCAGACGGCGCCCGACCACGTGTGGATGGAAGGCAAACCCGCGGATTTCTATGAGCGCGACGCGGACGGCAATGCCATCTGGGAGTACGACTGGACCGACACCCGCAGCCTCAACTACGAGAACACGGCGGTCTGGGCCGCCCAGGACGAGTGCATGCGCTTCTGGCTGGAGAAGGGCGTGGACGGCTTCCGCTGCGATGCGGCCGCCGAGATGCCCGCGAAGTTCTGGAAAGGCATCCTGCCCGGCATCCGCCGCGACTACCCCGACATCTACCTGCTGGCCGAGGCCGAGACGCCCGAGCTGGCAGGCCTGTTCGACGCCACCTACGCCTGGAAACTGCACCACCTCCTCAACGACGTGGCCCAGGGCAAGGCGTCCGCGAAGGATATCCGCGACTATGTGGCCGAGGACGACGCCTGGATGGGCAAGGGCGGCTACCGCCTGATGTTCACCTCCAACCACGACGAGAACTCCTGGGCGGGCAGCGAATTCGAACGGATGGGCGATGCCGCCAAGGTGATGGAGGTGCTCTGCTTCACCCTGCCGAAGGGCCAGCCGCTCGTGTACACCGGACAGGAGGTCGGCATCACCCGCCGCCTGGAATTCTTTGAGAAAGACCCCGTCGAGGACTGGAGCCCGAACGAGTATACCGCGTTCATCCGCGACCTGGTGGCCTTCCGCCACGCGCATCCCTGCCTCGCGGCCGGGGACCTGGGCGCGCCGGCCGTCTTCCTGAAAGACGTGCCCGAGGGCGTGCTGGCCTTCCGCCGCAGCGCCGGGGACGATACGGTGACGGTGTATGCCAACCTCACGGCGGAACCCGCCGAGATTCAGATCGACAGCGCCCAGGTGACCCTGGATCCCTGGGGCTGGAAACTCCTTTAACGACCCCCGACCATGCAAGCCAAGAAACTTATCCCCCTGCTCGCGCTCCTGGCGGCCGCCTGCCATCCCGCACCGACGACCGCACCGGAGCCCAAGGCCGAACTCCGCTCGCCCGACGGGCAGCTCCGCCTGTGCTTCTACCTCTCCGACGAGGGAACGCCGCGTTACGCCCTTTCCTGCGGCGATACGCCGGTGCTGCTGCCAAGCCGCCTCGGCTTCTCGCTGCGCGGCACGGTGAAGGCCGAACAGCTGGACTACGCCGCCGACGGGTCCGTGTCCAAGAGCGACACCGCCCCGGGCATCGCTTTCGACCGCGGTTTTGAACTCACCGGCACTGAGACGGACAGCTTCGACGAAGTCTGGACCCCCGTCTGGGGCGAGGAATCGCAGATCCGCAACCATTACAACGAACTGCTGGTCCACCTGCGCCAGCCGGAGAGCGGGCGCCTGCTGGACATCCGCTTCCGCCTGTTCGACGACGGCCTGGGCTTCCGCTACGAGTTCCCCGGGGGCGGCGGCCTGGTGCACTTCGTGATCAAGGAGGAGCAGACCGAGTTCGCCTGCGCGGACGACTGGACCGCCTGGTGGATCCCGGGCGACTACGACACCCAGGAATACGAGTACAACTGCACGAAACTCTCCGAAGTGGCGGCGCATTTCCGCGACAAGATGCGCGGCAACAGCAGCCAGACCCCGTTCAGCACCTCCGGCGTGCAGACCTCGCTGCAGATGAAGACCCCGGAAGGCCTGTACGTGAACATCCACGAGGCCGCCCTGGTGGACTATCCCTGCCTGAACCTGGTCGTGGACGGCAAGACGCACGTGCTGCGCGCCCACCTGACCCCGGACGCCGAGGGCTGGAAGGGCAACCTGACCGCCCCGGCGAAGACGCCCTGGCGCACCGTCCAGGTGGCTCCGAGCGCGACCGCGCAGCTCGCCTCGCGCCTGGTGCTCAACCTCAACGAGCCCTGCGCGCTGGACGACGTGAGCTGGATCCACCCCGTGAAGTACATGGGCGTGTGGTGGGAGATGATCGCCGGCGCGGGCTCCTGGGCCTATACCGACGCCGTGGGCGTAGACCTGCACACCTTCGACTACGCCGCTGCGAAGCCCAACGGGCGCCACAGCGCGAACAACGAGCGCGTGAAACTGTATATCGACTTCGCCGCGGAGCACGGATTCGATGCGCTGCTGGTGGAAGGCTGGAACATCGGCTGGGAAGAGTGGGCCAACTGCAACAAGGACTATGTGTTTGATTTCCAGACACCTTATCCCGACTTCGACCTGGAGGCGCTGAACGCCTACGCGCACAAGAAAGGCATCCTCCTGGTGATGCACCACGAAACCTCCTCCAGCGTGCGCAACTACGAGCGCCACCTGGAAGCCGCCTATTCCCTGATGAACCGCTACGGCTACGACGCCGTGAAGTCCGGCTACGTGGGCGACATCCTCCCGCAGGGCCAGCACCACTACAGCCAGTGGATGGTCAACCATTACCTGTACTGCATCACCGAAGCCGCTAAGCACCACATCATGGTGAACGCGCACGAGGCGGTGCGGCCCACCGGCCTGTGCCGGACCTATCCCAACCTGATCGGCAACGAGTCCGCGATGGGCACGGAGTACCAGGCCTTCGGCGGCATCACGCCGGGCCATACGGCCATCATCCCCTTCACCCGCCTGAACGGCGGCCCGATGGATTACACCCCGGGCATCTTCGAGCAGAACCTCAAGGACTGGTGCGGCAACGACTCGCACGTGAACTCCACCATCTGCGGCCAGCTGGGCCTGTACCTGACGATGTATTCGCCGCTGCAGATGGCGGCGGACACGCCGGAGCACTACAGCCGCTTCATGGACGCGTTCCAGTTCATCAAGGACGTGGCCGTGGACTGGAGCGAGAGCCGCTACCTGTACGCCGAACCGATGGAATACATCGTGGCGGCGCGCAAAGCGAAGGGCACGGGCCAGTGGTTCTGCGGCGGCGTAACCGACGGGCAGGAGCGCAGCTTCGACGTGAAGCTGGACTTCCTGGAGCCCGGCTCCTACGAGGCCACCCTGTACGCCGACGCCCCCGACGCGCACTTCTCCACGAATCCCCAGGCCTACCGGATCAGCAAGCTGACCGTGGGCCCGCAGGACACGATTCCCGTGACGATGGCCCCCGGCGGCGGCTTCGCGATCAGTTTCAGAAAACTTTAACAGCTTCCCGGTCAGGCCGGGAATGACGGATATATGACTACGACTTTCAAGATAAAGTATGAGACCGTGTGGGGCGAGAGCCTCGCGCTGGTCCTTCAGGACAAGAAACACCCGATGAACTGGGGGGACGGTGCCATCTGGAGCGTGACCGTGAAAGACTGCCCCGCCGCCGCCCTCAAGGACTACACCTACGTGGTGATGCGCGACGGCCTGATCGTGCGCACCGAGTGGAGCCACCACAGCGCCAAGAGCGCCCGCGAGATCACGGACGCCTGGATCGACTGTCCGATCCCCGGCTGCCCGTTCCCGCGCGAACACCAGGCCGCGAAGTTCGACATCCCCGGCTGGAGGGGCGCCGGCACCGCGGTTCCGGTGTTCTCGCTGCGCACCGCGGACGACTTCGGCATCGGCGAGTTCCGCGACCTGCATCCGCTGGTGGACTGGGCCGCCGCCACGCACCAGAGCGTGATCCAGCTGCTGCCGGTCAACGACACCACCCGCAAGGGCCAGTGGGCTGACTCGTACCCCTACAGCCCCGTGTCCACCTTCGCCCTGCACCCGCTGTACATCCACCTGCAGGACCTCGGCATCAAGGCCGACGCCGCCTTCAGGAAGAAGCAGGCCGCGCTGAACGCCCTGCCGGAGCTGGACTACCCGAAGGTGTTCAAGGCCAAGATGGCCTACATCCGCCAGGCCTTCGAGGCGCACGGCGCCAAGGACATGGCCTCCGCCGCGTTCAAGAAGTTCATCAAGGAGAACGCCGCCTGGCTGCCCGAGTATGCGGAATTCTGCGCCCGGCGCGACAAGCTGGAGCCGGAATACTACTGCTGGATGCAGTTCCACCTGGACAAGCAGTTCTGCGAGGAAGTGGACTACGCGCGCGCCAAGGGCATCTCGTTCAAGGGCGACCTGCCCATCGGGGTGAGCGCGGACAGCGCCGAGGCCTACTGGCATCCGGAGCTCTTCAACCTCGACTCCTCCACCGGCGCCCCGCCCGACTTCTTCAGCACCGACGGGCAGAACTGGGGCTTCCCCACCTACAACTGGGAGGAGATGGCCAAGGACGACTTCGCCTGGTGGAAGGCGCGCCTCAGGAAGATGAGCCGCTACTTCGACGCGTTCCGCATCGACCACATCCTCGGTTTCTTCCGCATCTGGGAGATCCCGACCGAGTACAAAAGCGGCATGATGGGCCACTTCAACCCGGCCCTGCCGTATTCGCCGGAAGAGATTTCGGCGATGGGGCTGCCCCTGGAGGGGCTCTTCCATCCCGATCCGCGCCATCCGGGCATGTACCAGCCGCTGATCGCGCCCGCCTCGGCGGACCTGCCGCAGTGGCAGCAGGAGCGCTTCGGCGCCCTGTACAACGACTTCTTCTACCACCGTCACGACGAGTTCTGGCGCCGCAACGCGGAGCGCAAGCTGCCGGAACTGCTGGGCGCCACGGGTATGCTCGCTTGCGGCGAGGACCTCGGCATGGTGCCGGACTGTGTGCCCGGCGTGATGGACCACGAGAAGATCCTGTCGCTGAAGATGCGCGGGATGGAGCAGGAAGGGCCCTGGAAGTACCTGAGCGTGTGCGCCACGTCCAGCCACGACATGGAGACGCTGCGCATGCAGTGCGACCACGACCCGGAGCCCTGGGAGGTGCGCCGGATGCTGTGGGAGTTCCTGGATTCCCCGTCGATGCTCGCCATCTTCCCGCTGCAGGACTGGGTGGCCCTGGACAAGGGCCTGCGCCGCGCCGACCGTATGGCGGAGCGCATCAACCAGCCCGCCGACCCGCACCACCACTGGCGCTTCCGCCTGCACTTCGACGTGCACGCGCTGCTGACGGCCGGCGAACTGAACGTCGCCGTGGAAGGCCTGATCAAGGACGCCTGCCGCGCCGCATAGCCCCGGCACCGTTTTGGGCCGATATCGGTGCAACCCCCCGCCACAAGGCCGGGGGTTGCCTCGTTTTCGGCCGTTTTCGATACAACCTGTCCTATTATTCAGTACCTTTGCCGCACAAAAAAAATAGACAATGAAAAGATTTATAAAATATACCGTTTCCCTGGCCGCCGCCGCGCTGCTGTTGTCGCTCGGTGCCTGCAATGACCTGGAGCCCTGGCCGGCACCGCTCAGCGAACGGGGAATCTCCCGGGAAGTCAGCCTGGATTTCTTTACCCGGAACGGCAGCAATGTCCGCATACTGGAGGTGTATCACCTGCAGGATGAGGGCCGCGACGTGATTTCTTTCCGGGGCCGGGACGGCGTGGAAGGGCGCAGCGAGTACCTGGACGGTACGTGGCAGATGACCGTCCGTACCCTCGATCCGGACCGGCTGGCCGTACAGTTGCCTATGGCAGTGTCCCGGGCTTTCGCCCGACTCGGGCTCGACACGCCCTGTTTCGCGGGAAGCAACGACCGCGTGGCGGAGATCACCCGGTCCGGTATCGGGCACACGATGTACGACTTTATGTTCGCAACGGACCTGACCGGAGCGGGGAACCATTTCCTGAACCATTATGTACTGATCAACGAGGACGGCACCGTGCTGGCCAACGACAACGCATCTTCCAATCCGGCCGAATGGTTCCGGGACTTCGACACGGCCCTCGGCTACATCCGGGACCGCTATGCGGACTGCGATGTCCGCGGACACGCCAACCGCAGCGGTATCGATACGTTCTATATCCTCCACGACGGAAAGATGAAGCAGGTCCGCTTCCACAACAATTTCCAGGTCAACTATCCCGATATCCGGGAGGCCTGGGAGGAAACTGAGTACGAACTGGACCCGGCGGAAGTTCCCGCCGAGGTACGCGATCTGTGCCGGAACTGGCGTGAAAGCGACCTGGAGGCCGACCCTTTCTACGAGAAGTACTTCTTCCTGGAGGACTGGCAAGGTACTTATTATGGCTACCAGATCAGCGAACCGTCGAGGAAGAGTCTGATTACCCGCTACACCCCCGCCGGAGAGTAACGGATCCTTCGGCGGGCCGTATCCTCATTTATGGGGATGCGGCCCGTTTCATTTTTCATCATTTTACGGGATTGACCGGCACGGGTCCGGAGCGTACTTTTGCATCTCGGTTTCCATAAGAACTGACGATGAATAAAAGTGTGTGTGTATTGCTGAGCCTCCTGCTGACGGGCGCATCGTTGTCCGCACAGGAGGCTTCGACGCAGCAGAGGCGCCTGACCCTGGGCGGCTACGGAGAAGTGGCCCTGACCCGCAATTTCTTCAGTGACAACGTTTACCGTTATTCGCATCCCGATAATTACAGGAACGACCCTTCGCACGGCCGCTTCGACGTGCCGCATGCCGTGATCTACCTCGGCTACGACTTCGGCAAGGGCTGGACGATGCAGACGGAGATCGAATTCGAGCATACCGGCACCGGCACCGCTGTGGAGAAGGAATTCACCGAAGCGGGCGAGTGGGAGGCCGAGATCGAAAAGGGCGGCGAGGTGGAACTGGAACAGTTCTGGATCCAGAAGAGCTTCGCCCCGCAGCTGAACGTCCGCATCGGCCACCTGGTGGTGCCCGTGGGCGGACTGAACAACGCGCATGAGCCGCTGAACTTCTTTACCGTGTACCGCCCGGAGGGCGAATTCACCATCCTTCCCTCCACCTGGCACGACACCGGCATCAGCCTCTGGGGGCGCGCCGGCGCCTGGCGCTACGAAGCGCTGGTGGTCGCCGGCCTGGACGCCTTCATGTACGACCGCGACAACTTCATCAAGCACGGCGCGGGCTCGCCCTACGAGTTCAAGGTGGCCAACAACCTGGGCTTCGCCGCGCGCATCGACAACTACTCCGTCAGGAACCTGCGGCTGAGCCTGAGCGGCTTCTACGGGCAGGGGATGCACAATTCCTATCCGCACGACATGTGGGATACGCGTTACGCGGACGTGAAAGGCCACACGGCCTTCGGCGCCTTCGATTTCGCCTATACGGGCCCGTACCTTACGGTCCGCGGCAACGCCGACTGGGGCTTCGTGAGCGACGCCTCCACCATCAGCACGGTGAAGCGCAACCTTACCTCCAACGCCGCCCCGTACCGGAAGACGCCGGTGGGCAAGGGCGCCTGCGCCGCGGGCATCGAGGCCGGCTACGACATCCTGCACTTCTTCCGGGACCGGCGCGACAAGGAGCAGCGGTTCTACCTGTTCGGACGCTACGAATACTACGATTCCTATATCCCCGACAAGGACCAGCCGGACTATCCCTACACCGACCGGCACCGCATCGCCGTGGGCTTCAACTGGCTGCCGCTGCCGCAGATCGCGGTGAAGGGCGAGTACTCCCGCCGCTTCCTGCCCAGCCAGTACAACGACGAGCCGTCCATTTCCCTGGGCGTCGCCTATATGGGGTTCTTTAGTAGATAACTAACTAAAAAAACAAACTGATATGAAAAAGTTCCTTTCTTTGATTGCGCTGGCCGCCCTCTGTGTGGCGGCAGCATCCTGCCAGGGAAAAGGCGGGGAAACCGGCGGTCTGAGCGACGCCGAAAAAGCCATGAAGGGCATCGCCGCCCAGTATGTACCCGGCGTGATCTACGCCACCTACGGCGATCTCGCCAAGGAAAGCGGCGAGCTTTATGACCTGCTGGCTGCGGCCGCCGGAAAAGGGGCGGGCAAGCTGAACCAGGGCGAACTGGACGCCATCTGCGCCAAGTTCCTGCAGGCCCGCCAGAGCTGGGAGGAGTCGGAAGCCTTCCTGTTCGGCGCCGCCACCGACTTCGGCATCGACCCGCACATCGACACCTGGCCGCTGGACGTGGACGGTCTGGCGACCGAACTGTCCAACGCCGAGAAGGTGGAGGCCCTGAAGGGCGAGGACGGCATCGCTTATGCCGCCGCCAAGCTGGGCCAGGAGCTCCTGGGCTTCCACGGCATCGAATTCGTCCTCTTCCGGGACGGCAAGAACCGCACGGTCGCGGCCCTGCAGGGGGTCGAGGACCATGCCGCCTTCGCGGGCAAGACCGTGACCGGCGACCAGGAGCTCATCTATGCGGCCGCCGTGGCCGGCGACCTGCGCGACAACTGCTACCGCCTGTGCGTGTCCTGGAATCCGGATGCGCCGAAGGCCTATGTCGACCGCTGCGAGGAGCTGGAGGTGGCCGTGACCGTGACCGGATCCGACCTCACCTATGGCGAGAACCTGCTGGGCGCCGCCGAGGCGGGCAGCTCCTACAAGACCTGGCAGAGCGCGATGGCCTCCATCCTGAAGGCCGGCTGCTCCAACATCTGCGCGGAGGTGGCCGACGTGAAGATGGGCAACGCCCACACGGGCGAGGACATCAACTACATCGAGTCGCCGTACAGCAAGCAGTCGTTCCAGGACTTCATCGACAACATCCTGAGCATCCAGTACAGCCTGTACGGCAAGGCCGGCGCCACCAGCGCCCAGGCCGGCAGCATGATGGATTTCTTCGCCGCCCAGCGTTACTCGGGAGCCACGGCCATCCAGCAGGCGCTGGAAGCCTCGCTCGCCGCCCTGAAGGCCTGCCAGGCCAAGGGCGCCTTCGTGGACATCTATGCCGACGCGTCGGTGCAGACGGCGATGGACGCCATCAGCGGGCTGGACGATGAATTGAACAAGGCCGCAGACTGGATCCTGCGCCAATAAAACAGTTCTCCTATGAAACAGAGATTCTTTTTCCTGGCTTGCGGCCTGGCGCTTCTGGCGTCAGGCTGTATGCCTGATGACGTCCGGTCGAAATTCCCCGCCGGCCGGGAGTCCGACGCCAAATATGTGGGCCAGGCCGTGGGCAACTTCACGGCGGAAGAGTGGTATCCGGGCGGCGTGCTCGGCACCACGGACAACGTGACCGAAGGCTGCTACCAGGACGAGACGCCCGCCACGGACCAGCAGGGCCTGATGACGGCCTTCAACCTCGGCGAGGCGGCCTTCGAGCGCAACTTCACCCTCAACACCGCTCCGTTCAAGGGCCTGGGACCGGCCTACCTGCGCACCTCCTGCCTGGACTGCCACCCCGGCTACGGGCACGGCAAGCGCCAGCAGTGGTACAAGGCCGGCTTCGGCAACGGTTACCTGCTCGTGATCTATCACCCCGTCGACGGGGCGAACAGCGACGACGGTCCTTACGTGGCCGAGGTGACGGGCATGCCGCAGACCAAGGCCGTAGAACCTTTCCTGCCTCCCGTGGACGAAGATAAGATTTCCCTGAACTGGCTGACCGTCAGCGCGATGGAAAGCGGCCTGCCGATGGCCTTCCCCGACGGAGAAAAGTACGAACTCATCTATCCCGAGCTCAGCATCCCCCGCGACGGCTTCAACACCGACCCCACGCCCTATGAGACTGGCAACCAGGCGGTCGCGTTCCGGCTGGAATCCACGATCGGCATCATCGGCACGGGCCTGCTGGACGCCATTCCGGAAGAGGACATCAAGGCCCAGTACCAGGCGGAGGCCCCCTTCGTGGAACTGAATCCCGCCTTCTGGGACAAGGACGCGAACGACTTCGCCCCCACGGCGTGGTACAGCCTCGCCGCCGGGCAGTTCGCCGACGGCACGCCCGCGCCCGCGGGCACCAAGAAGCTGAAGCGCTTCACCTACGCGATGACGCGCGCCTCCCTGCAGGACGGCGCCGGCGCCAACGCCATCTGGAACATCACCAACGTCAGCCGTTCCGACCGTCCCTTCCTGTACACCACCAAAGCCTGGGCCAAGGCGATGTCGGAGAACGCCGGCGTGATCGAGGCCATCCGGAAGGACCCCGCGTCGCCGTATTACGCCGACGGCACCCCGGAGGGCATCGCGGATGCCGTCCTGAACCTGCTGGACCCCACCACGAACCAGTTCGACAACGCCTGGCACAACTTTACCCCGGAAATGGGCGACGACCAGTACTACAACTTCCTGGTGTGGCACCGCGGCCTGTCCATCCCGCGCGCCCGCGACCTCAACCGCGAGGACGTACAGCGCGGCAAGGAGGTCTTCACGAAGATCGGCTGCGCCAGCTGCCACCGTCCTTCCTGGAAGACGAAGTCCGACAATTACTGGGCGCCCGCCGTCGTGGACGGCAAGCCGCTGCCGCGTTATGAGAACCAGACCATCTGGCCGTACACGGACATGATCCAGCACCGCCTGTACATGAAAAACGGCATCCACGGCAGCTGGTGCCGGACCACGCCCCTCTGGGGACGCGGCCTGTCCAAGGCCAACACCGGCGCCGAGGACCGCCTGCACGACGACCGTGCCCGGAACGTGATCGAGGCGATCATGTGGCACGGCTACAGCAAAAAGAGCGATGCATATGACGCAACGGAAAAATTTTACTATCTTTCCCCCGAAGACCGTAAAGCGGTCGTAGCTTTCATCGATGCAATCTAAGACCCTCAAATGGCTGAGCTTCGGCTCGCTGGCCGTACTCATCGTCCTGATGGCCGCCGCCACCGTGATAGAACGCCTGCACGGGACGGAGGTGGCGCTCACCCGCATTTACCACCACCCCGTCTTCTTCGCGCTCTGGGGCCTGACGGCCGTTTCCGGATTGTGGCTGCTTTGGCGGCGCGGAACCTCCCGCAAGCCCTTCACCCTGGGGCTCCACCTGGCCCTGGTGCTGATCCTCGCGGGAGCGCTGATCACGCACCTGACCGGCCGGAGCGGCGAGATCCACCTCCGCAACGGCGTGGAGACAGCCCGTTTCACGGACGATGACGGACAGGAGGGTACGCTTCCTTTCTCGCTGGAACTGAAGGAGTTCCGTATCGAATACGATCCCGGAACCCGGAATGTCTCGGATTATGTGTCCGAGCTGGTCTGCGAAGGTCGGCCCGTCACCATCTCGATGAACCATATCTTCAAGAACCAGGGCTGGCGTTTCTACCAGGCGGATTATGACGAAGACCTGCAGGGAAGCATCCTGGCCGTGAGCCGCGACCCCTGGGGCGTGGGCGTCACCTATGCCGGATACGCCCTGCTGCTCGTATGTATGATCGGCTTCTTCTTCGAGAAGGACGGCGCCTGGAGCCGGACGGTAAGCGCGCTGCGCCGGAGTCGGGCGCCCCGCAAGCACCGCGGAGCGCTCGGGACCGTGCTCGCCGCGGCCGGCATCGCGATGCTGGCGGCCTGGATGCTCGGGGCCTTCCCGAAAGGACCGCTGATGCCGGTGCTCCGTTCACCCCTGCTGTTCCTCCACATGTTCCCCATCATCGTCAGCTACGCCCTGTTCGGCCTGACGACCCTGCTGGGCGTCGCGGGCCTCGTCGTGAAGAAGGAGGCCTCCGAGCGCCTGCGGGACGTCAGCCTGTCGGTCCTGTATCCGGCGGTGTTCCTGCTCACCTTCGGCACCTTCCTGGGGGCCGTGTGGGCGAACATCTCCTGGGGGAACTACTGGGCCTGGGACCCGAAGGAGACCTGGGCGCTGGCCACCCTGCTGGTCTATTCCTTCCCCCTGCACGGCGACGCCCTGCCCGCCCTGTGCAAGCCGCGCGTCTTCCACGTCTTCTGCATCCTGGCATTCCTGTCCGTGCTGATCACCTATTTCGGGGTGAACATGCTGCTGGGCGGCATGCACAGCTACGCCTGACCCGCGGTCGAAGGCTTATTTGCTTTCGAAGGTCCATCGTTTGCACCTTCGAAAGCATTTTTTTATATTTGTAAGAGTATATCTATGTCTCTGTGCTATGTGGTGGATCGTCGTAACCCTTCTGGTCCTGGGCGTCGTCCTGATGCTCGTTGAAATGCTCCTGGTCCCGGGCGTCGGGATCGCCGGTTTCCTGAGCCTCGGCTCGCTGGGCGTCGCCTGCTGGTACGCCTTCACGGCCATCTCCTCCACTGCCGGCTGGTGGACCACCCTGGCCGCCGTGCTGCTGCTGGGCGTGATGATCTTCTTCGCGCTGCGCGCCAAGACCTGGCGCCGCTTCGAGCTCAAGACCGAGATGACCTCCCGGACGGGCACGGAGGCGGAGAACGTGCACGTGGGCGACCGCGGCGTCGCCTACACGCGCCTCGCGCCGCTGGGCACGGGCCGCTTCGGCACCCTCAGCTGCGAGGTCAAGAGCTACGACAACCAGATGGTCGCCGCCGGCACGCCGCTGGAGGTCGTCGCCATCGAAGAGAACAAGCCCCTTGTCAAACCCGTAACGAACGAATAAACATGAACGCCATCATCTGGATCGTCATCGCGATCGTCGGACTCATCATCGTCCTCTGGTTCTTCCCCGTGGCCCTGTGGTTCCAGGCCCTCCTGTCCGGGGTGTACGTATCCCTCATCCAGCTCGTGCTGATGCGCTGGAGGGGCGTGAATCCCCGCACCATCGTGATGGCCCTCATCACCGGCACGAAAGCCGGACTCACACTCAAGGCCAACGAGCTGGAAGCCCACTACCTCGCCCGCGGCAACGTGACGAAGGTCGTGATGGCGCTCATCTCCGCCAACAAGGCCAACATCCCCCTGGACTTCAAGATGGCCTCCGCCATCGACCTCGCCGGCCGCGACGTGCTCGAGGCTGTGCAGATGTCCGTCAACCCAAAGGTCATCAACACGCCGCCCGTGACCGCCGTGGCCAAGGACGGCATCCAGCTGATCGCCAAGGCGCGCGTGACCGTGCGGGCGAACATCAAACAACTCGTGGGCGGCGCCGGCGAGGAGACCGTGCTCGCCCGCGTGGGCGAGGGCATCGTTTCGTCCATCGGTTCCTCCGACAGCCACAAGTCCGTGCTGGAGAACCCCGACAGCATCTCCAAGCTGGTGCTCGGCAAGGGCCTGGACGCCGGAACGGCCTACGAGATCCTCTCCATCGACATCGCCGACATCGACGTGGGCAAGAACATCGGAGCCGTGCTGCAGATGGACCAGGCCGACGCCGACAAGAACATCGCCCAGGCCCGCGCCGAGGAGCGCCGCGCGATGGCGGTGGCCCAGGAACAGGAGATGAAGGCCAAGGCCCAGGAGGCGCGCGCCCGCGTGATCGAGGCCGAGGCGCAGGTGCCGCTGGCGATGGCCGAAGCCTTCCGCAGCGGCAACCTCGGCATCATGGACTACTACCGGATGAAGAACATCCAGGCAGACACCGAGATGCGCGAGAACATCGCGAAATAGGCGTCTTTCCGCCCCATAATCACAATTTTAGCCCGCAAAGTTTCTTTGTTTTGAGAAAAATACTAACTTTGCGGACTATTTTGTGAATTATATTTAATTTACCATACTTATGCAAAGCAAAGGTGCTATCAGATTCGTCACGATCTGCCTCCTGCTCGCCTGCCTCTGGCAGCTGTCCTTCACCGCGGTGACGGCCCTCCACAACCGGAAGGCCGAGAAGCGTGCGGAACAGGTTGCCCAGGCAGCCAACCTGAACGCTGTCGCCGAGGCGGACCGTGCTTTCTATCTCGATTCCATCCGGAAGATCGAATCCCGCCGCTATACGGATTCCATCTCCGGCGAGAAAGTTTATTTGGGTTATACTTTCAAGCAGGTCCAGAACCAGGAGATCAACCTCGGCCTCGACCTCAAGGGCGGTATGAACGTGATGCTGCAGGTCCAGCTCGAGGACCTCGTGCGCGCCCTCTCCGGCAACAACCAGAGCCCGGAGTTCCAGCGGGCCATCGCCCTCGCCAAGGAGCGCAGCGTCAACTCCCAGTCCGACTTCATCACCCTCTTCGCGGAGGCGATGAAGGAGACCGCCCCCGGCACGCGCCTCGCCCAGATCTTCGGAACCTATGAGATGCGCGACCGCATCAAGCCCGAGTCCACCGACGAACAGGTCGTTTCCGTGATCAAGGAAGAAGCCGAGAGCGCCGTCGCGAACTCCTTCAACGTCCTGCGCAACCGTATCGACCGCTTCGGCGTCACCCAGCCGTCCATCCAGAAGATCGGCAACACCGGCCGCATCCTCGTGGAACTCCCGGGCGTGAAGGAGCCTGAGCGCGTCCGCAAGCTGCTCCAGGGCACCGCTTCCCTCGAATTCTGGCCGACCTTCACCTTCGATGAGATGTCCGCCTACCTCGACGAGGCCAACAGCCGCCTGGCCGAGCTCCTCGCCGCCGACGAGACCGCCGCTCCCGCTGCCGGGACCGAGGCCGCGTCCGACGACCTGGTGTCCCGCGAGATCCAGGCCCAGGAGGCCAACTCCGACGACGCCGGCCTGGAGGCCGCCCGCAAGGCGAACCCGCTGTATGCGATCCTCAGCCCGTCCGGCATGCGCGGCAACGCCTGCATCGCGTTTGCTGCCGCCGCCGATACGGCCCAGGTCAACAAATACCTCCGCATGCCGGAGATCGCGGCCATCTTCCCGGCGGAATTCCGCCCGATGTGGTCCGTGCAGCCGTCCGAGTACATGCAGAGCGACAACATCTACGAGCTCGTGGCGATCAAGGCCACGTCCCGCGACGGCAAGGCCCCGCTCGACGGCGGTGTCGTGACCGACGCCCACGTGGACTATGACCAGCGCCGCGGCGGCAACCCGGGCGTTTCCATGACCATGAACGCCGAGGGTGCCAACACCTGGGCCCGCCTGACCAAGGAGAACATCGGCCGCCAGGTGGCCATCGTGCTCGACGGCACCGTGTACTCCTACCCGACCGTCCAGACCGAGATTACCGGAGGTTCCTCCTCCATCACCGGCAACTTCACCATCGACGAAGCCACCGACCTTACCAACGTCCTCAAGTCCGGTAAGCTGCCCGCCCCCGCCACCATCGTGCAGGAGCAGGTCGTCGGTCCGTCCCTCGGTGCCGAGTCCATCCGCGCCGGTCTCATCTCCTTCCTGATCGCGTTCTGCCTCGTCCTCATCTACATGCTCTTCTTCTACCAGGGAGCGGGTGTGGCGGCCGACATCGCGCTGCTTTCCAACGTCGTGCTCCTCTTCGGCACCCTGTCCGCCTTCGGCGCCGTCCTGACGCTGCCGGGTATCGCGGGTCTGGTGTTGACTCTGGGTATGGCCGTGGATGCCAACGTGATCATCTATGAGCGCATCAAGGAAGAGCTCAAGGCCGGCAAGGGCCTGAGCAAAGCCGTCGCCGACGGTTACAGGAACGCCTATTCCGCCATCATCGACGGCCAGGTGACCACCCTGCTGACGGGTATCGTGCTCTTCTTCTTCGGCTCCGGTCCGATCAAGGGCTTCGCGACCACCCTCATCATCGGTATCATCACCTCCGTGTTCACCTCCATCTTCGTCACCCGCCTGATCTTCGAAGGCCGCATCAAGCGCGGCAAGAACATCACGTTCGAGAACAATATGACGAAGAACTTCCTGAAGAACACGCACGTCAACTTCCTGGACGGCCGCAAGTGGTCCTACATCATCTCCGGCGCCCTCATCCTGATCGCACTCGGTTCGATGTTCATCAAGGGCTTCACCTACGGCGTCGACTTCACCGGCGGCCGCACCTACGTGGTCCGCTTCGACAAGCCGGTCACCGCCGAGGACGTCCGTTCCGCCGTGAACAAGACCTTCAACCTGGCGGATCCCGAGTCCTCCGTCGAGGTCAAGCAGTTCGGCGGCGACAGCCAGATGAAGATCACGACCTCCTACAAGTTCGAGGACGAGACCGCCACCGTGGATGCCGAGATCGAGAACATGCTGTACGAGTCCCTGAAGGACTTCTACGTGGAGCCCGTGGACTTCGCCGGATTTACCTCCACGCTGGAGAACCCCAACGGTATCGTCTCCTCCGACAAGGTGGGCGCGTCCATCGCCAACGACATCAAGCGCAACGCCATCATCTCCATCATCCTCGCCCTCATCGTCATCTTCGCCTACATCGCGATGCGGTTCAAGGGCTGGAACTGGGGTCTCGGCGGCGTCGTTTCCCTGGCGCACACCGCAATCATCATCATCGGCTTCTTCTCCCTGTTCAGCGGCATCCTGCCGTTCAACCTGGACGTGGACCAGACCTTCATCGCCGCCATCCTGACGATTATCGGTTACGCCATCAACGACAACGTGGTGATCTTCGACCGTATCCGTGAGAACCTCGCGCTCCACCCGAACGACGACTTCAAGGAGATGGTTAACAAGTCCCTCAACGCGACCCTCACCCGTACGGTCAACACCTCCGTGTCGACCCTCCTCCCGATGCTCGCGATCGCGATCTTCGGCGGCGAGTCCATCCGCGGTCTGTCCGTCGCGCTCTGCCTCGGCGTGCTGGTCGGTACCTACGCTTCCATCATGATCGGCACCCCGATCATGTACGACGCGGAAATCCGCACCCGCAAGAAGGCGGCCGCCTCCAAGGCGGTTTCCAAGAAGTAATTCCGAAAGGAAACAGACAGAAAGCACCCGGCCTTAGCAGGTCGGGTGTTTTATTTGTGTGAAACGGTGAAGAGCACGCCCTGCTGCCGGAGGGCGTTGACGAAGGCTTCGTTCACGCCCACGCTGAACTTCTTGGAGTAGAACTCCAGGTTGTAGCCCGTGGCCTTGTCGTGCAGGTACAGCGACAGCGGCACGCCGCCCTTGTGGGCCTTGAGCAGCTTGACGAGCCGGGTGCGGAAGTCCTGGCTGAGGCGGTCGGATTCCAGCACGATCGTGAATCCGGTAATCAGGTCTTCCCCGAGGTTGCCGAGCAGGGTGATCTTCTTGAATTTGAAGCCGTACGGGACCCGTTTGCCGGCGGCCCGTTCTTCCGGTTTCACGAAATAGCGCGGCGCGATATCGCCTTCGATGTAGATCTGGGCGTGCAGCTGCATAAAGGGCAGCTGTTTCTCGTAGTCCTTGCCGAACAGGGCGGATTCGTAGGTGCCGCTGTAATCCTCCACCGTCACGCGCGCGCCCGGCGCACCGTTCCGCGTCGTGATGGTCTTGACGTCCGTCACGATGCCCGCAACGCTGGCCTTGCCGGTCTTGTCGGCTGACTCGCAGGCGTCGATGCGCTCCTGCAGGCCGGACAGCGGACAGTCCGTAAATGTTTCTATCTCAAAACGATAGCGGTCAAGCGGGTGGGAGGATAGGTACATCCCGACGAACTCCTTCTCCTGCTGGAGCAGCGCGAGCACGTCCTCCTCGCCGACCATCATCGGCGCCTCCGGACGGACCGGCTTCAGCTCCTCAGCCTCGCCGAACAGCGACGTGGACGAATCCAGCTGGTCGTTGCGGTAGAGCCCGGCGTAACGGACGACCTCGTCGATGAACAGCTCCCCGTTCTTGCAGGGCAGGAAGTATTGCGAACGCTTGAGCCCGAAGGAATCCAGCGCACCCGAATAGACCAGCGTCTCCACGTTGCGGCGGTTCATCAGTTCGGCCATCCGTTCCACGAAGTCGAACAGGTCCGCAAAGGCCCCGTGCTCCGAGCGCTCACGGATGATGGCGCTGACCACGTTTTCGCCGAAGCCCTTCAGGCCGCCCAGGCCGAAGCGGATGTCGCCGTTCCGGTTCACGGAGAACTGCGCCTCGGACTCGTTCACGTCCGGGCTGAGCACGTTGATGCCCCCCTTGCGGCAGTCCGCCATGATCTCCTTCATCTCGTCCATGTTCGAGATGTTCTGGGTCAAGTTGGAGGCCTGGAATTCCGACGGGTAGTGCGCCTTGATCCAGGCGGTCTGGTAGCTTACCCAGGCGTAGCAGGTGGCGTGCGACTTGTTGAAGGCGTACTTCGCGAAGGCTTCCCAGTCGGACCAGATCTTCTCGAGCATCTCCTTGGGATGCCCGTTCTTCGCCGCGCCCTCCATGAACGACTCCTTGAGGGAGTCCAGCACGGATTTCTGCTTCTTGCCCATGGCCTTGCGGAGCTTGTCCGCCTTGCCTTTGGAGAAGCCGGCGAGCTTCTGCGACAGGCGCATCACCTGCTCCTGGTACACCGTCACGCCGTAGGTCTCCTTCAGCAGGTCCTCCATCTCCGGCAGGTCGTAGCGGATCTTGGAAGGGTCGTGCTTGCCCGCCACGAACTTCGGGATGTAGTCCATCGGGCCGGGCCGGTAGAGGGCGTTCATGGCGATCAGGTCCTCGAAGCGCTCGGGATGCAGCTTGATGAGCCATTCCTTCATGCCACCGGATTCAAACTGGAAGATGCTCTTGGTGTCGCCGCGGGCGTACAGGTCGTACACGGCCGGGTCGTCGATGGGGATCTTCTCGATGTCGATGTCCTTGCCGAAGCGGTTCTTCACGAGCTCCAGCGCCCGCTTGATGATGGACAGGGTCTTCAGGCCCAGGAAGTCCATCTTCAGCATGCCCACGTCCTCGATCTTGGTGCCTTCGTACTGGCTCACCCAGACATCCTGGCCCGTGGCCTTGTCCGGGGCCATCGAGATGGGGATATAGTCGGTGAGGTTGCCGCGGCCGATGATCATCGCGCAGGCGTGGACGCCCGTCTGCCGGATGCAGCCTTCCAGCTGCAGGGCGAAGTCGAGCACCTCGCGCACCAGTGCGTCCCCTTTCTCATACTCCTCCTTCAGCGCGGGGACGTACTTGACGCTGTTGGCCAGGGTGGGCTTGTATTCCTTCTCCTCGCCGTTCTCGCGCACGATGATCGGGCGGTCGGGGATGAGCTTGGTCAGGCGGTTGGACTCCGGCAGGGGCAGGTTGGAGATGCGCGCCACGTCCTTGACGGCCAGCTTGGCGGCCATCGTGCCGAAGGTGATGACGTGCGAGACGTGGTCGGCCCCGTAGCGGTCCTGGACGTACTGGATCACGCGGTAGCGGCCCTCGTCGTCGAAGTCCACGTCGATATCCGGCATGGAGATGCGCTCCGGGTTCAGGAAACGCTCGAACAGGAGGTCGTAGCGAATCGGGTCCAGGTTGGTGATGCCGAGACAGTACGACACGCAGGATCCGGCCGCGGAACCGCGCCCGGGGCCCACCGAAACGCCGTTGCGCCGCCCCCAGTTGATGAAATCCTGGACGATGAGGAAGTAGTCCGGGAAGCCCATGAACGAGATGGTCATCAGCTCGAAGTGCAGGCGGTCGCGCTGCTCGTCGCTGAGCGTCTCGCCGTAGCGCTCCCGCGCGCCCTCGTAGGTCAGGTGGCACAGATAGGCCACCGAACGGCAGAATTCGTCGCCGCGGTAGTTCTTCACCTCGGCGCCGTCCTTGTCCTTGGAGATTTCGTACTTGCCGTTCTCGATGATGTCGGCGTATTTCTCCAGCTGGGCGTCGATGTCCGCGAGGAACTCCGCCGGCAGCTCGAACTTCGGCAGCACGTGGCCGCGGTTGATCTCGTAGCTCTCTACCTTGTCCAGCACCTCCAGCGTGTTCGCGAGGGCTTCCGGGTGGTCCGGGAACAGGGCGGCCATCTCCTCCTCGCTCTTCAGGTACTCCTGCTGCGTGTAGCGGAGGCGTTTCGGGTCATCCACCATCGCATTGGTAGTCAAGCAGATGAGCCGGTCGTGCGCCGGGCCGTCCTCCTTGCGGACGAAGTGGACGTCGTTGGTCGCGACCACCTTCACCCCGTGTTTGACGGCCAGGTCGAAGATGCGGGCGGTGTACTCTTTCTGGCGCTCGTACAGTTCGAGCGTCATCCCGGGAACCTCCGTCTTGTGGAGCATCACCTCCAGGTAATAATCCTCGCCGAAGACGCGCTTGTGCCACTCGATGGCGCGGTCCACGCCCTCGGCGTCGCCCGCCAGGATCCCGCGCGGAATCTCGCCGGCCATGCAGGCGGAGCAGCAGATCAGCCCTTCGTGGTATTTCTCCAGCACCTCGTGGCTCACGCGCGGCTTGTAGTACATGCCCTCGATGTGCCCCGTGGACACGATTTTCATCAGGTTCCGGTAGCCCGTGTAGTTCTTGGCGAGCAGGATGAGGTGGTAGTACTTCTTGTGGTCGTTGTCCTTCAGGCGGTGGTCGTAGTGCTGCGTGACGTAGATTTCGCAGCCGAACACCGGCTTGACGCCGGGATGCTTCTTCGCCACGTCGCTGAAATCCTTCACGCCGTACATATTGCCGTGGTCCGTGATCGCGAGGCCCGGCATGCCCAGTTCCTCCGCCCGGCGGAAGAGCTTCTCGATGTCGCTCATTCCGTCCAGGATGGAATACTGGGTATGGACGTGCAGGTGTACGAAGGACATGGTTGTACAAAGATAAAGAAAAACCACCGACCTTCAGCGGGCCGGGGATGCATTGTTGATAACTTTTTAAAGCGGCGGTCCGGCCCGCTTAAAGGGAATTTTGGCAAGGTTATTGTTTTTTTCCGCCGTTACTAAAACCTCAATGCAATGAAACCGAAAATCTATCTTTTGCAGCTGCCGCTGCTGCTCCTCCTTTGCAGCGCCTGCAGCGACGACGACCCCCTTTCGCTGAACGGCCCCGGGGGTGGCTTCCCGCCCGGACAGAACAATGCGGGCACGACGACAACGTCGGTCGATCCGGTGACGCCGGACACCTCCATTACCGACAATTTCGTTCTCGAAGACTCCGATGACGATATTGCCAACACCACCTTCGCACGTACGATTTCCATCGTTTTCGGCAGCGCCGGCGCCACCGTGACCGGAGACGAAACCGGCATCGTGTCCGTGTCCGGGAACGATGTGACCGTCGACAACACCGACACCGGGGAAATCATCCGTTACGAACTCTCCGGGACGGCTTCCGACGGCTTCTTCAAGATCTACGGCAACAAGAAACAGGCCCTGGTGCTGAAAGACCTGGACCTGACCAACCCCAACGGCGCCGCCATCAACAACCAGAACAAGAAACGCACGTTCGTCGTGCTGGAAGGCAGGAACAAGCTCGCCGACGGCAAGAAGTACACCGACACCCCGGACGACGAGGACGAGAAGGCGGCCTTCTTCAGCGAGGCGCAGCTGATTTTCAGCGGTTCAGGTTCCCTGGACGTCACCGCGACGGGCAAGGCCGGCATCACCTCCGACGATTACGTCCGCGTACTGGACGGCCCGACCCTGACCGTCTCCTCGACCGGCGGGCACGGCATCCGCGGAAAGGACGCCGTCGTGCTGACGGGCGGCTCCCTGGACGTAACGGTCAGCAAGGACGGCAAGAAAGCCATCACATCCGACGGTACGGTGCGCATCGACGGAGGGAAAACCCGCCTGTCGGTTTCCGGCGGCGTGGACGACTCCGACCTGACCGACCTGTCCGCCTCGTCCGGCATCAAGGCCGACACCACCTTCGTGATGACCGGCGGCTCGCTCGTCGTGACGAACAGCGGCCAGGGAGGCAAAGGCATCAGCGGCGATGTCGACGCCCTGATTTCCGGGGGGACCCTGGAGATCAGCGTAACGGGCACCAATTACGAGGTGACGGGCGCGGACGCCGCCGGCCTGGAGGATACCACCAAGTCCGCCAAAGGCATCAAATTCGACGGGAAACTCGTCATTACGGGCGGCTCCGTCCGGGTTTCCGCCAAGAACCACGAGGCCATCGAGGCCAAGGGCGATATGGTCATCACGGGGGGCGAGATTTACGGCAATTCCTCCGACGATGCCATCAACGCGGGCGGCAACCTGATCGTCTCCGGCGGCCGGGTGTGCGCCCTGTCAACGGGTAACGACGGCATCGACGCCAACGGGAACTGTTACATCCAGGGCGGTATCGTCTATGCCGTCGGATCCGGCTCTCCCGAAGTCGCCATCGACGCCAATACCGAGGACGGCTACAAACTGTACGTCATCGGGGGGACCCTCGTCGCCATCGGCGGCCTGGAAAACGGCGCGAACCTCTCCCAGGCCTGCTACCAGGCCGATTGGAACAAGGACACCTGGTACGCCCTCTACGCGGACGACAAGCCCGTCTTTGCTTTCAAGACCCCGGAACGCGGCGGCAACTCCCTGGTCGTCTCGACGGCCGGGACGCCGGCCCTGAAATCCGGCGTGTCCGTCAGCGGCGGAACGTCCCTGTTCGACGGCCTGGGGGCCGTGGACGGCAGCGTCTCCGGCGGCAGTGCCGTTACCCTGTCCGCCTATGCCGGCGGCATGGGCAGGCCGGGCGGCGGCGCGCCCGGGGGAGGCCCCGGCAGATAAGAAAACGGCTCCGGAAGTGCTCCGGAGCCGTTTTTCTTTGACGGAATCTACTGTTTAGGATCCGTCCACCCTTGGGCCGAAACGGGGTGTTCCAGCCCGTCGGGCGAGACCAGGACAGCGCCCACTTCGGGCTGCGCCAGGTGGCCGATGATGTCGAAGGTCTGGAAATCCTTGCGGAAACGCTCGAACTGCGCGATCGGAACCACGTAGAGCAGCTGGTAATCCTCGCCGCCGTTCATCGCGGCGGAAACGGGGTCCAGGTTGAGCTCCCGGCCCAGGTCGAAACTGCCTCCCTCGAAAGGAATCTTGTCGGCATAGACCTTGGCGCCGAGCCCGCTGTCGCGCCGCAGGCGCAGGAGCGCGTCCGCGAGGCCGCGGGTAACGAAGTAACCGTACGAAGGGGATATCTTCCCGTCCGCGAGCCGCGCGGGCAGGTCCGTACCCAGCTCGGGCTTCAGATAGGCTCCGACGAGCATCCTGTACTGCTCCAGGGCGGCCTGGTCGGTGGAGCCCTTCTCAAATTTGAGGCGTTCGCGCTCGAGCACCTGCAGGCCCAGGAAAGCGGCCCCCAGGGCACCCGACACGCAGATCAGGTCCTTGCTCTGCGCCACGGGGCGGGCGGCCGAAACGGCGGCGCTGTGGCGGCCGGTGGCCGACAGGGCCACGGTAAGGCCGTTGCGCGAGGGCTGCAGGTCCAGGCTGAGGTGCTTGTAGCCGTACTCCTGCGCGGCCGCGGAAAGACCGCTCCAGAGTTCCTGCACCTGCGGGAAATCCAGTTTCGCGGAAACCCCGAGCTGCACGGAAAGCGTTTCGGGCTGCGCCAGAACGGCGTACAACTCTCCCGTGACCTTCAGCACGGCCTTGCGGCCGAGGTGCTTCAGCGGGAAATAGACCAGGTCGAAGTCGATGCCCTCCAGCAGCAGGCCGGAGGCCGTGGTGATGCATTCCTGCGGCTTCGCGGTAAACCACAGCGGCTCTTCGAAGGGGCGCCAGGGCGTGCCCTCGAAGAGCTGCCGGACCGCCTCGATGCGGCCCAGGTCCGAGAAGGTCTGCGTCATCGGCTAGAGGTTCCGGAGGAGGTTGTTCAGGTTGACCTTGCTGTCGATCAGGCTGCGGAGTTCCGCGATGGGAACGCGCTCCTGCGACATCGTGTCGCGGTCGCGCACGGTCACGCAGCGGTCGTTCAGAGACTCGTGGTCCACGGTGATGCAAAACGGGGTGCCGATGGCATCCTGGCGGCGGTAGCGCTTGCCGATGCTGTCCTTCTCCTCGTACTGGCAGTTGAAGTCGTATTTCAGCAGGTCCATCACCTCCTGGGCGAGCTCCGGCAGGCCGTCTTTCTTGACGAGCGGCAGCACCGCGGCCTTGACCGGCGCGAGCGGGGCGGGGATGCTCATCACGACGCGGGTTTCGCCGTTCTCGAGCTGCTCCTCGTGCAGGGAATGCGACAGGACGGCGAGCACCATGCGGTCCACGCCGATGGAGGTCTCGACCACGTACGGGGTGTAGGCGGCGCCTTCCTCGGGGTCGAAGTACTCGATCTTCTTTCCGGAGAACTTCTGGTGGTTGCCCAGGTCGAAGTTGGTGCGGCTGTGGATGCCTTCCAGCTCCTTGAAGCCGAAGGGGAAGTTGAACTCGATGTCGGTGGCGGCGTTGGCGTAGTGGGCCAGCTTCTCGTGGTCGTGGAAGCGGTAGTTCTCCGCGCCCATGCCGATGTTGACGTGCCATTTCATGCGGTTCTCCTTCCATTTGGCGAACCAGTCGAGCTCGGTGCCCGGCTTGATGAAGAACTGCATCTCCATCTGCTCGAACTCGCGCATGCGGAAGATGAACTGGCGGGCGACGATCTCGTTGCGGAAGGCCTTGCCGATCTGGGCGATGCCGAAGGGGATCTTCATGCGGCCGGTCTTCTGGACGTTCAGGTAGTTCACGAAGATGCCCTGGGCGGTCTCCGGACGCAGGTAGATGGTGTTGGCGCCGTCGGCGGTGCTGCCCATCGAGGTGCTGAACATCAGGTTGAACTGCCTCACCTCCGTCCAGTTGCAGGTGCCGCTGATCGGGCAGACGATGCCGCAGTCGATGATGATCTGGCGGTATTCCGCGAAATCGGACGCCTGCTCGGCGGCCACGTAGCGGTTGTGTACCTCGTCCCACTTGGCCTGCTCGCGCAGGACGTTGGGGTTGGTGGCGCGGAACTGCGCCTCGTCGAAGCCGGCGCCGAATTTCTTGCGGCCCTTTTCGACTTCCTTGTTGATCTTCTCCTCGATCTTGCCCAGGTAATCCTCGATGAGGACGTCGGCGCGGTAGCGCTTCTTGGAGTCCTTGTTGTCGATGAGCGGGTCGTTGAAGGCGCTCACGTGGCCGGAAGCCTCCCAGATGCGGGGGTGCATGAAGATGCAGGAATCGATGCCCACGATGTTCTCGTTCAGGCGGGTCATCGCGTTCCACCAGTACTGCTTGATGTTGTTCTTGAGTTCGACGCCCATCTGGCCGTAGTCATACACGGCGGCCAGGCCGTCGTAGATCTCGCTGGAAGGAAAAATGAAACCGTACTCCTTGCAGTGCGCCACGAGTACCTTGAACAGTTCTTCTTGTGTCATATGTCGTTACTAACTAATATTCAATCGGGCAAAGGTAATCATTTCTGCGGAAAAATCTCCGCGAGCGGCCGCATAACGAACTCGCGCTCGCGCATCAGGGGGTGCGGGATTGTCAGTTCGGGCGTATCCACGCTCAGGTCGCCATACAGCAGGATGTCGATGTCGATGGGGCGGTCGCGGTAGATCCGCCGGCCGTCGTCGCCGTATTCCGGCGCTCCGCGGCGGCCCATCGCCCGTTCGATCCGCTTGCAGATTCTCAGCAGCGTCTCCGGCCGGCGTGCGGTCCGGTAACGCACGACGCAATTCAGGAAAGGCGGGCCGTCAAAGCCCCACGCGGGCGTCTCGATGACGGAAGAAAGGGCGTCGTACGGCCGCCCGACGGCCTTGTCCAGGCGCCGGAGCGCCTCGTCGATCCGGGCCTGTCGGTCGCCTTGGTTGGATCCGAGGGAAAGATAGACGTCCTGCGCTTTCATCGCTAGAGTTCCGGGTCCCAACCCAGGGCCACGCGGGCCTCGTCGGAGAGCAGGCTGGAATCCCAGGCGGGCTCCCAGACCAGCTCGATATCGCATTTGGCGACGCCGGGGGTGTTTTCCACGCTGTGTTTCACCTCGCCGATCACCACGTCCGCCATCGGGCAGTTGGGGGCGGTGAAGGTCATCTTGATGGACACTTCGTGCTCCTTGTTGATATGGAGCTCGTAAATCAGGCCGAGGTCATAGACGTTCACCGGGATTTCCGGATCATAGACCTGCTTGAGGGCCAGCACCACGGCTTCGTAAAGCGGGGTGAGCTCCTTGACGTCCTCGGGGTTCAAAACTTCATTCGGATCCATCTCACACGTGGTTTTTAGCCGTTTCACGGATGGTGGCGACCATCGAAGCGAGGCCGTTCGCCCGCGTCGGGGACAGGTTTTCGCGCAGGCCGAGCCGCTCGATGAAAGAGAAGTCGTCCTCCGCGATCTCGCGGGCCGTACGCCCGGAATAGACGCCGATCAGCAGGGAGATGATGCCCTTGGTGATGATGGCGTCGCTGTCGGCGCGGAAAAACAGCCGGCCGTCTTCGGCGGTCGTGTCCAGCCACACCCGGGACTGGCAGCCCTTGATGAGGCGGTCTTCGGTCTTCAGCTCCTCCGGGAACGGGGGGAGCCGGTGGCCGAGGTCGATCAGATACTCATATTTGTCCAGCCATTCGTCGTACATCGAGAAGTCCTCGATGACCTCTGCCTGGGCTTCCTGCAATGTTTTCATCTTTCCAGCATTTTGATCGCCCGTTCGAGCGATTCCATCAAATATTCCGCCTCCTGCAGCGTGTTGTACGGCGCGAAGGAGACGCGGAGCATACCCGTCACGCCGAAGCGGTCCATCAGCGGTTCCGCGCACATCTGTCCGGAGCGGACGGCGATACCCATCTTGTCCAAAATAAGTGCCAGGTCTTCGTGGTGCAAATGTTCCACGGAGAACGAAAATAGGGGAATCTTGTCCTTTCCGTCCTCCGGGTCGCCATAGAGACGGAAGCGCTTATCGGAACGTAATTTATTGAGTATAAACAATTTAATTGTTTCAAGATTCTCTTGGACGGCCGATTCGCGCAGGGCGGTCGCCCATTCGAGCGCGGGACGCAGCGTGGGGGTTCCGGCCAGGTTCTGCGTGCCGGCTTCGAACTTCTGGGGCAGCGGAGCATAGGTCGTTCCGGACCAGCGGACCGTGCCGATCATCTCGCCGCCGCCCATATAGGGGGGCATCTGTTCCAGCAGTTCGCGACGGCCGTAGAGCACGCCCGTACCCGGTGCCGCATAGACCTTGTGTCCGGAAAAGACGTAGAAGTCACAGCCCAGGTCCTGAACGTCCACCCGCTCGTGCACGATGCCCTGCGCACCGTCCACGAGGACGGCGCAGTTCCGCGCATGACAGGCCCGGACAATCTCCCGGACCGGATTGACGATGCCCAGCACGTTGGAGATATGGGCGACGCAGAGCAGTTTCGTTCGCGGGGTAAGCAGGGCGTCCAGGCTCTCGAGGCGGAGGCAGCCCCGGTCGTCCACCGGCAGGACCTTCAACTTGGCGCCTTTCCGCTCGCAGAGCATCTGCCAGGGAACGATATTGGAATGGTGCTCCGCCTCGCTCACGACGATCTCGTCGCCCGCGCGGACGAACGCTTCACCGAAACTGAAAGCGACCAGGTTGATGGAGGCGGTTGCGCCGGCGGTGAAGATGATCTCTTCCCGGGCGGCAGCGTTCAGGTATTCCCGGACGGCGTCGCGCGTGGCTTCGTATTCGGCTGTGGCCAGGTCGGCGATGCGGTGCACGGCGCGGTGCAGGTTGGCGTTGTATTTCTCCGACATCTCGGTCCACTTCCGGATGACGGAAAGCGGGCGCTGCGAGGTGGCCGCATTGTCCAGATAGACAAGCGGCTTGCCATACACGCGCTCCCCCAGTTCGGGGAACTCCTTCCGTATTTTTTCGACCTGTGTCATAGAGAAATGCAAATTTAACATTATTTTTGTGAAACGAGTAGCGTTCATATGATAGATTACATTTCCGGAAAACTTGTCACCCTTACGCCCACGATGGCGGTGATCGACAACCAGGGCATCGGATACGCCCTGGAAATCTCCCTGCAGACCTACGATGTCCTGAACGGAAAAGACAGCGCCACGGTCTTCGTCCAACGCCAGCTCAATCCGCGCGACGGCACCGACGTGGACTACGGCTTCGCCACGCGCGACGAGCGGGAACTCTTCCGCCAGATCACGAGCGTCTCCGGCATGGGCGCCGCGTCCGCCCGGATGGTCCTCTCGTCCCTGACGGCGGAAGAACTCCGGAACGCCATCCTCGCCGAAGACGTCGCCCGCCTGAAGTCCGTCAAGGGCATCGGGCTGAAGACCGCCCAGCGCATGGTGCTGGAACTGAAAGACAAGATCGTGAAAGGCGATGGCGCGGAGCCGGGCGTGCTGCTCCGCAGCGAGCCCAACGCGGCGGCCGACGAAGCGGCGACGGCGCTCCAGATGCTCGGCTTCACCAAACCCAACATCAACAAGGCCCTTCAGGCCATTCTGAAAACGAATCCGCAGGCCAGTGTAGAAGAACTCATCAAGGCCGCCCTCCAGCGGCTCTAGCTTCAGCGCCCGAACCAGACCAGCAGTACGGACACATCGGCAGGCGAGACTCCGGAAATCCGGGACGCCTGGGCGATGGTGCGCGGCTTGTAGCGGGCGAGTTTCTGGCGGCATTCAATGGTCAGCCCGCTTACCCGGTCGAAGTCGAAATCTTCCGGGATCTTCAAATCTTCCAGCCGCTGCAGCTTCTCCGCCATGGCAAGCTCCCGGTCGATGTAACCCCGGTAACGCAGCGAGATCTCGACACTCTCTACCACTTCCCTATCCTGCGTTCCACGTGGAACGATTTTCAACAGTTCGGCCAGTTCCACCTCCGGGCGCGTGGCCAGGTCCGAGATCTTCCTGGACTCCGTGATTTCGCTGGAACCGACGGAAACCAGGTACGGATTCGCCTGCCGGGCCGTCAGGTTCTTGTTCCGGCAGAATGCCTCCAGTTCATCCACCTGTTCGTACTTCCGCATCATCGCGGCGTAGCGCCGTTCGTCGGCCAGGCCGATGTCGTGGGACAGGGCGGTCAGGCGGCGGTCGGCGTTGTCCTGCCGCAGAAGGATGCGATATTCGGCCCGGGACGTGAACATCCGGTAGGGCTCGTCTACGCCCTTCGTCACCAGGTCGTCGATGAGGACACCAATGTAAGACTGGTCCCGCCGGAGGATGAACGGCTCCTTTTCCCGGACCTTGAGGTGGGCGTTGATGCCGGCCACGATTCCCTGTGCCGCCGCTTCCTCGTAGCCGGTCGTGCCGTTGACCTGGCCGGCCAGGAAGAGGTTTTCGATGCTTTTAAGCTCCAGGGTGGGCCGAAGCTGCGTCGGGTCGAAGTAGTCATATTCGACGGCGTAGGCCGGACGGAAGATGCGGACTTCCTCCAGCCCGCATATGGCGTGCAGCGCATCCAGCTGGACCTGCAGGGGCAGTGATGAAGAGAATCCCTGCAGATAGTATTCGTTCGTCCAGCGGCCTTCCGGCTCCAGGAAAAGCTGGTGAGCGTCGTTCTCCGGAAAGACGCGCAGCTTGTCTTCGATGCTCGGGCAGTAGCGCGGTCCGCGGCCGTGGATCATCCCGGTGAAGAGCGGAGACTCGTCGAACCCCCCGCGCAGGATTTCGTGCACCCGTTCGTTGGTGTGCAGGATGTAGCAGGACATCTGGCTGCTGCCGGGCGCCTGCACAGCCGAGGGCTCCGGCAGGAAAGAGAAGCGCGCCGGATCCGGGTCGCCGGACTGGAGTTCGAGCCGGGACGTATCGACGGAGGAGATGTCGATGCGCGGCGGGGTCCCGGTCTTCATCCGGTCGGAGACGATTCCCATCTCGCGGAGCTGGGCGGTCAGTCCGTGCGAGGCAGGCTCGCCGAGCCGGCCCCCTTCCATCTCGTGACGGCCGATGAAAAGTTTGCCGCCCAGGAAGGTTCCGGCGGTCAGGATAACCGCTTGAGACTTGAAAATTGCGCCGGTATTCGTACGGATGCCGCAGATTTTTGAATTCTCAACGAGAAAACTGACCGCAGAATCCACGTAAATATCTAATTTACAATCACTTTCGAGGATTTTCCGCCATTCCAGCGAAAACTGGATTTTATCGCACTGCGCCCGGGGGCTCCACATCGCAGGCCCTTTCGAGCGGTTGAGCATCCGGAACTGCAGGGTGGTGCGGTCGGTGACGATTCCGCTCCACCCGCCCAGCGCGTCGATCTCCCGGACGATCTGTCCCTTGGCGATTCCACCCATCGCCGGATTGCAAGACATCCGGGCAAACCCCAGCATGTCCATCGAAACGAGGAGGACGGACGAGCCGAGCCGGGACGCAGCCATCGCGGCCTCGCATCCGGCGTGCCCTCCCCCGACGACGATGACATCATAGCGGTCCTGCATCACAGCGCGGCTTTCATCTGCAGATAGTAATCCTCTTTGGCGCGCATTTCCCGGATCTGCTCCTCGGTGTGGTCGTCGTAGCCGATCAGGTGGAGCAGACCGTGCACCATCACCCGGTCCAGTTCGTCCGCGAACGGGACGCCGTAGAACAGGGCGTTCTCCCGAACGGAGTCGATGCTGATGAACAGGTCACCGGAAAGGATGTCCTTCTCGCAATAGTCGAAGGTAATGATGTCCGTGAAATAGTCGTGCTGGAGATAACGCATGTTGACGTCGAGGATGTAGTTGTCCGAGCAGAAGATGATGTTGACCGCACCGATGCGGCGCATCTCGCTGCCGGCTACCATCTTGAGCCAGCGGTTGTTCTGCATCTTCTGTTTCAGGTCAAAACGGATATCTTCCTGGAAATAGCGTATCATCTGCAACTTTTTTGCAAATTTACATCTATTAAATGAAATAATTGGAATTGAAATTATTTATTTCTATCTTTGAGACTCGAACGGAATATTAAATTTAACCACAGATATGGAAGTCAAGAAATCGCCCAAAGCCGATCTGAACAACAAGAAACTCCTGTTCGTCGAGATCGGACTGATCCTGTCCCTCCTGATCACCATCGGTGCTTTCGAGTACAAGACCAAGGAGAAGCAGGAAAGTATTCTCACTGCCGAGACTACGGAACTTATTGAGGAAGAGATCATTCCTATCACGCAGGACACCCCTCCGCCGCCCCCCGAGGCCCCGAAGATCCCCGTCCTCTCCGACCAGATCGACATCGTTGACGACAACATCAAGGTCGACGACAGCATCCTCAACCTCGAGGACGACGCCAACCTGGGCGTAGAGATCATGGACTATGTCGAGGAGGTTCAGGAAGAGGTCGTCGAGGAGGAAGCGATTCCGTTCGCCCTCGTCGAGGAGAAGCCCAAATTCCAGGGCGGCGACGCCAACACCTTCTCCAAGTGGGTGTCCCAGCATCTCGAGTATCCTGAAATCGCCAAGGAAAACGGTGTGTCCGGCCGTGTGATGGTGCAGTTCACCGTCAACCCGAACGGCTCCGTCTCCGACGTGAAGGTGCTCCGCGGCGTGGATCCTTCCCTCGACCGCGAGGCTGTCCGCGTCATCCAGAGCTCCCCGAAGTGGACTCCGGGCCGCCAGCGCGACCGCGCCGTCAAGGTGACCTATCAGTTCCCGGTGATCTTCCAGCTGCGATAATCCAAGCTGAACACATTCAAGAGGCCGTCCGCACGCGGATGGCCTTTTTTTGACCAAAGATGGAGAACAAGAGAGAAGAGAAAGCTGTATTCGTCGGCATCATCCGCCAGAATGACGACGAACGGAAAATCTACGAGTACCTGGACGAACTTCAGTTCCTGGCGGAAACGGCGGGCGCAACGGGCGACAAAAAGTTCGTCCAGCGGGTGGACCGCCCCGACAAGGCCACTTATATCCGCACCGGAAAGCTAAAGGAAATCGCGGACTACTGCGAGGAAAACCACATCGACTACGTCATCTTCGACGACGAGTTGACGGGGATGCAACAGCGTAATATTGAGAAGGTTATCAAGAACTCGTCCGTTATCGACCGGACAAGCCTGATCCTCGAAATCTTCTCCCAGCGCGCCCAGACGGCCTACGCCAAGACGCAGGTCGAACTGGCCCGCTACAATTACATGCTCCCCCGCCTCGCCGGCATGTGGACGCACCTCGAGCGCCAGCGCGGCGGCATGGGTACGCGCGGCGGCATGGGCGAGACCCAGATCGAGGTGGACCGCCGCATCGTGCGCGAACGCATCTCCAAACTGAAGGAAGACTTGAAGAGGATCGACAAGCAGATGGCCACCCAGCGCAGCAACCGCGGCCAGCTGGTGCGCCTGTCGCTGGTGGGCTATACCAACGTAGGCAAGTCCACCCTGATGAACTTGCTTTCCAAATCGGACGTCTTCGCGGAAAACAAACTGTTCGCCACCCTGGACACCACCGTCCGCAAGGTGGTGATCGGCAACGTGCCTTTCCTGCTCAGCGACACGGTCGGATTCATCCGGAAACTCCCCACCCAGCTCATCGAGGCCTTCAAAAGCACCCTGGACGAGGTCCGGGAAGCGGATATCCTCGTGCACGTGGTAGATATCTCGCACCCCGACTATGAGGAGCAGATGGAAGTGGTGGACAAGACGCTGAAAGACATTTCTGCGGCCGACAAGCCGGTGTACGTGGTCTTCAACAAGACCGACGCCTACACCTGGGAGCCATATGACGAATTCTCCCTGCAGCCCAAGACGGAACGCAACTTCACCCTGGACGAGGTCAAGTACAAGTGGATCAACGGCCGAAAAATCCCGTGCATCTTCATCTCCGCCATCAAGAAGGAGAACATAGAAAAACTCCGCGACGACATCTACAAGATGGTCGCGGAGATTCACGCGGGACGTTATCCCTTCAATAATTTCCTCTGGTAAGGACCCGGTTCCTCGTGGAACGTTTTAGTCCGAGAACTTAGCCTTCAGGAATTCACGGTTCAGGCGCGCGATGTGCGAGACGGTAATGCCTTTCGGGCATTCGAGTTCGCAAGCGCGCGTGTTCGTACAGTTTCCGAAGCCCAGTTCGTCCATCTTGGCCACCATCGCCTTGGCGCGGCGCTTCGCTTCCGGGCGGCCCTGCGGCAGCAGGGCGAGGGAACTGACGCGGGCGGCGACGAAGAGCATCGCGGAACCGTTCTTACAGGTAGCCACACAGGCGCCGCAGCCCACACAGGCGGCCGCGTCCATGCTGTCTTCGGCACGGTCGTGCGGAATCAGGATGTTGTTGGCATCCTGGGCCGCTCCGGTGCGCACGGAGATGAATCCGCCGGCCTGCAGGATCTTGTCGAAGGCCGTACGGTCCACGACCAGGTCCTTGATGATCGGGAACGCGGCGCTCCGCCAGGGCTCCACCGTAATGGTGGCGCCATCCTTGAAGTGGCGCATAAAGAGCTGACAGGTGGTGACATGGTCGTCCGGACCGTGCGCACGGCCGTCGATATACAGGCCGCAGGCACCGCAGATGCCTTCCCGGCAGTCGTGGTCGAAAGACACGGGACCGCTGCTCTGGCAACCACGTTCCACCGCCACGGGATCACAACCCTCGCGGATCAGCTGTTCATTGAGGATATCGAGCATTTCCAGGAAAGAGGCATCCTCCTCGATTCCGGCAATATGATAGGTTTCAAAGTGACCTTTTGTCTTGGCGTTCTTCTGACGCCATATTTTCAGATTGAATTCCATCTCGCTTAGTCTTTGTAATTCCTCGTTTTCACCTCGATAAACTCATACTTGAGCGGCTCTTTGTGGAGTTCGGGTTCCTGATCTTCGCCCTTGTACTCCCAGGCCGCCACATACATAAACTCCTGATCGTTACGCTTCGCTTCGCCCTCCTCGGTCTGGCTTTCCACGCGGAAGTGACCGCCGCAGGACTCGGCACGGTTCAGGGCGTCGCGCGCCATCAGCTCGCCGATGTCGAAGAAATCCTCCAGGCGGAGGGCTTTCTCGAGCTCCTGGTTGAACTCGTACTGGCTGCCGGGCACGTTCACGTTCTCATAGAATTCTTTCTTGAGAAGTTTGATTTCTTCGATCGCTTTCTTGAGACCTTCCGCATCGCGGGCCATACCAACGTAGTCCCACATGATGTTGCCCAGACGCTTGTGGATGGAATCCACCGTTTCCTTACCTTTGATGGAGAAAAGCCGGTCGATACGGGCCTGTACGGCCTTTTCGGCGGCATCGAACTCCGGCGCGCTGACATCCGTCTTCGGCTCCGCGAACTTGTAGGACAGATAGTCCCCGATCGTGACCGGCAGGATGAAATAACCGTCGGCCAGACCCTGCATCAGGGCGGAAGCGCCGAGGCGGTTGCCGCCGTGGTCGGAGAAATTCGCTTCACCGATCGCGTACAGGCCGGGGATGGTGGTCTGCAGGTCGTAATCCACCCAGATGCCGCCCATCGTATAATGGATGGCCGGATAGATCATCATCGGCTCCTCCCAAGGGGAAGACGCCGTGATCTTCTCGTACATCTCGAAGAGGTTGCCGTACCGCTCGGCTACCCGCTGGCGGCCCAGGCGCTTGATGGCGTCCGCAAAGTCCAGGAATACGGCCTTGCCGGTCTCGTTCACGCCGAAACCGGCGTCGCAGCGCTCCTTGGCGGCCCGGGAAGCCACGTCACGCGGCACCAGGTTGCCGAAGGCCGGGTAGCGGCGCTCGAGATAGTAGTCGCGGTCTTCCTCGGGAATCTGGGAAGGCTTGATGACGTGCTTGCGGAGTTTCTCCACATCCTCCAGTTTCTTGGGAACCCAGATGCGTCCGTCGTTGCGCAGGGATTCACTCATCAGCGTCAGCTTGCACTGCTGGTCTCCGTGCACGGGAATGCAAGTGGGGTGGATCTGCGCAAAGCAGGGATTCGCGAAGAAAGCGCCCTTCTTGTAGCACTGCAGCGCAGCGGAACCGTTGCTGTTCATCGCATTGGTGGACAGGAAGTAAGCGTTTCCGTAACCGCCCGTCGCAATCACGACGGCGTGGGCGCCGAAGCGCTCCAGGCCGCCCGTCACCAGGTTGCGGGCGATGATGCCTTTCGCCTGGCCGTTGATGACCACCAGGTCGAGCATCTCGTGGCGCGGATAGGACTTCACGGTACCCGCCGCAATCTCCTTGTTCAAGGACGCATACGCGCCGAGCAGGAGCTGCTGGCCGGTTTGCCCGCGGGCATAGAAGGTACGGCTGACCTGCACGCCGCCGAAGGAACGGTTTGCCAGGTATCCGCCGTATTCACGGGCGAAAGGAATACCCTGTGCGACGCACTGGTCGATGATGGCCGCGCTGACCTCTGCCAGACGGTAGACGTTCGCCTCGCGGCTGCGGTAGTCGCCGCCCTTGATGGTGTCGTAGAACAGCCGGTAAACCGAATCGTTGTCGTTCTGGTAGTTCTTCGCCGCGTTGATACCGCCCTGCGCCGCGATGGAATGCGCCCGGCGCGGGGAGTCGCTGATGCAGAAAATCTTGACATTGTAGCCGAGTTCGCCCAGGGAGGCGGCTGCGGAAGCGCCACCGAGACCGGTACCGACCACGATGATCTCGAGTTTTCTCTTGTTGTTCGGACTCACGAGGCGGATTTCCGACTTGCGCCGGGTCCATTTGCTCTCAAGAGGTCCTGCAGGGATTTTGGAATTTAACTTGTCGGACATGTCTGGTATTTATGTTTCTATCTGTCTTAAAATAAAGAAGCTGCGTTGTTCTGACAGGGATCTAGCCCCAAATGCTTGTAGGAGAGTTCCGTCGCCACGCGGCCGCGCTGGGTGCGGACGATGAATCCTTCCTTGATCAGGAAGGGCTCGTACACCTCCTCATAGGTACCCTGGTCCTCCCCGATCGCCGTAGCGAGGGTGTTCGCCCCCACGGGACCTCCCTTGAAGGTGGAAATGATGGTGCGGAGGATCTTGTTGTCGATGGCGTCCAGGCCCCGCTTGTCTATGTTCAGCTTGTCCAGGGCGTAGCGGGCGATCTTGAGGTCGATATGGCCGTCGCCCATTACCTGGGCGAAATCCCGCACGCGGCGGAGCAGGGAATTGGCGATTCGCGGCGTACCGCGGCTGCGAAGGGCGATTTCCCGGGCGGCCTCGTCCTCGATGTCCACCTTCAGGATGCCGGCGCTGCGCTTCACGATCCGGACCAGGTCGTCCGTGTCGTAGTATTCCAGCCCCTCCGTGATGCCGAAACGCGCCCGCAGCGGAGCGGTAAGCAGACCCGCACGCGTGGTGGCGCCCACGAGCGTGAAAGGATTGAGGGAAATCCGCACCGACCTGGCGCCCGGCCCCTTGTCGATCATGATATCGATCACGTAGTCCTCCATCGCGGAGTACAGGTATTCCTCCACTTCCGGAGAAAGCCGGTGGATTTCATCGATAAAAAGGACGTCACCCGTTTCCAGGGAGGTCAGCAGGCCGGCCAGGTCGCCGGGGCGGTCCAGCACCGGCCCCGAAGTGATTTTCATATTGACGCCCATCTCGTTTGCGATGATGTGCGCCAGGGTGGTCTTTCCGAGACCCGGAGGACCGTGAAAGAGGGTATGGTCCAACGATTCACCGCGCATCCGGGCCGCCTGGATATAGATCCGGAGCCGGGAGACGATTTCTCCCTGTCCCGTGAAATCTTCCAGTTCCTGGGGCCGGATAATTCCGTCCAAATCCTTATCTTTGCCTTCGTTTGTATTATGTGGATCGAAGTCAGACATACGCGTCGGTAACGATTAGGAATACAAATATAGTTCTTTTATTTTGAAAATCTGTTCTTTTTTATACGCTTGTTGAAATGTTGATAATTATCTCAAGCAATTGTAAATCAGGTTTTTAATAGAAGAATAAACGGTTGGTAAACTGGTTGAAATTCTGTTTTCAGGCTTGTTGAAAAGCCGGCGGCTTTTTCTGTCAACGGAAAATTTTTCCTTTTCAACGGATTATGAACAGGGTTTTCAACCTATTTTACAGGACGAATGTTGATAAGTTCGAAATCATCAGAACTCCTGCGTGACAGGATACTTTCCGAGCGGAACGTATTCTGCCGCGGGCTGTTTCTGTCCGCCCGCTGGTTTGTGCTTTCCCAGGTGGCCCGGGAAGGGATGCACGTCGTCGTACTCCCCAACAAGGAAGCGGCGGAGTATTGTGCCGCGGACCTCTATCATCTGATAGAGGGGGACCGCGTTTTCTTCCTTCCGGAATCGGGAAAGAATGTGGAGCGGAGCAATTACAAGTCTTCGCTGGGCGTACAGCGCACGGCGGCCATCGGAAAGATCCTTTCCCGGGAAGGGGGACTGCTGGTCGTGGTCAGCTATCCGGAAGCGCTGTCGGAAGAGATTCCCGTCACCCGGACCATCACCGATTCCGTACTCCGGATCCGGGTAGGGATGGAAATCTCCCACGACGAGATTATCCGGACCCTGGCGGGGCAGAACTTCGATAAAGTGGACTTTGTTTCCGCTCCGGGGCAGTATGCCATCCGCGGATCCATTGTGGATATATTCTCGTTCGCGGACAGCAATCCCTACCGCATCTCATTCTGGGGCAACGAGATAGAAAAGATCCATTCCTTCGACTGCAACACGCAGCTGTCAAAAGAAGAGGCGGAGTCGGTGGATATCGTATCGGACGTGCTGAGCGGATCGCCGGAGTCGGCCGGGCAGGCCCTGTCGGACATCTTTCCGAAAGATACCTGCGTGTGGCTGGATTCTTCCGACATGTACGCGCGGGAACCTTTCTTCGAAGGGCTGGCGCGTTTCAGGCGGGTGTTCATCGACACTCCCCTCTCGCACGACGGCGACGATTCCGTCCAGTTCCAGATATCCCCGCAGCCTTCTTTCAACAAGAACTTCGAAATCCTGACAGAAGACATCCGCAGCCGCATCGAATCGGGCTACAAGGTCTATATCTACGGCGAGAAGGAGTCACAGCTGGAACGCATCCGGTCCATTCTGGGCCAGAACGGCGGAATCATCCCGGAGTTCGTATGCGGGAAGAACGTCCACAACGGATTCATCGACGCGCAGGACAAGGTCTGCTGCTATTCCGACCACGAGATCTTCGACCGCTTCCACCGGGTGAGCATCCGCCGCAGCGTGGAGAAGAGCGAACAGCTGACGCTCAACGACCTGAATTCCTTCAACATAGGGGATTACGTGGTGCACATCGACCACGGCGTGGGCGTGTTCGGCGGTCTGGTCCGTCTGCGCGACGATTACGGCCGGGTGCGCGAGGTGGTGAAAATCACCTACAAGGACGGCGACGTAGTGTTCGTTTCCGTGCACGCCCTGCACAAGATTTCCCGTTTCCGTTCCAAGGACGGCGAACCTCCGCGGATCAACAAACTCGGATCCAAGAGCTGGACCACGCTCAAGTACAACGCGAAGTCGCGCGTAAAGGATATCGCCAAGGACCTCATCCAGCTGTATGCCAAGCGGCGCGCCTCCAAGGGATTCGCCTACTCCCCCGATACCTATCTGCAGGAAGAACTGGAATCTTCCTTCATGTATGAGGATACCCCGGACCAGGAGACCGCTACGAAGGCGGTCAAGCGGGACATGGAGGACAGTTGCCCGATGGACCGCCTCATCTGCGGCGACGTGGGCTTCGGCAAGACGGAAATCGCCGTCCGGGCGGCGTTCAAGGCGGTCGGCGACAACAAACAGGTGGCGGTGCTCGTGCCGACCACCATCCTCGCGCTGCAGCATTACAACACCTTCACCCAGCGCCTGCAGAACCTGCCCTGCACGGTGGAATACGTCAGCCGCCTGCGTACGGCGAAGGAAATCACGGATATCCGCAAGCGCCTGAAAAGCGGGCAGATAGACATCCTGATCGGCACGCACAAGATTCTCGGAAAGGATTTCGAGTTCAAGGACCTGGGCCTGCTGATCATCGACGAGGAGCAGAAGTTCGGCGTTTCCGCGAAGGAGAAACTCCGCCAGATCCGGGCGTCCGTGGACACGCTGACGCTCACGGCCACCCCGATCCCCCGCACCCTGCAGTTCTCGCTGCTGGGCGCCCGCGACCTCAGCATTATCAACACCCCGCCGCCCAACCGCATCCCCATCCAGACGGAGATCATCCTCTTCGACGAAAAGGAAATCCGGAGCATCGTCAACTACGAGCTGAACCGGGGCGGCCAGGTGTTCTTCCTGCACAACAAGGTGGAGGAACTGCCCGCCATCCACGACATCCTGCACCGCCTGATCCCGGACATGAAGATCTGCGTGGCGCACGGCCAGATGGAATCCCGCGAACTGGAGAACAAGATGCTGGACTTCATCCGCGGCGACTACGACATGATGCTCTGCACGACCATCATAGAAAACGGCCTGGACATCCCGAACGCCAACACGATCCTGATCAACCAGGCACAGAACTTCGGCCTGAGCGACCTGCATCAGCTGCGCGGCCGGGTGGGGCGTTCCAACAAGAAGGCCTTCTGCTACCTGATCGTGCCCCCGCTGGTGAGCATCACGGACGACGCCCGCCGGCGCCTGAAAGCCATCGAGGAATTCTCCGACCTGGGCAGCGGCTTCAACATCGCGATGCAGGACCTGGACATCCGCGGCGCCGGCAACCTGCTGGGCGCCGAGCAGAGCGGATTCATCATGGACATGGGTTTCGAGACCTATCAGAAGATCCTGGCGGAGGCGATGGAGGAACTGGGCGTGGAGACGGGTGTCATCACCCGGAGCGACCGCGGCAAGTTCGTGACGGACTGTACGATAGAGACGGACCAGCCGGCCCTCATCCCCGACGGGTTCATCGATGTGACGGCGGAGAAGATCCGGATCTACCGCGTCCTGGACGCGATGTCTTCCGACAAGGAACTGGACCGCTATGCCGCGCAGTTGTGCGACCGTTTCGGGGCTCTTCCCTCCGCGTTGCAGAACCTCTTCGAGGTGGTCAAGCTGCGGAACCTGGGCGCCGCCCTGGGCTTCGAGAAGGTCATCGTGAAGAACGGGCTGATGATCGCGTTCTTCATTGCGAACCAGATGTCGCCCTATTACAAGTCGCAGACTTTCGCCACCCTGCTGGAAAAAGCGTCGGCGACACCCCGCTACGAACTCAAGCAGAGCGAAGGAAAACTCAAGATCGTGGTCCGGAACGTCCCGTCCCTGCAGGACGCCCGGTCCGTTTTGGGCAAGTTGAGATAATTTCGTAACTTTGCACGATTGCGTTTATGGCGAATCTCCTGGTTGAAACCGGCAACACGGCCCTTAAGGCCGCCTGGGCCGAGGGAAGCACCCTCGGCAAGACCTTCCGTTACCAGGGGGAGAAAATGATGGACTACCTGCTGTCGCTGCTGGAGAAGGACCGGCCCGAGGTGCTGACCGTGGCTTCCGCAGAAGGCGTTTCGCCGGAGGAGGAAGAGATCCTGCGCGGCCGCTGCGGGCACCTGCTCATCCTGGACCGGGCCCACACGAACTACCTGCTGCGCTACAACCTGCCCGAGTACCTTTCCTATGACCGGGCGGCCGAACTGATCGCCGCGGGCTACCTTTTCAAGGAGAAGCCGGTGAGCGTCTTCGACTTCGGAACGACGCTGACGGTGGATTTCCTCGGCCGGGACGGCCGCTACCTGGGGGGCAACATCTCCCCCGGCTGCCGGACGCGCTTCAAGGCGCTGGAACGCTACTCGAAGTCCCTTCCGCTCGTGGATACGCCCGAAAAAATCCTCCCGGAAGGGCACTCGCTGACAGGCTCCGTGGAGTCCGGCGTGATTTCGGGCATAATGTTTGAAATTGAAGGATACATCAGGCGCAGGCCGGACAGTATTGTAATATTTACGGGTGGAGACGCAATTTATTTTGCCAAACGGATGAAAAATTCCATCTTTGTAGTTTGCAATCTGGTCCTTATGGGCCTGGCATTGATAACGGACGACTATGTCGAGAAGAATCTTAAATAGAGCCGTCTTGGCCGTAACCGTCGCCCTGTGCGCCGCTTTCAGCGCACACGGGCAGGCTACGGGCACGTACACGCCCTATTCCATATACGGAGTCGGCGACCTCGCCCAGCCCGGAACCGCCTGGAACAAGACGATGGGCGGCGTGGGCGTGGGCGTACGCAACAACCGCTACCTGAACCTGCTGAACCCCGCCGCCGTGACAGCCCGCGACAGCCTCGCCTTCATGACGGACTTCTCGCTCTACGGCGACAACAAGATGTTCAAGCAGGGCAATATCACCTCTGCCAGCAACACGTTCAACATCAACGACCTGGCTATGTCCTTCCCGCTCTGGCACGGGACGGCCATGATGGTGGGCATCCAGCCCTTCAGCGACACCGGTTTCGGCTACAGCTTCAACTACACGGATCCGGACCTGATCGGCCGCACCGGCAACATCACCTATTCCGCCAACGGCAACGGAAGCATCTACAAGGGCTTCGTCGCAGCCGGCGCCCGCATCGGCAAGCGCCTGTCCGTCGGCGCCCAGTGGAACTACTACTTCGGCAAGATCGAGAAGACGTACTATACGACCTTCAACGACGCCTCCTACAACAGCATCCGGAACGGATCGGTCGTCCGCCTGACGGGCAGCAATTTCAAGTTCGGCGTCCAGTACGAGCAGCCGCTCGGAACGGCGCTGGTCCTCGGCATCGGCGCCACCTACACCACGGCGGCGAACCTCGGCGGCACCGCGGAAAACTCCCGCTTCTCCGCCGGAACGGCCGCTTCGGACACGCTCTATTTCAAGTCGGACAGGCTCGGCGCCGATTCGAAGGTGCAGCTGGCCGGCGAAATCGGCGTAGGCCTTTCGCTGAAAGACAACGGCCGCTGGATGTTCGCCGCGGACTACACGCGTTCCGACTGGACCGCCTGCGGCCTGGACGGCAACCGCGCCTTCACGGCCAGCAAATCCTTCTCCAGCACCGTTGCAGAGGCATATCGTGTAGGTTTCGAACTCATTCCGAACCGCAACGACATCCGTTATTATCTCAACCACGTGGCGTATCGTGTGGGGGCTTATCACAAAAAGGAATACTATTTGCTAGATGGTAACCGTGTAACGTCGACAGGCATCACGCTGGGCGTCACCCTGCCGATCGTAAACAACTACAACGGCCTGACGCTGGGCGTCGATTTCGGACAGCGGGGCGCGGTCTCTGACAAGATGGTCCGCGAGCGGTACATAAACTTCTCGATCGGGTTCAACCTCTTCGACATCTGGTTCCGGAAGGTCCAGTATCAGTAAAGGAAACTAAAACGGATAAACAATTATAGCCATATGAAAAAGTTAACCATTGCCATTCTGACCATTGCCGCAACACTGGCGGGGAACAACCTCTTCGCACAGGGCAAGTATGGCGCAGACAGCGCTGAGTGCATCAAGAACCTCTCCTTCTACCAGGAGTATTTCAAGCAGAAGAACTATGAAGAGGCCATGCCGAGCTGGCGCAACGCCTACCGGCTCTGCCCGCCGACGGCCAGCCAGAACCTTTACATCAACGGCGCCACCCTGATGCGCCAGATGATCAGCAAGACCCGGGAAGCCAAGTACCGCAGCGAGCTGGTGGACTCCCTGCTCACGCTTTATGATATCCGTGCGCAGCACTATCCCAACAACGCGGTGTCGGCCCTCAACAACAAGGGACAGGACCTGTTCAACTATGTGAAGAACGATCCCAAGAAGCTCTATGACGGCTTCGAGAGCATCATCGCCGCGAACCAGGCCAAGGTCCGCCCGACGCTCCTGCTCTTCGACCTCCAGGCCGCCATCGAACTGTTCCAGGCCGGCCAGATGGACGCCGAGGCCGTGATCAACGCCTACCAGCGCAACAGCGACCTCCTCGAGTCGATCTCGCCGGCGAACGACGCCGACAAGGAGCAGCTGGCCAACGTCAAGAACGACATGGGCAGCGTGTTCGCCGCCAGCAAGGTCGCCAGCTGCGAGACCCTCGTGGAGCTGTACACCCCGCGCCTGGCCGCCGATCCGGACAACCTGACGCTCGCCCAGAGCATCGTGAAGACGATGAGCATCACCGAGGGCTGCGACAACAACGACCTCTTCCTGCAGGCCGTCACCACGATGAACAAGCTCGATCCGTCCCCGAGCTCCGCTTACTACCTGTCCCGTCTGCACGGCGCCCGCGGCAACTACAGCGAGGCCGTCTCCTACCTGGAGAGCGCGCTGGCCGGACTTGAGCCCGGCGACACCAAGCGGGGAGACTGGACCTACGAGCTGGCCACGCTCTGCTTCAAGGCAGGCCAGAACGGCCGCGCCTTCGAGTACGCCAACAAGGTGGCGGACGAGAACGAGGCCATGGCCGGCAAGGCCTACTTCCTGATCGGCAACATCTGGGGCGCCACCCGCTGCGGCGGCGACGAGATCTCCCGCCGCGCCCCCTACTGGGTGGCCTGCGACTACATGAACAAGGCGAAGGCCGCCGACCCGTCCCTGACGGAAGAGGCGAACCGTTACATCGGCCAGTACAGCGTGTACTTCCCGGAGACCGCCGAGGCCTTCATGTACGACGTCACCCGCGGCCAGTCCTATACGGTCGTCTGCGGCGGAATGCGTGCCACGACGACGGTGCGTACCCGTTAGTTTGAACCGAAAGGGACAAAGTCTTATCTTGCTGGCAATCACGGTGGTGGTTGCCAGCATTGTCGTTTCCTGCGGCAGCCAGATCGGGGAGGCGGACCGGCTCGACCTGGACAAGACGCCCACCCAGCGCATCTTCGACATGTTCGCCGTGCAGACCCGCAACGGCTCGGTGTCGATGCGCATCGAATCCGACCTGATGGAGCATTACGATGCCGACACGGCCTCGTACGATGCGTTCCCGCACGGGATTTCCGTGTACGGCTACACCGACGAGGGCCTGCTCGAGTCGGTCATCGTGGCGGACGACGCGCGGCACATCGTGCCCAAGGACCGGAACCGGGACGAGGTCTGGGAGGCGTTCGGCAACGTCATCCTGCACAATGTCATCGAGCAGGAAACGATGGAAACGGACACGATTTACTGGGACCAGGCGAAGCGGGAGGTCTATACCGACTGCTATGTCAAGATGTACTCCCGCCAGGGTTTCCTGCAGGGGTACGGAATGCGTTCCGACGACCACGTACGCAACTCGATCCTGTACCGTCCGTTCGACGCGTACGGGGTCGTCGTGCAGGATAGTACGCTCGTAATCATTGATTCTGTGAATTTTATTGGGCCGTTTCCAAAAAAATAACTAAATTCGCAGCCCCTTATCGGAAAATTGTAAAAACAACATAACAATGGCGGTACTTGAAAAAATACGCGTTAAATTCGGCCTCGTGATTTCCATCATCATCGCGCTGGCCCTCCTTTCCTTCATTATCGACCCCAGCACCCTGGAGTCTGCGCTCAATTCGATGTCTTCCAAGTATGACGTCGGCCAGATCGCAGGCAAGAACGTTTCCTATACGGATTTCCAGGCCGACGTCGACCGTTACACGACCATCAACGAACTGCTCGGCGCAGGCCGCGACGAGGAGACCCAGAAGCAGATCCGCAACGCCGCCTGGCAGGAGCTTCTCGACAGATACATGTTTGTCAAGAACGCGAAGAACGCCGGCATCACCGTGGGTCAGAATGAAATGGTGTCCCTGATGAGCGGCGAGTACATCTCCCCCGCCCTGGCGCAGAATCCCGTCTTTATGGACGAGACCGGCAACTTCTCCGCCGACCGCCTGCGGGCGTTCATCGAGAGCGTCGACGCCGACGGCAGCGGCCAGCTCCGCACCTACTGGGACTACATCCAGAACACGGTCCACAACCAGCAGTACTATGCGAAGTACGGCGCCCTGTTCAACGCCAGCGGCATGGACAACGCGCTGCAGGTCGCCCAGGCGGTCCAGGAAGGCAACACCACGGCTGACGTGGACTATTTCGTGGTCTATTATCCGGTGGTCCCCGACAGCACCGTCACCGTGACCTCCGACGAGATCCGCGCCTACTACAAGGCCCACAAGGATTTCTTCAAGCAGAACGCCACCCGTGAGATCGAGTACGTGGTCTACGAGGTCGTTCCGTCCTCCGAGGACGTCGCCGCCGCCAGCGCCGCGATGAACGAGGCCTACGACGAGTTCGCTTCCACCGACAACATGCGCGCGTTCCTTTCCAAGAACTCCGACCGCGCCCTGGACAACTACTGGTACAAGGCGGGCGAGCTCGCCACGGTCAATCCCGAAATCGACGCCCAGATCTTCGGCGGCAGCAAGCTGACCCAGATCGTCACCGCCGGCAACACCTTCTACGCGGCCCGCGAGATGGACAGCAAGATGCTGCCCGACTCCGCTTTCGTCAAGCACATCCTCCTGCAGGGTGAGAACGCGGAACACGTGGCCGACAGCCTGCTGAACGTGCTGAAGAAGGGCGGCAACCTGGCCAACCTTGCGGCTGTCTATTCCGCCGACCAGGGCTCCGCCGCCGACGGCGAGCTGGGCAGCATCGGCTGGATGACGCAGACCTACATGATCCCCGGCTTCGAGGGTGTCTTCGAGGCCGCCGTGAACCAGCCTTACGTCCTGAACACGCAGTACGGCACGCACATCGTGGTCGTGAGCAACAAGACCAAGCCGGTCGCGAAGAAGCAGGTCGCCATCCTCGAGAAGACCGCCCTCGCCAGCAAGGACACCTTCAACTCCTTCTACGCGCAGGCCAACACCTTCGCCACCCTCGCCGGCGGCAGCTATGACGGCTACAAGAAGGCCATCGACTCCACCAAGGTCTATTCCCACCCGGCCACCATCAGCGAGGCGACCTCCAACTACGGCGCCATCGACAACGCCAAGGAAGTGACCCGCTGGGCATTTGACAACAAGGTCGGCAAGGCCTCCAACATCATCACCGTGGACAACAACTACTTCTTCGTCGTCGCCGTGAAGGATGCCACCAAGGAGGGTTACACCCCGGTCGAGAAGGTCGCTTCCCAGATTCAGGACCGCCTCTATGCCGAGAAGATCCAGGATGTCAAGACGAAGGAAGTCGCCGACAAGATCGCCGGTGCCGCCACCCTTGAGGAGGCTGCCGAGCGCCTCGGCGTCCAGGTCGAGCATCGTGACGCCCTGTCGCTGGCCTCCACCAGCGTGGAGCCGGCCCTGCTCGGTGCCATGGCCGTCGCCAAGGAAGGCGAGGTCTTCGGTCCCGTGAGCGGCGTGATGGGTTCCTATGTCGTGCGTGTCGCCAACAAGGAGACGGGTTCTTTCTACACCGAGGACGATGCCAAGGCACTGGCCCTGCAGAAGTCCCAGTACCTTTCGCAGATGATCCTCTCCGTGATGTCCGACTACGACAACGTCAAGGATAACCGCGAGCGCTTCTTCTAGCAGCTCGGAGCTGCCAGAAGAAGCTGCGCTCCGAACACCAGGAAGAAACGAAAAAAGGCCGACGCTTTTGCGTCAGCCTTTTTTCGTTCATCGACCTGTCTCTACAGCCGGCGGGCGCCGTCGGAGATGACCACGTCGTAGATCTTCGGGGCGTGGCCGAACTTGAGGGCGAATTCCGCCTTGGCGGCCGCGACGAACGGCAGGTAGAGTTCGTTCTTGACGAGGTTGATGGTGCAGCCGCCGAAGCCGCCGCCCATCACGCGGGAACCGGTGACGCCGAGCCGGCGGGCCAGGCGGTTCAGGAAGTCGAGTTCCTCGCAGCTCACCTCGTAGAGTTTGCTCAGGCCGAAGTGGGTCTGGTACATCATCTCGCCCACGGTCTCGTAGTCACCGCGCTCCAGGGCGTCGCAGACGTCCAGCACGCGCTGGACCTCGCCGATCACGTATTCCGCACGGATGAAGTCCTCGCTGGAGATCTGGTCGCGCACCTCGTCCAGCCACACGCGCTTGCAGTCGCTCAGGAAGTCGATCTCGGGGTGATTCTTCTTGATGGCGGCGGCGGCGCGCTCGCAACTCTGGCGGCGGTAGTTGTAGGCCGAGGAGGCGAGTTCGTGCTTCACGCAGGAGTCCACAAGGACGAGCCGGTAGCCCTTGGGGTCGAAGGGGAAGTACTTGTATTCCAGCGTTTTGCAGTTGAGTCGGATGAGGCTGCCGGCCTTGCCGAAGCAGGAGGCGAACTGGTCCATGATGCCGCAGTTCACGCCGCAGTAGTTGTGCTCCGTGCTCTGGCCGATCTTGGCGAGTTCGAACTTGTCGATCCCGTTCTGGACCGTCCACCTTCCCGCCGCGCTTGACGGTCTCGCGGCAGACGCCGAAGACGTAACGCGCCCAGGCCTCTGCGGGCTTGTCCTCCTCGTTCAGGCCGAAGCTGCTCGCGGCGTCGTAGTCGAGGGAATACAGATTCACCCGGCGGGTTCCGTTGAGTTTGATTTCGGCCATGATACCCTTGTCGATGGCGCCGGGGAAGACGTATCCGCCGTTGTAGTCGGTATGCTCGCCGATCAGGTTGATGCGGCCGGCCGCGGCGTACATCGTGCCGCCGTCGCCGTATAAGGAGAGGAATTTCTCGTGGATTTGGGTGTTCATGTCTTTCATAACTATGTGATTTATATTTTTGTCGCAATCACAAATGTATCAAAAATAAACGATAAACACAACAGGCAGGTGGTCGCTGACGCCGCCCTGGTAGCGCGGGCCCACGAAGGTACGGCGGGGTTTCAGCCCGCCGAAGGCGCTGTCGGGGACCAGCAGCAGGGGGTCGTCGAACACCTCTTCCCGAACGGCGGAGAAGCCTTCGGCAAACGCCCCGTCGATCTTTTCCCAATGCCCGTCGTACTTGAGCGTTCCCCGTGGAGCACCGGGCCACAGGTCCTGGTTGAAGTCGCCGACGGCGAGGGTGCGGGCCGTTCCGGCGGCGTGCAGCGAGTCCGTCAGGGCCTGCAGCCGGGCGCGGGCGGCCGCCCGCCGCTCGTCCTTGCCGCCGATCTGCGAGGGGTGGTGGTTCACCAGGATGGCGAGGCTGTCGAACTCCGCGAGCAGGATGTCCCGCGTGGCCATCACCCCGCCGGCGCTGTCCGGGACGTGTTTCGGGGCGCTCCCGCGCAGGGGGAGGGTGGACCGGCGGCAGAGCAGCGCGCAGTCGATGCCGCGGTGGTCGGGCGATTCGTAGTGGACGATGCGGTAGTCCAGCTTGCGCAGGGCGGAACTCGCGCAGAGCTGCCGCAGGACGAAGCCGTTCTCGACTTCCGCGAACCCCACCGCGTCCGGCAGCCGGCCGTAGCGGTCGGCGATGCGCAGCAGCGTCTTCGCCACGGCGTCGCATTTGGCATAGAAGCGGCCTGCCGTCCAGAATTGCGGCTTGTTCTCAGAGTGATAGTCGAAGAAGTTCTCCACGTTCCAGAAGACGACCAGCAGGGAATCGCGGCCGGGCGGGGGCGTTTGTGCGCGGAGGGAAAGGAGAAGGGCCGGCAGCAGCGCTGCGGGCAGCAGGAATCGAAGCTTTTTCATCGTTTGTCAGTTTTAAGGCAATCCTTCCGCGAAGATGGTAAAAATTGCGTATTTTTGTACGATAAATCGAAAGAATATGTCCCTCAAGTGCGGTATCGTCGGCCTTCCGAACGTCGGCAAATCCACCCTCTTCAACTGCGTAAGCGCAGGCGGCGCCCAGAGCGCCAATTTCCCGTTCTGCACCATCGAACCCAACCTCGGCTCCACCAACGTCCCCGACAAGCGCCTGGAGGTGCTGACGGAGATCTGCCACCCCCAGCGCACGATCCCGGCCACGGTGGACATCGTGGACATCGCCGGTCTGGTGCGCGGCGCCAGCCGGGGGGAGGGCCTGGGCAACCAGTTCCTCGCGAACATCCGCGAGTGCGACGCCATCCTGCACGTGCTGCGCTGCTTCGACGACGGCAACGTCGTGCACGTGGACGGCTCGGTGGATCCCGTCCGGGACAAGGAGGTCGTTGACCTGGAACTTCAGATCAAGGACCTGGAGACGGTCAACGCGCGCATCGCCAAGGTGCAGAAGCAGGCTACGACCGGCGGCGACAAGGAGGCGAAGAAACTCCTGGCGCTGCTGCTGCGCTACAAAGAAGCGCTGGAGCAGGGGAAGTCCTGCCGCAGCGTGGCCTTGCTGAACGACGAGGAGGCCGTCCTCGCGCACGACCTTTTCCTGCTCACCGACAAGCCCGTGATGTACGTGTGCAACGTGGACGACGCATCCGCCGTGAGCGGCAACAAATACGTGGACGCCGTCCGCGAGGCCGTGAAGGACGAGAACGCCGAGATCCTCGTGATCTCCGCCCGCACCGAGGCCGAGATCGCCGAAATGGAGGACTATGACGACCGGCAGATGTTCCTGGAGGAGATGGGCCTGCAGGAATCCGGCGTGGTGCGTCTGATCCAGGGCGCCTACCACCTGCTGGGGCTGCAGACCTTCTTCACGGCCGGCGCCGACGAGTGCCGCGCCTGGACCATCCACAAGGGCGACAAGGCCCCCAAGGCCGCCGGCGTCATCCATTCCGACTTCGAGAAGGGCTTCATCCGCGCCGAGGTCATCAAGTACGACGACTTCGTGCAGTACAAGACCGAGGCGGCCGTGCGCGCCGCAGGCAAGATGGGTGTCGAGGGCAAGGAATACGTCGTCCAAGATGGTGATATAATGCACTTCCTCTTCAATGTCTGAGATAAAAACAACGTGTTCCCGCTGCGGGGCGCAATTCACCACGGAAGTGCCGCAGAGCGTCAACGCCGCGGCTTCGTCGGACCTGAAGGAACAGGTCCGGAGTGGAGAACTGTTCACGCGGACCTGCCCGGTGTGCGGGACCGTCAACCTGCTGAAATTCCCCTTCCTGTATTACGATACGGACGAGCGCCTGATGATCGTGCTCTCGGACGCCCCGCTCGCGGCGGAAGGCCTGCCGGAGGGCTATACGGGCCGCCTGGTGGCCTCCGTCGGGGACTTGATCGAGAAGATCAAGATCTTTGAATGCGGGCTGGACGACCTCGTAATCGAGATGTGCAAGTTCGTGACCTGCCAGGAATTGAAGAAGGACGTGCCGCTGAAGTTCCTGAAAAGCGACGGTTCCGACGGCGAGATGACCTTCACCTATCCGGAGAACGGGCAGATGGAGATGCTGGCGGTCGGGTTCAACGTGTATGAGGACTGCGCGGGCATCCTGGGGCGCAATCCGCTCATCCGCGAATCTGCCGCTGGTCTCGCCACCATCGACCAGGCCTGGCTCTCCCGCTTTTTCCGCTAGCACTTGCGTCCCGCGGCAGCGTCCCGGCTTCAGTTCGTTCAGACTCCGCTGAAAGAACTGAAGCCGCCGTCAACCGGCAGGACGACGCCGGTGACGAAGGAGGCGGCGTCGGAGCAGAGGAACTGCGCGGCGCCGTTGAGTTCCGTCAGGTCGCCGAAGCGGCGCATCGGGGTCTTGGCGATCACCTTCATCGAACGCTCGGTCAGCGAGCCGTCCTCGTTCAGCAGGGCGGCGCGGTTCTGTTTGCCGATGAAGAAGCCCGGCGCGAGGGCGTTCACGCGGATCTTCTCGCCGTATTTGATGGCCATTTCTGCGGCGAGCCAGCGGGTGAAGTTGGACACGCCCTCCTTGGCGGCGCCGTAGCCCGCCACGCGGGTCAGGGCGTCGTAGGCGGCCATCGAGGAGATGTTCAGGATGCAGCCGTAGCCCTGTTTCGCAAAGACCTTCGTGAACACGTGGCAGGGATAGACCGTGCCGTTGAGGTTGAGGTCCAGCACCTTGGTCCAGTCTTCCAGCTTCATGTCCCAGAAGTTCTGGTCGGGCATCACGGTGGCGCCGGGCACGTTGCCGCCGGCCACGTTGATGAGGATGTCCACCCGGCCGTAGGCAGCCACCACGTCATCGGCGATCTTGGAAACCGCCTCCGTGTCCATCACGTTGCAGGCATAACCGACGGGCTTGCCGCCGAGGGCCTTCAGGGAAGCGACGGTGGGTTCCACCTGTTCGGGACGGTGCACGAGCGCCACCACGTCGGCGCCCTGCGCGGCAAAATGGCGGGCGAGCGAGCCGCCCAGCGCTCCGGCGGCGCCGCTGATCACGGCCACCTTTCCGGCTACGGAATACAATTCATTCATATGCTTGGTTGCGTTTGATTTCGTCTTGTACGGCCGCCATCATCCCTTCCACCTGGCCCAGGGCCAGCATCCGGCCGTGGAAGCTGTAGCCCGGGTTGTAGCCGACGCGCTCGTCGCCCAGGATCGTCTTGCCGTGGTCCACCCGCATCGGCAGGTTGCGGCCCTCGCGCTCGAAGATGCGCACCAGCTCCACCAGATTCACGCGCCCGGCGGTGTGCGGCGCCTCCACGAAGTCGCCGCCCGGCAGCAGGTTGCACGAACGCAGGTGCACGAAATGCGTGCGCGGGGCGAATTCGCGCGCCATCGCCTCCACGTCGTTGTGCGCGCCTGCGGACAGCGAACCCGCGCAAAAGGTCAGCCCGTTGTGGAAATCGTCCACCGCGGAGAGCAGCCAGCGTATGTCGCCGGCGTCGCAGACGATGCGCGGCAGGCCGAACACCGGCATGGGCGGGTCGTCGGGGTGGATGCACAGGCGGATGTCCCACTGCCGGCAGACGGGCATCACGGCCTCGAGGAAATGGCGCAGGTTCTCGCGGAGCTGCACCTTCGAGACGCCCGCGTAGGGGGCCATCAGGGCGCGGAATTTCTCTACGGGGGAGGCGTCGCCGCCGCCCAGCGGGCCGTTGATGAAGCCCTGCGTCTTGGTGATGATGGTATCGACGATCTGCGCCCGGTCCTCGTCCGTGGCGCTGCGGTCCAGCGCCTCCACCTTCTCCACCACCTCCGGCGGGAAATCTTTCTCCGCGCCCTTGCGCGCGAGGATCTTGATGTCGAACCAGGCGAAGCGGACGTAGTCGAAATAGAGCGAAAGGGAGCCGTCCGGCAGGGGCCGCTCCAGGTCGGTGCGCACCCAGTCGATCACGGGCATGAAATTGTAGCAGACGGTATGGATGCCGCAACGGCCCAGGTTTTCCAGGCTCCGGATGTAGGTGTCGATGAGGGCGTCCCGCCGGGGGCCGGCGTACTTGATCTCCTCGCTGACGGGCAGGCTTTCCACGACGGACCAGTGCAGCCCGGCGGCTGCGAGGCGCGCCTGCACGGCACGTATGTCCTCCACCGTCCACAACTCGCCGGGGGCGAGGTGGTGCAAGGCCGTCACCACGCCTTCCACGCCGATCTGGCGCATCATCTCCGGCGTCACCTTGTCGGCCGGGCCGAACCATCTCCAGGTTTTCTCCATACGCACATATATTCGAATTCCAAGACAAAGTTAAGAAAAAACACTATCTTTGCCCGTTGTATTTAAAACAAAACCCGTAGAAAATGGCAAAGAACAGCAACTTGTCCAAATTGTGGAAAACCGAGGACTGGCTTTCCGTGTGGATCGGATTCATCGTCATCCTGATCGCCTGCGTCGCCGTCCTTGCCCAAGCATTTGATTTTTCCGCGCTCAGCTTCAAGACCTGGTCCTGGGGTGAATCGCTCAACGAGGCCCAGGCCGCCAAGATCGTCCCGCTGGGACAGCAGTTCGCATCGGGCGCCTTCTGGGGCAAGCTCCTGCGCACGGTCCTCGTGCTCGGCGTGCTCTTTACCTGCGGCGCCGCCCTGCTCGGCGAAAAGGTGAAGAAGTTCCTGCCCGCCTTCCTGGGCGTGTTCGTGCTGGCCGTGATCGTCCGCCTCATCAGCGCGGAGTTCACGCTCAACCGCTACCTGGAGTGGGCCTTCTGGGCTTTGATCGTGGGTATCCTGATTTCCAATACAGTCGGTACGCCCAAGTGGCTCAAGCCGGCCGTCAAGACGGAATTCTATATCAAGACCGGCCTGGTGATCATGGGCTTCTCCGTGCTCTTCTCCAACATTGCGAAATTCGGCCTGTACGGCCTGGGCATCGCCTGGATCGTCACGCCGATCGTCATCCTCTTCATGTGGTGGTTCGGCACGCGCGTGCTGAAGATGGACAACAAGCCGCTGGTCATCACGATGGCCTCCGCCACGAGCGTGTGCGGTACTTCCGCCGCCATCGCGACGGGCGCGGCGTCCAACTGCAAGAAGGATGACCTCACGATGACCATCTCCATCTCGATCATCTTCACGGTGCTGATGATGGCCCTTGAACCCGTGCTCATCCGGGCCACGGGCATGTCTCCGATCATGGGCGGCGCGCTCATCGGCGGTACGGTGGACAGCACCGGCGCCGTGGCCGTGGCGGGTTCTGTGCTGGGCGGCGAGGCCGAACAGGCCGCCGTGCTGGTCAAGATGATCCAGAACATCCTCATCGGCTTCATCGCCTTCTTCGTGGCCCTGTTCTTCGCGACCAGCGTGAACCGGAAGGAAGGCCAGAAAGTGGGCGCCGGCGAAATCTGGACCCGCTTCCCGAAATTCATCATCGGCTTCTTCGTGGCTTCGCTCGTGGCCTCCTTCATCATCCAGCCGCTCGCCGGCGCAGACCAGGTGAAGGCCATCAACGGCGTGCTCGACCAGTATAAGAACTGGGCCTTCGTGCTGGCCTTCGTGAGCATCGGCCTGGACACCAACTTCAAGGACCTGGTGAAGCAGATGCAGGGCGGCAAGCCGCTCTGGCTGTACCTCGTGGGGCAGTGCTTCAACATCGCGCTGACCTTCTTCGCCGTGTGGCTGCTGCTCAGCGGCGTGCTCTTCCCCATCCCGCACCTGTCCTAAGGGGATGCCGAAATCCGGACGCGCGGCCAGGGTGGCCCTCCTCGTGGTGGGAGGGGCCATCCTGGCCGCAGCCGTCTATATCATGGTCAACCGCATCGGGCTCGACCCCGAGCTGGACTTCGGCGCCGGCGCCTATTACTACGCCGATATCCCGGAGTACCAGAAGGTCCTGAACTGGGACATCTATCAGGCGCGGCTGCCCTTCTGGGTGTATGTGGTGCTGTTCCTGGTCTGGGGCGTGTTTATGTACTGGGTCTGGACGCGTATCGACCGCAGGAAATAACGGCGTGGCCCGCGTTTTGCGGGAAAGGACACCGGTCTGTTTGAAGACGAAAGAAAACAATTGAAAGCATATGGAAAAATTGAATCATCCCGCCATCCTGGTCGTTGACATGCTCAACGACTTCGTCACCGGCGCCATCGGTTGCGACCGTGCCCGCGCCATCGTTCCCGCCACCGCCCGCCTGCTTGCCGCAGCGCGCGAGAAGGGCGTTCCCGTCGTCTACTGCAACGACGCCCACCTGCCGGGCATCGACCGGGAACTCCAGATCTGGGGCGACCACGCCCTCGTCGGCACCCCCGGCGCCGAAGTGATTCCCGAACTGACTCCGCAGCCCGGCGACTACGTGGTGCCCAAGCGCCGCTACAGCGGCTTCTTCCAGACGGACCTGGACATCCTCCTGAAGGAACTGGGCGTCAAGACCGTGATCATCACCGGCCTGCACACCCATATGTGCTGCCGCCATACCTCCGCCGACGCCTACTGCCTCGGCTACGACGTGGTGGCGGCCAAGGAGGCGACCAACTCCTTCACCGAGGAGGACTACCTGGGCGGCCTGGCCTACCTGAAGACCTGTTACGGCGCCGACGCCTACAGCAACGACGAACTGATCGCCGCCTTCTAGGGCATCGCGACGGAATAAGGAAAAACGGGGATCGCATCACGCGGTCCCCGTTCCGGTTTTAGTACATTTATTGTTTATTCGCTGGGCTCAGCGGGTTTGTCAAGCCCCTTGATGGCCACGATGGTGCCGTCGCGACGGTAGGAGAGCTTGCAGACCTTGAGGCTGCGCAGGCGGTTGATACCGTTCGAGGGAACGCTGTCGTGGTGGAAAAGGTACCAGCTGCGGCCGTACTTGACGATCGAGTGGTGCGTGGTCCAGCCGAAGACCGGCGTCAGGATGACGCCCTTGTAGGTGAACGGCCCGTACGGGTTGTCACCGATGGCGTAGCAGATCCGGTGGGTATCGCCGGTGGAATAGCTGAAGTAGTATTTGCCGTTGTGCTTGTGCATCCAGCTGGCCTCGAAGAAGCGGCGCTTGTTGTCTTCCACCTTGATGGGGGTGCCGTCCTCATCCAGCAGGACGACCGGTTTTGGCTCCTCGGCGAACTGGAGCATGTCCTTGCCGAGCTTCACCACGCGGGCCGGGATGGCCGGTTCCCCGTCGGCGGGGTAGGAGGTGCCGCAGTCCTTCGCGAGGTTGTCCTCGTAACGCTGGAGCTGGCCGCCCCAGATGCCGCCGAAGTACATGTAGTACTCGTCATCGTCATCGTGCAGGACGGCGTAGTCGATGGAATAGCTGCCGCGGATGGGGTCCGGCTGGGCGACGAAGGGACCGGTGGGCGAGTCGGAGATGGCTACGCCGCAGCGGAAGATGTCCGTCTTGTCCTTGGCCGGGAAATACATATAGTAGCGGCCGTCGCGGCCTTTCACGACGTCGTTGTCCCACAGCTGGCGGCGGGCCCAGGGAACGTCCTTGATGTCCAGGGCGACGCCGTGGTCCTTGACGGGGGAGGTCATCGGGTCCTTGCCCTCCAGGGACAGGACGTGGTAGTCTTTCATGTCGTACTCGCTGCCGAAGTCGTCGTCCGGTGCGGCGGACTCCCAGTCGTGGGAGGGATAGATGTAGAGCTTTCCGTCGAACACGTGCACGGACGGGTCGGCCATGTAGTCCTCGGGGAGGAGGTAGCGTTTCTGAGCTTTCCTTGCCATATCTTATTGGTTATTAAGGTTATTCGGACAGGTGACGGGCTTCGATCTCCTGGTTGATCTTGTCCATCTTCTCGTCGCTGAGTTCGTACTTGCTGATGATGAAGATGGCGAGCAGGAGCAGGATGGCCGGGATCACGCAGACCAGCCAGAGGATGCCCTGGAGGGCGAGCGGGGTCTGCTGGGCGGCGTCGGCGTTGAAGCCGACCCAGGCGAGCACGAGCCCCGGAACCACGCCGCCGAGGGCCATGCCGGCCTTGAAGAAGATGCCGGTGAGGGCGTTCACGATGCCGGCGATGCGCTTGCCGGAGGTGTATTCACCATAGGCGATGACCTCGGGAACCAGGGCCCACATGTAACCGGTGGCGGTGATGATGCCGGTGGACTTCACGAACTGGGCGATGCAAAGCAGCACGAAGTTGGTCTTGGTGGCCGGGATGGACACGAAGGTGTACATCAGCGCCATACCCACGATGGCGATGCCCAGGAAGAGGTAGAACATGCCCTTCTTGCCGATCTTGCGCTTGATGGCGGGCACGAGCGGCATGAAGATGAAGGCCGGGATGGTGCCGAGCCACATGAAGAGCGTGGTCAGCAGCGGGGTGGCCTCGACGTTATAGCTCATGAAGTAGGCGTCGGCGGCGTTGCTCACGCTCATCATCGCGAAGGCGGTAATGAAGAAGAAGGCCACGATGCGGAGCGGCTTGTTGCGGCCGAACTCCATCCACAGGTCGCTGACCTTCACGTTGGCGGACTCCTTTTGGTCCATGACGACCTTCTCCTTGCACTGCGTGAAGCAGAAGACCAGCAGGGCCAGGCCCACGACGGCGAAGATGGCGTAGGTGATGAACCAGGCGCTTCCGGCTTCCGGGGTGTTGTACACGGCGGTCATCTTGCCGGTCTCCGGATTGAGGACCTTCGGGGCGAAGATGGCGATGATGATGGGCAGGGACTTCACGCACAGGGCGCCGAGGTTGGCCATGAACATGCGCGTGGAGGTAAGGATCGTGATTTCGTTGGTGTCGCGGGTGAGCGAGGCGTTCAGGGCGCCGTACGGCACGTTCACGAGGGTGTAGCACATCGACATGCCGACGTAGGTCACATAGGCGTAGATGAGCTTGGCGGTGTCGGACGCGCCGGACAGGCCGTTCCAGAAGCAGAGGATGGCGAGGCCCACGAGGGGAATGCCGCCGAAGATGAGCCAGGAGCGGTATTTGCCCCATTTCGGGTTGCCCTTGTCCACGATGGTGCCTACCACGGGGTCCCAGAGCACGTCCACGAGGCGGACGATGAGGAACATCAGGGCGGCGGGACCGGGCTTGAGCCCGAACACGTTGGTATAGAAGAAAAGCAGCCAGATACTGACGGTCTGGTAGATGAGGTTCTGCGCCATGTCGCCGGCGCCGAAGCCGATGCGCTGCATCCAGCTCAGTTTGTAGAAGCCTTTCGCTTCATTGGGAGTGTTGGCCATAGGTTATAGTTTTGACATATTATCCAAGTCTAACAAATGTACGCAAAATCCGGGACAATACGTTCCGGATTCGCTCAAAAAAGGATAATAATCGGTCAGCGCGCCCCGCGGGTGGCGGCAGACTCCTCTCCGAAGAGGAACTGCGGCGTGTAGCCGCCGTAATCCACCACGATCTTCTCGAACACGATGCCCGGGTCCAGCGGGCGCAGCGTGAGCGTGGCCCAGCCGCCCCGTGCGGGCAGTTCGGAGACCGTTTCCACCACCCGCCGGGCGACGGTCGGGTAATAGACGGAGTAGATGTTCTGCGGGTCCTCGTTGAGGCGCTCGTTGAAGAACTGCACGGCCTTCGCGCCGTCCAGGTCCACCTCGTAGCGGTGTCCGGTGTTGTTGAAGGCGAGGGTGGACTTGGTGACCACGTGCACCCTGACGCCCGAGACGCCTTCCGGAAGCTGCACCCGGTAGCTCAGGGCGCCGCCTTCCGCCGGGAGGGTGTAGGGCATCAGGGCCACGCCGCTCAGGGTGCGTCCCATATCGGGGATGACGGTCCAGGCGGTGCCTTCCGCGGGCTGCGCCGACAGGAAGTGCTCCGCCTCGATGGCGGTATAGCCGCGCGGGTCGGCCGCGAAGGAGAAGCCGCCGGGCGCCGTGTCTTCGATGCGGCTCACGTCCGGCATGCGGTCCGCCGGGAAATTGTCGTTCCAGCTGCGGTAGCCGATGTGCTTCTGCGTCATCATGCCGTCCCATTTGCCGCCGGACATCTCCTTGTTGTACTGCTCCATCAGGAAGGCGTCGCGCGCGAAGCAGCGTTCCACCTCGTCCGCCCAGCGGTTCGCCGCCGGGTCGCCCTTGGCGGCGAGGTCGCGGTTCATCGCCTGGGCGTAGTACATGTCATAGATGTTGGCGAGGGCCTGCACCGGGAAGAGGATGACCTGGCGGTAGGTGTCGCGCCGGGCGGGGTCGAGCGCGAGGAACTGCCGCAGCGCCTCGGCCTCCAGGCGGGCGAAGTCGTCGCAGACGCGGCGGAACTCCCCGGAAGCGAGGTCGTAGGTGCGGCTGTCCATCATCTCGGCCGTGGTGCGGCCGCTGTATTTGCTGTACAGGTTGAGGATGCGGGCTGCCTCGTCCGCCTGGTCCTCCCCGAAGGCCTGCGCGCAGAAGGCGCGCGTGTGGTCCAGCAGGTTCTCCGCCGTGAAGGATTCCGGCCGGCGGGCCATCGCGAGGAACAGGTCGATGGGATATTCCATCGGCTTGAGGTCGCCGACGTTCAGCACCCACAGCTTGTCCACGCCGTAGGCATACGTCAGCTGCAACTGCTCCCACATATTCTGTATCGGGGTGATGTTCAGCCACTTGGAGTTGCGCGGGGCGCCCACGTAGTCCACGTGGTAATAGATGCCCCAGCCGCCCTTGCGCCGGCGCTCCTCCGGGGTGGGGAGCTTGCGCACGTCGCCCCAGTTGTCGTCGCTCAGCAGGATCGTGACGTCGTCGGGCACGCGCAGGCCCAGGTCGTAGTACTGCTGGACCTCCTTGTACAGGGCCCACACCTGCGGGCGCTCCTCGGCGGGGCGCTTGGTGACCTTGCGGATGATGTTGCGCTGGTTCTTGATGATGCCTTCCAGCAGGCTGATGTATTTCGCCTCTTCGCCCTCCTTACCCAGGGCGGCGTCTCCGTCGCCCCGCATGCCGATGGTGATCAGGTCCTCCGTATCCTTGGCGCGTTCCATGCCTTCGGTGAAGAATTTGTCCAGGACCTTCCGGTTCGCGGTGTAGTCCCAGGGGCCGTCCGAGCCGCGCCGGCGCGCCCATTCCTGGTGGTTGCGCGCCATCGGCTCGTGGTGCGAAGTGCCCATGATGATGCCCATTTCGGCGGCGGTGACGCTGTTCAGCGGGTCGTCGGCGTAGAAGGCCCAGTCCCACATCGCCGGCCAGAGGAAATTGGCCCGCAGGCGCAGCAGGAGCTCGAACACGTGGGCGTAGAAACGATGGTCACCGTAGTCGGTGCCGAAGGTGTTCTTCACCCAGCCGGTCAGGCAGGGGGCCTCGTCGTTGAGGAAGATGCCGCGGTAGCACACGGCGGGCGGGTCGGTGCGGTAGGTCCCCGGCGCCATCGACAGGTTGTCGCGGTGTTCCACGGCCACGTCCGCCCAGTAATACCAGGGGGACACGCCGATCTGCTCGGAAATCTCGTAGATGCCGTAGATGGTGCCGCGCATGTCCGCGCCCGCGACCACGAGCGCGTCCTCGTACCCGGGAACGGCGTTGCCGACGGTAGCGATCAGATAGCTTTCATACTGCCCTTTCAGGGGACTGATGTCGATGATGCCGCGCCCGGCGAGGTCCCGGATCATCGGACTGTCCAGGCTGCCCGCGAGGATGGCGCGCGCGCCCACGGTCGGGGCCACCGAGCCGCAGACGCGTCCGAAGTCGGCGCGCAGGTTCGTTGCGGCATACAGGATGCCCTTGGGGTCCGCCGGGTCCGTGACCACGGCGGCGGGCGCGCCGTTTTCGATCAGGGAGAAACGGCCGGGAGCCGTGCGGGCTTCGGTGATGCCGGGGAAATCGACGGCGGCCGCGGAAAAGAGCGAAAGCAGGAGGGCCGCCAGGCAGGGAAGGAGTCGTTGAAAGATCATCGTGAAATCGTATTGCGTTCATACAAAGATAACAAATTCTGCCGTTCCGTTTTTTTTTCGCATATTTGTATATTATTGCTTCTTTAACGATGAAGAAACAAAAACGCCGGTTCAACTTCGCCTGCTTCGCGGCTGCGGCTTTCCTGGGTTCGTGGGGCTTTTTCTGGTTTGTGTATCCCTATCATCTGCTCCGCCGGGAACAGATGAACTTGTTCGCGTTCGACGCGGACTATATCAGCCAGACCTACCGGGGTTCCGCTTGGCTGGCCCGCTTTGCGGGCGACTTCCTGGAGCAGTTCTTCCTGTTTCCCGGGGTGGGCGCGCTCATCGTGGCGCTGCTGCTGACGGGAATCGGCGTGGTCGTGTACCGGATCTGCCGGAAGTTCCTGGGTAAATGGCCGTCCCTGGGTATTGCCTTTCTGTTTTTCGCCTGGTCTTTCCTGCGGGAAACGGGCAACCTCTACATCACCCGGTACACCGTGGCCTCGCTGGCGTACCTGTCCCTGGTGCTGCTGGCCCTGCAGTTCCGGAAAGCCTGGCTCCGGCCGGTCGCCGGCGTGCTGCTGGTCGCGTTCGGCGTCTGGGCCCTGGGCTCCCCGTACCACAAGCACTACGGCAAGGCCTGGGGCGTGCCCCTCGTCGAGTACGACCGGGTGATCGGCCTGGACACCGAGATTTCCCGCGAGAACTGGGACAAGGTTGTCCGGCTCTCCAAGAAGGACCTCCATATGGTGGAGTCCAGTTACTGCTACAACCTCGCGTATGCGATGACGGGGAAGCTGGGCGACGCGCTTTTCAACTATGTGCAGAACCACCAGTACACCCTGCTGATCCCGGTATCGATAGACAACAGCCTGTTTACCAATATGCTGGCCGGGGAGGCCTGGTTCCAGCTGGGCGATATGACCGTGGCGGAACAGAGCGCCATCACCGCGCTGCAGGCATCTCCCAAGCATACCGGCGTGCGCTTCCTGGTCCGCCTGGCCCGCGTGAACCTGACCATGGGAGAGGAAGCCTCCGCACAAAAATACCTCAACCTGCTTTCCCGGACGCTTTTCTACGGGAAGTGGGCCCGGAGCATGATGCCCGGGAATCAGGATGAAGCCACGCGCGCCCAGATCGCCGCGGCGCACGCGCGCCTGGCGAAAAAGGATTTCGTGCACCATTCGGACCGGCCCCGCCAGGTCCTCCGCGAACTGCTGGACGTCGATCCCGGCAACCTGCCGGCCCGGAATTACCTGCTCTGCTACGACCTGATGAGTTACAATCTGGACGGGTTCATGGAAACGTATGCGGCGGACATGATCCCGGGCCACGTGTACAACGAGGCCATCCTGATCTGGCTCAGCCAGAACGGCAGGCTGGCACCGGACCAGCTCTCCCGCTACGGGGTGCCGGCCTCGGAAGTCGACCGGATGGGCCGCTTCGGCCGGAATCCCGGCGCCTTCAAGAACACCTACTGGTACTACTACCTGAAAGCCATGAACGAGCAGCAATAGACCATGAGAACCTCATTGATTTCCAGACTGTTCCTTGCCGGGCTGCTCTGCCTGGCGCTGCCGGGCTGCGGCGGAAGGGACCTTGCCGTCGCCCCGGACGGAAGCGCCGGGCCGCTCGTGATCTACCCGGACTACAAGGAGGTGACCATCCCGGCGAACATCGCCCCGCTGAACTTCCGCTACGCGATGCCGGATGTCCGGAAGGCGAAGACCACATTCTCCCTCGGCGACCGGACGGTCACGATCCGGGGCGCGGAGGTGGAATGGCGCCTGGGCGCCTGGAAGGCCTTCCTGGCCGGTGCGGAGGGGAAGACGATCACGGTGAAGGCGGAGGCCGAGGTGGGCGGGCAGCCGCTGACCGACCAGTGGTCCATCTTCGTGAGCGAAGACGGGATGGACGGCTGGCTGACCTACCGGCTCATCGAGCCTTCCTACCAGATGTACAATGAGGTTTCCATCCGGGAGCGCTGCGTGGAGAATTTCAGGGAAACGATCATCTGTGACCACACCCTGACAGACAACGCCTGCATGAACTGCCACGTCCATGGCCAGTCGCGCGGGGACTACTCCCTGTATTACATCCGCGGTCCCAAGGGCGGTTCCATCCTCAATCAAGACGGCAAACTGCGCAAGCTGACGCTGAACGCCCCCGGGATGCTTTCCGCCACCGTTTACGGCGAGCTCCACCCGTCCGGCCGCTTCGGCGTGTTCTCCACCAACATCATCATCCCCAGCTTCCACACCCTGGCGGGCACGCGGATGGAGGTGTACGACACAGGGTCGGACCTGACGGTGGCGGACTTCGAGAAGAATGAGATGATCAACCTGCCCCACATCGCCCGGGCGGACAAGTTCGAGACCTTCCCGTGTTTTTCCGCCGACGGCAGGTCGGTGTATTACTGCGTGGCGGACACCGTCGCGGTGCCGGAAGGGATCTTCGAGCTGAAGTACGACCTGGTGCGGGCGGACTTCGATCCGGAGAGCGGACGGATTTCCGAACAGGTGGATACCGTCTGGAACGGCCGCGCCAACAACGATTCCGTCTGCCACCCCAAGGTGTCGCCGGACGGGCGCTGGCTGATGTTCACTGTGGCCGACTACGGGACGTTCCCGCTTTTCCATACCGAATGCACCCTGTACCTGGCCGACCTCAGGACGGGGGAGATCCGTCCGCTGGACGAGATCAAGGGCGACAAGTCCGACTCCTACCACAGCTGGTCCTCGAACAGCCGCTGGTTCGTATTCGCGAGCAAGCGCGGCGACGGCCAGTACGGAAAGCCGTACTTCTGCCACCTGGATGCTGAGGGGCGCACGACCAAGCCCTTCGTCCTGCCGCAGAAGAACTCCCGTTTCTACAACTACACCCTGAAATCGTTCAACGTCCCGGACCTGGGGAACGCCTCCACCGGCATGACGCCGCGTGACGCCCGGCGGATGTTCAAGGCGGAAAGCGAAGTCTTCACCCAGGCAAACCTGTAATCCAAACACATGAGAAATATGCGTAAATCCTTTGTTCTGACGGTCTTGGCGGGCGCCCTGCTGCTGTCCGCCTGCAGCCGTCCCGTTCCCGTGGCGCAGGACGGCACCGAGCTCTGGCTCGCCGCCGGGCGCCCCTATGCGGAGGTCCTCGCCTCCGTGCAGGCGAAGGTCGATCCCGCCCTGCCCGCCGAAGGCTTCCATATCTACGACGACGGTGCGCTGCGCGTCGTCGCCGCGGGCTCCGAGGCGGGCCTGCGTTACGGCGTATACGCCCTGCAGCGCGCCGAGGTGCTGGGCCAGGCCGGCCCGGGCATCGACATCTCGGAAAAGCCGTACTACGACCTGCGCCTGCTCAACCACTGGGATAACCTGGACGACACCGTGGAGCGCGGCTATGCCGGCAAGTCGATGTGGGAGTGGACATCCGCGTCCATCCCGGAGGCGCGCATCCGCCATTACGGCGAGCTCTGCGCGTCCGTCGGCCTGAACGGCGCGGTGCTCAACAACGTCAACTCCAACCCGCTGGTCCTGGACGCGGAGCACATCGCCCGCGTGGCGAAGATCGCGGACATCCTGCGGGAATACGGCATCCGGACCTACCTTTCCATCAAATGGACGAGCCCCATCGCCCTGAGCGGCCTGAAGAGCGGCGACCCGCTGGACCCGAAGGTCCGCCAATGGTGGAAGGACAAGGCGGCTGAGATATACGCCGCCATCCCCGACTTCGGCGGCTTCCTGGTGAAGGCCAATTCCGAGGGCCAGGCCGGCCCGCAGGACTACGGCCGCACCCACGCCGACGGCGCCAATATGCTCGGTGAGGCGGTGGCCCCCTTCGGCGGCATCGTGATGTGGCGTGCCTTCGTGTACAGCCCCACCAGCCCCGACCGCGCCAACCAGGCCGTGGAGGAGTTCCTGCCGCTGGACGGCAAGTTCGCGGACAACGTGATCGTCCAAATCAAGAACGGTCCCGTGGACTTCCAGCCGCGCGAGCCCTTCAGCCCGCTTTTCGGCCAGCTCAAGGACACGAAGATGATGATGGAATTCCAGATCACGCAGGAATACCTGGGCTTCTCCCACCACCTGGCCTATCACGGCACCACCTGGGAGGAATGCCTGGACAGCGACACCTACCGCGACGGCCCCGGCTCCACCGTGGCGAAGATGGTCACGGCCATCGCCGGCGTGGCGAACACCGGCCAGGACCCCAACTTCTGCGGCTATTTCTTCGCGCAGTCCAACTGGTATGCCTTCGGCCGCCTGGCCTGGAACCCGGAACTGGATGCCGGGCAGATTGCCGACGAGTGGATCCGCCAGACCTTCCTCAAGCCGGCCGGCGTTTCCGACAAGACCTACGAGGCGAAATTCATCGCCCCCGTTCGCGACATGATGATGGCCTCCCGCGAGGCGGTCGTCAACTATGAGATGCCCCTGGGCCTGCACCACCTCTTCGGCGGCACGCACTACGGCCCGGCGCCCTGGGACCGCGTCGGCCGTCCCGACTGGACGCCTGCCTATTACCACAAGGCGGACTCGCTGGGCATCGGTTTCGACCGCACCCCCACCGGCTCCGACAACGTCCACCAGTACCACGAGCCGCTTACCTCAACCTATGCCGACCTGGCCACCTGCCCGGAGAACCTGCTGCTCTGGTTCCACCACCTGCCGTGGGACTACAAGCTGTCTTCTGGCCGCACGCTCTGGGACGAGATCTGCCTGCATTACGACACCGGCATCCGGCAGGTGGAGGAGTTCCGCCGCACCTGGGACGGCCTGGAGCCGTACGTAAGCCCGGCGCTGTTCGCCGAGGCGAAGCGCAAGCTGGAGATCCAGCAGCACGACGCCGAATGGTGGCGGGACGCCTGCGTGGGCTATTTCCAGACCTTCTCGAAGCGGCCGCTGCCGTCCGACGTGCGTCCGCTCCGCCTGCCCATCGACTCGCTGGAGTTCCACCAGCTGAAGTCCGACGAGCTCGGCATGCCGGTCTTCGACGATGACCTCCGCGTGGTCATCCTGCCTCCGCGCAGGATGATGCGCCGTCCGCAGTAAGTTATGAAAAAGATCCTGACCACCCTGGCGCTGGCGTTATTGACGCTCGGCGCCGTCGCGCAGACCCGCGACTGGGTCACCACCTGGGCCACCGCCCTGCAGATCGCCGAGCCGCACAACAACCCGCCCGCACCTGGCCTTGCCGGCAATTCCTTCCGCCAGATCGTGCAGGTGTCCATCGGCGGCAAGTCCCTGCGGCTGCACCTGAGCAACCTGTTCAACGAAGATGAAACGGAAATCCTGGGCGTGGAGATCGCCCGGGCGGCGACGATGGGCGCGAGCCCCGAAATCCTGCCCGGCTCCACCGTGGAACTGACTTTCGGCGGACGCCGTTCCTTCACGATGGCGCCCGGGGAAGAGGTGGTTTCCGACCCGGTCCGTTTCAAGCTCGCCGAGCGGGAGAACCTTGCCGTTACCATCCACTACGGCAAGATCTCCGCGACGCGCCTGACCAGCCACCCCGGCTCGCGCACGACCTCCTACATCGCCGCCGGCAACACGACGGACTTCTCGGCCCCCGTGGCGAAGACGGACCACTGGTACACCATCAGCGCCATCGACGTCAAACCCCGCCGCCGCAGCGCCGCCATCGCCGTGCTGGGCGACTCCATCACGGACGGCCGCGGCACCACCACCAACGGTCAGGACCGCTGGACCGACCAGCTGTCCCGTTCGCTGCTCTCCGACCGCCGGACGCGCAACCTTTCCGTGCTGAACTTCGGCCTGGGCGGCAACTGCATCCTGCGCGGCGGCAACGGGCCCACGGCCCAGAGCCGCTACCGGCGGGACCTCTTCGGCCCGCGCGGGGTGAAGTACGTCATCCTGTTCGAGGGCACGAATGACCTGGGCGGCAGCCGGGACGGCGTGGCCACGGCCGAGCAGATCAAGGCCGTCTTCCGGGACATCATCCGGGAGGCGCACGAGCGCGGTATCCGGGTGATCGGCGCTACGGTGACTTCCGCCGTAGGCAGTTTCTACCAGCGGGAGGGCGAGCATGAGAAGGGCCGCCAGGCGCTCAACGCGTGGATCCGGGAGAGCGGGGAGTTCGACGGCGTGATCGACTTCGACAAGATCACCGCCGGTCCGGACGACCCCACGCGCATCAACCCGGCCTTCCTCTTCGAGAACGACTGGCTGCATCTCAATGCCGACGGCTACCGCCTGATGGGCACGAGCATCGATCGGAGCCTGTTTTATTGATTTCTTACGGAGGATTTGCTATTTTTGTGCAAATGCCTCGTCTGAAACGCATATGGAGGACGTCGGCACTGGCTGCCGTCCTCTTTTTCGTTACCCATCCCGTTTCTGCCCAGTTCTACACGCAGGGTGCCGATCCGGGCGGGCTGCGCTGGAGCAGCGTGGAAACGCCGACCTACCGGGTAATCTATCCCCGGGGGCTGGATTCGCTCGCACGGGCCTACGCCGTGACGCTGGAGCGCGTCGCCACGCCCGTGGGCGGCAGCATCGGCTTCCGGCCGAACGCGGCTTACCGGAGCAAGATGCCCGTGGTGCTGCACCCCTGGACGGCCCAGTCCAACGGACAGGTCACCTGGACGCCGCGGCGGATGGAGCTGCTGACGGTGCCCGACGCCTTTTCCGCCGACCCCACCCCCTGGCTCCTGCAGCTGGCCGAGCACGAGTCGCGCCACGTCGCGCAGATGCAGCCCGGGGCCTCAGCGCCCTTCCGCTGGCTGCGCGTGCTCGGCGGGGAACTGGCGGCGGGCGGCCTTTCCGCCGTATATGGCGGCCCGGCCTTCCTGGAAGGCGACGCCGTGGTGGCGGAAACGGCCCTGACGCAGGCGGGACGCGGCCGGACGGCGGATTTCCTGGAATACTACCGGGTGAGCTTCGCCGCGGGCGATTTCCGGGATTACTGGCGCTGGCGCTACGGCTCCCAGCGCTATTATACCCCCGACTATTACCGGGCCGGCTACCTCGCCATCGGCGGCATCCGCGCCCTGTATGGCGTTCCGGACCTCACGGAACGCTTCTACCGGCGCATCGCCGACCACGGCGGCGTGGCGTTCCTCAACTGGGACAAAACCGTCCGGGAAGCCACCGGCAAGCCGTTCCGGCAGGCCTTTGCCGAAGTCTGCGACAGCCTGCAGGCCTTCTGGGCGGCGGACGAAGCGGCCCGCGGGCCTTTCCTTCCTTCGGAAAGCGTCAGCGCCACGCCGCGCCGCTTTACGGAGTTCCGGAACCTGACCGCCGCCGGGAACGGCCTGTACGCCGTCCGGACCGGCATCACCCGCCCGGCCCGGCTGGTGCGCCTGGATGCGGGCGGCAAAGATACGCCGCTCACCCTGCTGGGCGCTTCCACCTCGCATCCCCGTTTCAGCGGGGCCACCGGCCGCCTGTATTGGAGCGAGGTGGTCCCCGACGCCCGCTGGCCGCTGCGTTCGTGGTCGGTGGTCCGCATCTCCGACGGGCAGACCTCCCGTCCGCTGACGAAAAAGACACGCTATTTCCATCCGGCCCCCGCACCGGACCGTCCGGTGCTCGCCGTGACGGAATATCCCGCCGACGGCAGCAGCCGCGTGGTCCTGCTGGATGCCCGCGACGGCTGCGTGCTCGAGGTGCATCCGGCCCCGGCGGGCCTGCAGGTGCTCGAGACCGCCTGGGCGGGCGGGGAACTGTACGCCAGCGGCATAGACGACGCGGGCGCGGGCATTTTCCGCGTGGCGGACTTTTCGCCCGTCCTCTCTTCAAAACCCGTCAGCATCAAACAGTTGCAAGGGGATGCGGAGGGCCGCCTGCTCTTTACCAGCGACCACAGCGGGGTGAACGAACTGTATTCCCTGGATCCTGCCGGCGGCGAGCTCCTGCAGCTGACGGCAACGCGCTTCGGCGCTTCCGATTTCGAGATCCTGCGCGACACCCTTTTCTACAGCAGCCTGCAGCCCGAAGGGCGGCTCGTCCGCAAGACTGCCCTGTCGGAACTGGCGCCCAGGCCGGCCGACTGGTCCGCGCTGCCGCGCCATCCTTTCGCGGAGGAGCTTTCGGCGGGCGAGCCGCTCGCCGTGAACCCCGAAGCGGAAGTCGAAGTGAGCGAACCGAAGCCTTACGGCAAACTTGCGCACCTGCTGCATTTCCATTCCTGGCTGCCCTTGTATCTCGAATACGACGCGGTGGACAATCTCTCGCTGGCCACGCTCGAGCAGGACGCCGGCCTGGGCGCCACCGCCTTCTGGCAGAACGACCTGGGGACGGGCTTCGGGTCGCTGGGCTACCACGCGGGTGTCTCGGAAGGCGTCTGGCGCCACTCCGCCCACGCCAAGGTCTCCTACACAGGGCTCTATCCGGTCCTGGAGGCTTCGCTGGACCTGGGCGGCCGGGAAGCGCTCGGATACTGCGTGGAAGAAACAGACGGCCGGAAAGCGCTGAAGGCCGGACCGCTCGGAAATGCGTCCGTCTCGGGCCGCCTGCGGGCCTACATCCCCTGGAATTTCTCGTCCGGCGGCTGGCTGCGCGGGCTCGTTCCCGCCGCCACGCTGCTTTTCAGCAACGACCACTTCGAAAGCGGCGCCCCGATGAACCGGACGACCTTCAGCCTGCGCGGCTATATCATGCAGCGCACGCCCCCGTCCCGCCTGTACCCCCGCTTCGGCGTCGGAGCCGAACTGGGCGGGAGTTTCCGCTGGGTGCCGGGCCTGATCGCCCCGTCGGGCTACTTCTCCCTGTACGGCTACCTGCCCGGCCTGCACGAGACGCACGGCCTCCGGTGGAGCGGCCTGCTGTCCCGCCGCATCGGGACGGGAACCTTCTGCGAAGCGCACGCCAACCTGGCGCCGCGCGGCTTCACGGGCGCCGTGAACGCCCACCTCGCCGCCTATCCCGTGCAGTTCAAGGCCTCGCTGGACTACAAGATGCCGCTGCTGCCCGTGGACCGTGCCCTGCTGGGGCCGGTGTCCTATCTGCGCAACTTCGAACTGACCCTGCACGGAGACCGGACCGCGTTCAGTTCCTCGAAAGAAAGCGGCTCCCTGCTGAGTGCCGGGGCCGACTTCGCCGCGGTGCTGGGCAACCTGGCCTGGATTCCCTACCCCACCCGCATCGGGGTGTCGTACAGTTTCCTCGGCGGCGTGTCCTTCGCGGATCTTGCCGGCCAGGGGCTCGTGGACGGACACCATGCCGTGTCTCTTCTTTTCAGTATAGAATTGTAATATGGAAAAACAACGGATCGTCTTTCTGGACTGGTTGCGTGCGGCGGCTTGCCTGATGGTGATGCTGGTCCACGCCAGCGAGTGCGTTTATTCTGATGACTATTCTTTCAGTTTCCCTTCGGAACTGGCGCGTTGGAGCGTGATGTTCATCCAGGGTTTTGTGCGGCCGGTCGCCGTGCCGCTGTTCCTGATGGCATCCGCCTATCTGCTCGTTCCCGTAAAAACGGCCACGGGCGTGTTCCTGAAGAAGCGTTTCACGCGGGTGGGCATCCCGTTCCTGGTCTTCCTGGTCCTGTATGCCGTCCTGCCGGCACTCTGGGGAGAGTTCTCCGGCGCGGAGGCGCTCGCGAACCTGAAACAGGTGTGGATCAACTTCATCCCGCGCGAGTCGCATCTCTGGTTCGTCTATATGATGCTGGGGCTCTATCTGATCATGCCGGTCATCTCGCCCTGGCTGGCCGGGGCGGGCCGGAAGGAACTGCTGTTTTTCCTGGGCCTTTGGGCCTTTACCCTGTGCTTCTATATGTTCCGGGAATGGCTGGGACCGGTGTTCGGCGAGTGCTGGTGGAATCCTTATCCGCTGTTCTACTATGTTTCCGGATTCGTGGGGTATATCGTGCTGGGCTATTATATCCGGACGCGGCTGGATTGGTCCGGAAAGAAGGTTTTCGCCCTTTGCATTCCGCTGCTGCTGGCTTTCTATGCTTTCGGCGCGTGGCAGTTCTATCGCAGGAGCTTCGTCGTGGATACGCCGCAGCTGCTGGAAGCCCATTGGCAGAACGATACCATCGTGGCCGGCGTGATGAGCGCCTGTGTGTTCCTTCTTTTCAGCCGGATCCGCAGCGGCGGGCGTCTGTATGGCCTGGTCCGCAAGATTTCCGAAGCCAGCTACGGGATGTACCTGATGCACATGCTGATGCTTCCTGCCATCTTCTCCCTGCTCAATCCGGTGCTTCCCGTCCCGCTGGCCATCTTGTGCACGGCGCTGCTGACCTACCTCGCCAGCTTCCTGCTCTCCCGCCTGATCGGCAGGCTTCCTTTCGGGAAATACCTCGTCGGCTGACAAATAGTTCCCCTGTCACGGTTTGCTTTCCGTGATTTTTCGTTAACTTTATGCCTTTGGATGAGTACAAAGGCTTTCATATTGGGTCTGACGCTGGCTGCGCTGCTCCTGCCGGGCTGCCGGCCGGGCGGTCCGAAGCAGCCGCAGGCGCCGGAGCTCCGCGCCTTCCGTTATCCGGACATTCCCGCCGTGTACACCGACCCCGCCGAGCGGCAGGCGTGGTTCCTGGACCATTTCTGGGACGATTTCTTCGCCGGCGACGGGCCCTGCGATACGGGCGCCGTGCTGGGCGTGCGTCGGGAGGACGTGGAGAAGCAGGTGGCGATGTACATCGAACTGCTGCACGGGCTTCCCCTGGAGCCGGCACAGGACCGGATGCGGCGGCTGTTCCGCCGGGTGGAGGACCGGCAGGCTGCCGATACCGCCTCGCTGGTGTACCTGATGATGGAGGAGATCGTGGCGCACTACCTTTACGATCCCAACTCCCCGGTGCGCGACGAAGACTTGTATCTTCCTTATGTAGAAGGGCTTGCGGAGTCCCGTTTCACGCGGGAGGAAGCCCGGCCGGGCTATGTGTACCAGCGCCGGATGTGCGCCCTGAACCCGGTGGGCTCCCCTGCCGCGGACTTCGGTTTCACCGACGCCCGCGGCCGCACGCACCGCCTGTACGAAGTGCAGGCGGACGCCACCCTGCTCTTCTTCAGCAACCCGGGCTGCTACGCCTGCCAGCAGATCATCAACACGCTGCAGGCCGTGCCGGGTATGGAAACGATGCTCCGCGACGGCACGCTTGCGGTCGTGAACGTGTATATCGACGAGGACGTGGCCGCCTGGCGGGAGTACGAACCCAACTATCCCCGGGCCTGGCTCTGCGGCTACGACGCCGCGGGGCTCATCCGGAGCGACCGCCTGTACAACGTGCGGGCGATTCCGTCGCTGTATCTGCTGGACGGGCGGAAGCGCGTCCTGATGAAAGACGCGCCCGTAGAGCGGGTGGTCTCCTGGCTGCAAAACCAACAAAACACATAATGATATGACTACCATCAAGAGAAAACTGTGGGGCAGGACCCCGGAAGGAAAAGCCATCTTCAAGTACACGATGACCAACGGAAGCGGCGCTTCTGTGGTGCTGGGCAGCGTGGGTGCGGCGATCGTGGGCGTGAACGTCCCCGACAAGGACGGCAAGCTGGACGACGTGGTGCTCGGCTACGGCAAGGCGGAGCGCTATTTCAGCGACGGTCCGTTCCTGGGCAAGTGCCCGGGCCGCTTCGCCAACCGCATCGCGAAGGGTAAGTTCACCCTGGACGGCAAGGAATACACCCTTCCCATCAACAATGGCCCCAACCACCTGCACGGCGGTCCCGAGGGCTTCGCGGACCAGGTCTGGGATTCCCGCAAGCACAAGGGCGGCGTGGAGTTCAAGTATGTCTCGGCCGACGGCGAGATGGGTTATCCCGGCAAGCTGGTGGTCGTGGCGCGCTATGAGTGGAGCGAGGAGAACGAGCTCCGCCTTACCTTCAGCGCCCGGTCCGACGCCCGCACCGTCGTCAACCTGACAAACCACGCCTACTTCAACTTGAACGGCGGCGGTTCCATCCTGCGCCAGTTCCTGAAGCTGAACTGCTCGGAATACCTCCCGACCGACGCGACCCTCATCCCGCTGGGCGACCCGGAGCCGGTGGCGGGCACCCCGATGGACTTCCTGAACGGCAAGACCCTCGGCCGCGACATCAAGAAGGACTTTCCGGCCCTGAACTACGGCAAGGGCTACGATGCCTGCTTCGTCATCGACGGCTACCGCAAGGGCCAGCTCCAGGAGGCCGCCGAACTGTGGTCCAACCGCAGCGGACGCACGCTCAGGGTCTTCACGACCCAGCCGGGCATCCAGGTCTATACGGGCAACTGGCTGGGCGGCTGCCCCGAGGGCAAGCGCGGCCGCATCTACCGCGACTATTCCGGCGTGGCGCTGGAGTGCCAGCACTTCCCGGACAGCCCCAACCGGCCGGAGTACCCGAGCACGGTCCTGAACCCGGGCAAGACCTTCCACGAAGCCATCATCTTCGCCTTCGGCGTCAGGAAATAATGAAGCAGTACCTCGACCTTCTCCGGGAAATCATGGACCACGGGGTGGTGAAGCACGACCGCACCGGGGTGGGCACGAAGAGCATCTTCGGCCACCAGATGCGCTTCGACCTGTCCGAGGGCTTCCCCCTGCTGACCACGAAGAAGGTGCACCTCAAGTCCATCATCTACGAGCTCCTGTGGTTCATCGCGGGCGACACCAACATCAAGTACTTGCACGACCACAAGGTCTCCATCTGGGACGAGTGGGCCGATGAGAACGGCGACCTGGGGCCCGTGTACGGCCACCAGTGGCGCAGCTGGCCCGCTCCGGACGGACGCAGCATCGACCAGCTGGGCCAGGTGGTGGAACAGATCCGCCGCAATCCGGATTCCAGGCGCCTGCTCGTGAGCGCCTGGAACCCGGGCGAGGTGGACAGGATGGCCCTGCCGCCCTGCCACTGCCTTTTCCAGTTCTACGTGGCGGAGGGGAAACTGTCCTGCCAGCTGTACCAGCGGAGCGCGGACACCTTCCTCGGCGTCCCGTTCAACATCGCCTCCTATGCCCTGCTGACGATGATGATCGCCCAGAGCTGCGGCCTGCAGCCGGGCGAGTTCATCCACACCACGGGCGACACGCATATCTACCTCAACCATTTCGAGCAGGTGCGCGAGCAGCTCTCCCGCGAGCCGCGCAAGCTGCCGGTGATGAAGCTCAATCCGGAGGTGAAGAGTATATTTGATTTTGACTATGAGGACTTTACGCTGGAAGGATATGACCCCTGGCCGGCGATAAAGGCCCCCGTTGCCGTATAGTTATGGAGAAATGTCTGATCGTGGCCGTGGCCGATGACCTGGCCATCGGCGTGAAGGGAGGGCTTCCCTGGCACCTGTCCGAAGACCTGAAATATTTCAAGGAGCAGACCCGGGGCCTGCCCGTCATCATGGGCCGCACCACCTACTTCTCCCTTCCGATCCGTCCCCTGCCGGGCCGCAGGAACATCGTGCTGAACCTGGGCGGGGATCCCATCCCGGACGACGTCGTGTGCGTCAACTCCTTCGAGGAGGCCTTCGCGGCTGCCGAACCGGCGCCGCGCTGCTTCGTGATGGGGGGCGCGTCGGTGTACAGGCAGGCCATCGACTCGATGGACCGGCTGTTTATCACGCACGTCCATACGACAATTCCCGAGGCGGATGCCCATTTCCCGGAAATTAATTCCGATATTTGGGCGGTGGAGTCGCGTTCGGGCCTCCGGACGGATTCCGCATCCGGGCTCAGCTTTGAATTCGTGGTGTATACGCGGCGGAAGAACTGCTGCTGTTGCCGGCAGCAGACGGATTAGGGACCTTCCGCCGGGCCCGGCGGACAGGTAAACTTCAGGTTGGTAGTGTAAGATGGCTGACAAACGCGAAAAATTCGGCGGCCGGCTGGCCGTAATCCTGGCGATGGCGGGTTCCGCCATCGGGCTGGGCAATATCTGGCGCTTCCCCTATATGGTGGGGGAACACGGCGGCGCCGCGTTCGTGATCGTTTACGTCATCGCGACCCTGCTGATCTCGCTGCCCGTCTTCCTCGCCGAGGTAATGATCGGGCGGCGCAGCCACACCAACGCCCGGGACGCCTTTGCGCGCCTGTCGCGCCAGCACCCATTCTGGAAGACCACCGGCTACCTGACCATCCTGATTCCCACGCTGATCGCCTGCTATTACAGCGTGATCGGAGGCTGGTCACTGGGTTACTTCATCCAGTCCTGCAGTCTCTCGCTTACGCGGATGCCGCCGGAAAACGTCAGCCGTCAGTTCGGCAGTTTCGTTTCGTCGGCCTGGATTCCCGTTGCGATGCACCTGGTGTTTCTCGGTGTCACGGTGGGTGTGGTGGCAGGAGGCGTGAAGTCCGGCATCGAAAAGTTCAGCAAGGTGTCACTGCCGGTGCTTTTCGTGCTGATCGTGCTCATCCTCGCCTATTCGGTTACCCTGCCGGGCGCCGGGGAGGGTGTCCGCTACCTGCTTCATCCCGACTGGAGCGAACTGACGCCACGCACCTTCGCCTATGCGATGGGGCAGAGTTTCTACTCCCTCTCGCTGGGTATGGGCGCCATCATCACCTACGGCTCTTATGTGAGCAAGAAGGAGAACATCCTTGCGACGAGCGCAGGTACGGCGGTTTCAGACCTGCTTTTCGCCATCCTGGCCGGCTTTGCCATCATGCCGGCGGTGTTCGCCGCCGGCATCGAGCCGGGGGCGGGCCCGGGACTGATTTTCCAGAGCGTTCCCTATGTGTTTGCCCGGATGGGCGCCACGATGCCTGTGCTGAGTGCCATTACCGCCATCCTGTTCTTCCTGACCATTATCGTCGCTGCCATGACATCGTGCATCTCCCTGGTGGAGGTGGGCGTCTCGTTCCTAATGGAACGGAAGGGTATGACGCGCGGCCGGGCCTGCCTGGTGCTGTTCCTGGTCTGCGGCGGCTTCGGGGTGCTGTGCTCGTTGTCTTTCGGACCGCTCAGCGGCGTGACCGTGGCCGGAATGAGCATCTTCGACCTCTTCGACTGGGTGTGTTCGAACATCCTGCTCCTGCTGATGGCCCTGCTGGTCGTGCTCTTCGTGGGCTGGATCCTGCCGCGCCGCGTCGTGTACGACGAATTTACCAACGGCGGGCGCTTGCGGCTCAACCATCTGCTGTTCCCAGTGTTCTGGTTCCTGATCAAGTGGGTGGCGCCGGTGGCGGTGGTCATCATCTTCTTCACCAATTTCATCCTCTAGCCGATGGACAGGAAGCGGGAGTTGTTCGGCGGCCGCGGCGCGGCCATCCTGGCCATGGCGGGCTCCGCCATCGGGCTGGGCAACATCTGGCGCTTCCCCTATATGGTGGGGCAGACGGGCGGCGCGGCCTTCATCATCCTGTACCTGGTATGCTGCCTGCTGCTTTCGCTGCCCATTTTCCTGGCCGAGGCCGTCATCGGGCACCGCACGCACGCGGGTACCTTCGGGGCGCTGGAACAGCTGGCGCCCGGCACGAAATGGAAGTGGCTGGGCCTGCTGACGGTGCTCTCGCCGCTGGTCATCCTTTCCTATTACAGCGTGGTGGGCGGCTGGTCGATGGACTACCTGTGGCGTTCGCTCACGGCCGGGTTCCACGCGGACGCGATCGGGACGGTGTCTTCCGAATTCGGCGGGTTCATCGCCTCGCCCTGGGCGCCGCTGCTCTGCCACACCCTGTTCCTGGGCGGCTGCGCGTGGATCGTGTCGGCCGGCGTGAAGTCCGGCATCGAGAAATTCAACAAGGTCACGATGCCGCTGCTGTTCGTGCTCATCGTGGTCATCATGGGCTATTCGCTCACGCTGCCGGGCTCCTCAGCGGGCGTTTCGTATATGCTGAAGCCCGATTTCAGCAAGATCACGCCCTCCGCGGTGGCCGCCGCGATGGGGCAGAGCTTTTTCTCGCTGTCGCTGGGCGTGGGGACCATCCTGACCTATGCCTCCTACGTGCACGAGAAGGAGAATATCCTGGTCACGGGCCTGGGAACGGTGGGTTTCGACCTGCTGTTCGCCCTGATCGCGGGCTTCGCCATCATGCCGGCGGTGTTCGCCGCCGGGATCGAGCCGGGCGCCGGCCCGGGCCTCATCTTCGAGACGCTGCCGTACATTTTCGCCAAGATGGGGGCGTCCGCACCCTGGCTGAGCAGCCTCGTGGCGGTGCTGTTCTTCGTGACCATCGTATTCGCGGCGTTCACCTCGGCGATATCGATGTTCGAGGTGGGCGTAGCTTATCTGGTTGAGCAGAAGGGGCTTTCGCGGCGCCGCGCCACGCTGCTGATCTTCGCCTGCACCTGGGCGCTCGGCGCGCTGTGCTCGCTGTCGTTCGGACCGCTGTCCGGGGTGAAGCTGTTCGGCCTGTCGATCTTCAGTTTCTGCGACATGCTCACCTCCAACTTCCTGATGACCTTCGGCGGGCTGCTCTTCGTGCTCTTCGTGGGCTGGAAGATGGACCGCAAGGCCGTGCGCGACGAGTTCACCTGCGGCGGCACCGCCCGCTTCAACTGCGCCGTCTTCGACGCCTTCTGGTTACTGCTGCGTTACATCGCCCCGCCGGCCATCGTCATCATCTTCATTACCAACTTCCTGGCTTAGCCGATCGTCGCAGGCGGCCTCCGAAAACCGCAGCCACCCTCGGCTCCGTAAGAGGGGGGACCGCAAGCGGAGCGCAGCGGTGGGGTCCGACGGAGGAGGACGTTTTCGGAGACCGCCTGCAGCGATCGGCGGGAAAGCGTAGTCCGGGCAGGCAGTTTTCGGGGCCGGGATGCGTTTTAGGTGTAAAGATCGTTTGAAATGAGAAGATGGAAGATTCTGTTGGCGACGGTCCTGCTGGCAGCGGGGCTGTGTGCGTGCGAGAAGGCGGATCCCGTCGACCCGGCCCGCCTGCCCGGTACCTGGAGCAAGGTTTATCCGGAGGGTGTCGTGACGGAGGGAGGCGTGTGCTGGACTTTCCGCGAAGACGGCGTCTTGCACGTCCGCGTGTATGACGTGTTCTCCGGGAACTATGAGACCGACTACGCATATCGGGTCGAAGCGGACGGCCGGGGGCTGACAATCTGGGAGCCGATGTACGGCGGTGATCCCGATTGGGCGAAGTACCGCATGGAGCGGTGTGACGGCACGACGCTGGTGCTCGCGCGCGAGGAGGTGTATGCCAAAGTCGCGACCGGGGTGGAAGGGAAGGTGACGTGGTTCGAGGGGGATGTTACCTTCCGGCGCTCGGCCGGGAATTGATGTCTGCGTGCGGATAATCGGCGGAGGCAGGCAGTTTTTCGGCGGAATTCCGTTATCTTGGTGAAGATTCTTCAAAACCCGTGAGTTGATGGATGAGAAGGGCCTGGTCCGGCGCTGCAGAGCCGGCGACCGGGCTGCCAGGCAAGAGATGTACGAGACCTACGCAGGGCGTTTGCTGGCTGTGTGCCGGAGGTATATCCGGGAGCCGGACCGGGCCCGCGACCTCGTGCACGACACCTTCCTGAAGGCCTGGGATTCGCTGGACGGTTTCCGGCCGCGCCGCGCCGGTTCGCTCGGGGCCTGGCTGTCGCAGATCGCCGTGCACCTCTCGGTGGACGAACTGCGGAAGCAGAAAGGGCTTTTCCCGCTGGAAAGGGAGGACCTGCCGGAAGAGGTTCCCGTGGAAGCGGAGCGGCTGCGGGAGGTGCCGGTGGAGGAACTGATCAACCTGATCGCCTCGCTGCCGGAGGGCTACCGGGCGGTGTTCAACCTTTTCTGCCTGGACGGCCTGTCGCACCGCGAGATCGCCCGGCTGCTCGGCATCACGGAGAAGACTTCGCAGACCCAATACCTCAAGGCGAGGCGAAAACTGGCCGCTTTGATCGCGGCGAAATATGGTAAGGATGAGAAGGAATAAGGAACAGGACTGGATCCGGGTCCTGCAGGAGCGCCTGCAGGATGCGGCATTGCCGTTGGAAAACGACATCGCTGCGTTCTCCGGCGTCAGTGGGCAACCCGCCGCCCGCCGGACCGTTTGGTGGCCGTGGGCGCTTGCCGGTGCCGCTGCCGCTCTGGCGGCGGTGCTGCTCCTGCGTCCGGCGCCGGAGGGCGTCAAACCTGTTCCGGGCGGCGATTCCCTGATTGCGCAGAATGACATCGCAGTCCCGTCGGAGGTGGCTGAAACTGGGTTGGGTGCTCCTGTCGGAAACGACGCGGGCGGCAGCGCGGGCGTCGGCGGGCTTGCCCACCGGGGGCAGAAAAAACGTCCTCGCTCCGCTGCGGAAATGCCCCCGGGTGGGCAACCCGCCGCCAGCCCGAAGCAGGATCCGGAGCCGCCATCAGAGGGGGTGCCGGCAGTGGAGATTTCCGATTTGGTCGGGAACGACAGTGAGGGCAGGATCCTGGATGACAGCCGGGCCGGGGAGGACAGCCGGACAGCGGACAGCGGGCCGGTGACATCCCTGGGCGAGCTGGCGCAGGCCGGTCTTCCGGAGGAACCTGACGCGTCCGGGCGGGCTGCCCGACGGCCCCGGCTGACCCTGCATCTGCAGGCCTCTTCCGGCGGCACGTCCGGCTCGGGAGGCTGGGGACAGAAGCCTATGACCCTTGCCTGGAGCGAGAATCGGACGGAAATCAGTTATCAGCCGGGTCATCCTATCTACTCCGACGCCCTTCCGCAGCATTCTTACGGACAGGGCAGTCCCGGCATCAATGATCCCGGGAACACGGGAGACGTCCGCCTCGTGGAGGTCGTCAACTCGCAGACGGTCGTCCATACCGTTGCACCCGCACCCGCCTTCCCCGTGTCTTTCGGCCTGAGCGGAGAGCTGGCCCTCGGCCGGCGCTGGTCGCTGCTGTCCGGCCTGGAGTACACGCAGCGGGCGGGATACCGGATGAACGGCGGCATCCCGCAGGCGCTTACCCTGCATTACCTCGGCGTCCCGCTGGAGACACGCTTCCATTTCCTGCCGGAGCAGCGTTTCCGCCTGTACCTGGGCGCCGGGCTGAAAGCCGAAAAATGCCTCTGGACGAAGGGCGGCGAGCCGCTGCGGGATCCGGTCCTGGTCTCCTGGAACCTCCAGGCCGGTGCGGACTTCCGCCTCGTGCCGGGCGTGCGCATCTACCTGGCCCCCGTGGTCTCGCAGTACCTGAACCGGAGCGCCTATGCCAACGGTTGGGACGAAAAACCGCAGTTCTCCCTGCGGGCCGGCCTGTCTTTCGATCTGTAACAGGCAGTTTTCCGGCATTATTTCGTTATAATTGCGAACGATTCACCATCGGTTGATTTCAGACAGTATAATGATATGAAAAAGAGTGTTGTTTTCCTGGCGGCCGTGGCGCTTGCCGTCGGATGTGAGAAACTGGGTCACGAAGAGAACCTGCGCGGCGAAGACCTGAAACCCGTCGTGCCGATTGAATTGACCAAAGGCCAACAGACCGTCCGAAATGCTTCCAACGACTTCGGAATCAGTACTTTCCGGGAATTGTACACGGGCAGCGGCGACGTGGTGTTCTCTCCGCTGAGCCTCTCGCTGGCGCTGGCTATGGTGGCTGAAGGCGCGGACGGGGAGACTTATCAGCAATTCTCCGACGTGATCGGCTGGAACGCCTCGACGAAAGAAGAGGTCGGCGGATATTACAAGACGATGGTGGACGGTCTGGTGGGCGTCGACCCCAGCGTACTCTTCAACAGTGCAAATTCTTTCTGGGCGGCGAAGGATCTATCGCTCAGGCAGCAGTACCAGTCCCTGTTGAAGACGTACTTTGCCGCAGAGGGCTACCAGGTGGACTTTTCGTTGCCTGCCACGAAAGATCAGATCAACCAGTGGTGCTCCGACAAGACGGACGGAAAGATTCCGCAGATGTTGACCTATTTGAATTCGGAGACCAAGCTGATGCTGATCAACGCGCTGCTTTTCAAAGCCCCGTGGCGCCTGACCTGGGAAATTCTGAAGAATCGGGAATTCACGACGGCGGGCGGAGCGAAAACCAAGAGAGATTACCTATACGTCAAAGACCAGCGGATGGCGTATGGCGACTATGGCGATTTCGAGCTGGTCCGGGCGGCTTACGGCAACGGCGCCTATACGATGGATATCATCCTGCCCAAGGAGGGAAAAACCCTTGGCGAGGCCCTTTCCGTGCTGACGGCGGAAGACATCGATTACGGACTGGAAACTTCGGATGTGACATTGTACCTCCCGAAATGGTCGATGTATTACTCGACGGGTGATAATCTGATCCCCGCATTGAAGGCACAGGGGCTGACCCTGCCGTTCGACCGAAACCAGGCGGATTTCTCCGGCATCAGCGACACCGGCCTGTACATCAATCTGATCAAACAGGACGTCCAGATCGATGTGACGGAAAAGGGTACTGAATTCGCCGCCGTGACGGTGGTCGGTATGTTCACAACCGGGATGCCTTTCACCCCGCCGAAGGTTACGGTGGACGTGAACCGTCCCTTCGCCTATGCAATCCGGGAGAATACCTCCGGCACCATCCTGCTGCTGGGCACCTTGTCGAATTAACTAAAGACCGAGTTCGGCCTTCAGCGAACGCAGCAGGTCGAAAGCCTGCAGGGGCGTCATGTTGTTGAGGTCCGCGGCCTCGAGTTTGTCCTTGACGGCGGAGAGGGTAGGGTCGTCCAGCTGGAAGAAGGACAGCTGCACCGAACCGTCGTCCTCCATCGACATCGCCTCGGCGTGCTTCTGCCGCCGTTCCAGGTCGCGCAGGGTCTTCTCCGCGGACTCCACCACCTCGCGCGGCATCCCCGCCAGGCGCGCCACGTGGATGCCGAAGCTGTGCGCCACGCCGCCGGGCATCAGCTTGCGCAGGAAGATGACGTTCTTGCCTTCCTCCTTGACCGCGATGTGGTAATTCTTCACGCGGGGGTACTGGTCTTCCAGGTCGTTCAGTTCGTGGTAATGCGTGGCGAAGAGCGTCTTGGCGCCCTTGCCGTTCTGGTGGATGTATTCCACGAGGGCGCGGGCGATGGACATGCCGTCGTAGGTGGAGGTGCCCCGCCCGATCTCGTCCAGCAGCACCAGGGAACGGGCGCTGAGGTTGTGCATGATCATCGAGGTCTCCAGCATCTCCACCATAAAGGTGGATTCGCCGCGGGAGATGTTGTCGGTGGCGCCCACGCGCGTGAAGATCTTGTCGAAATAGCCGATCTGCGCCTTCTCCGCGGGTACGAACGAGCCGATCTGCGCCAGCAGCACGATGAGGGCGGTCTGCCGCAGCAGGGCGGATTTGCCCGCCATGTTGGGGCCCGTCAGGATGATGATCTGCTCGCCCTTGCTGTCCAGGCGGATGTCGTTGGGTACGTACTGCTCGCCCACGGGCATCAGCGTTTCGATGACGGGGTGCCGCCCGGCCTTGATATCCAGCACGAGCCCCTTGTCCACCGCCGGCCGGCAGTAATTCCGGTCGATGGCCTGCTGCGCGAAGCCCTCCAGCACGTCCAGGCGCGCGAGGATGCGGCAGTTCTCCTGGATGTCGCGGATGGCCTTCTGCACCTCGCCCACGAGCAGCCCGTACAGGCGGCTTTCGATCTCGTAGATGGCGGCTTCCGCGCCGAGGATCTTCTCCTCGTATTCCTTGAGTTCCGGGGTGATGTAGCGCTCGGCGGACACGAGCGTCTGCTTCCGGATCCACTCCGGCGGCACCTTGTCGCGGAAGGTGTTGCGCACCTCGATGTAGTAGCCGAAGACGTTGTTGTAACTGATTTTCAGCGAGCTGATGCCGGTGCGTTCGCTCTCGCGCTGCTGCATCTGGAGCAGGTAGTCCTTGCCGCCCCGCGAGATGGCGCGCAGCTCGTCCAGCTGCTTGTCCACCCCGGCGGCGATCACGTCGCCCTTGCCCAGCTGCGAAGCGTCTTCCGCGAGGGTTTCCGTGATCCGCGCGAGCAGTTTGTCGGTGTTTTTCAGGCCCTTGATGAGCTTGTCCAGGGCCGCGCAGCCGGTGTCGGCGCAGAGTTCGCGGATGGGCGTCATCCGCCCCAGCGAGCGGCCCAGCTGGCGCACCTCCCGCGGGAGGATCTTGCCCGTGGCGGCCCGGGAGATGATGCGCTCCAGGTCGCCGATTTCCGAAAGGTTGCGCTGCAGTTCGGCAAGCAGCTCATCGTTGTCGTGCAGCAGCTGGACCACGTCGTAGCGGGATTCCAGTTCCTTGATGTCCATCACGGGCATCGCGAGCCACTGCCGCAGCAGGCGGGCGCCCATCGGGGTGCAGCAGCGGTCGATGACGTCGACCAGCGCCACCCCCTCGCGCCCGGCGTTGCTCTGGAAGATCTCCAGGTTGCGGAAGGTGAATTTGTCCATCCACACGAACTTCTCCTCGTCGATGCGCCCGATCGAGCAGATGTTCCCCAGGCCGGCATGCTGCGTCTGCTCCAGGTACACCAGCAGCGCGCCCGCCGAGCAGATGGCCAGCGGGAAGCCGTCGATGGCGAAGCCCTTGAGGCTCTGTACCTTGAGCTGGTTGCGGAGGCGCTCCTCGGCGGCGTCCTGCACGAAGGCCCACTCGTCCAGGCCGGTGACGTAGTAGTCGCCGAAGCGCTCCTTGACGGCGCGCAGCACGTCGCGCTGGACCACCAGTTCGCGCGGCTGCAGGGAACTCAGCAGGGTGCCGATGTAGTCGATGCTGCCCTGGGCCACCTGGAAGGTGCCGGTGGATACGTCCAGGAAGGCGGCGCCGCAGCTCTGTCCCTCGAAGGTCAGCCCGGCCAGGTAGTTGTGCTCCTTCTGGTCCAGCATCCCCTCGCCGAAGGCGATGCCCGGGGTGAGGATTTCCGTGATCCCGCGCTTGACGAGCTTGTTCTTCACGAGCGCCGGGTCCTCCAGTTGGTCGCAGACGGCCACCTTGTAGCCGCCGCGTACGAGTTTCTGGAGGTAACCCTCGATGGCGTGGTGGGGGAAGCCGGCCATGGGCGTGTCGCCCTTGTCGCCGTTGGAGCGGCGCGTGAGCACGAGTCCGAGCACCTTGCTCACGAGCACGGCATCGTCGGAGTAGGTCTCATAGAAGTCCCCGACACGGTACAGGAGGACCGCCTCGGGGTGCTGGGCCTTGATGCTGAAATACTGCTTCAGCATCGGGGTATCTTCGCCTTTCTTTGCCATTTCGTCCGGTTGGGATAGGCAAAGTTAACAAAAATAAGCTATTCCGACAAAGTTCCCAGCAGCAGGATGGCGCCGGAGCTCACTTCACGGATCAGATAGACGAAGGGGCGGTTGAAATCCACCACGACCTTGGGAACCGGCTGACCGACGGAGGTGTTCTTCCGGAACTCGACGACGGTCACGGCGGCGAACTCCGTCCCCTTTTCCGTCACGTCCACCTGTACTTTCTGGAGGACCTTGCTGATGTAGAGCGCTTCGGCTCCGCTGATGCCGGAGAAATCGGCATCGCCCGAAAAAGGAAGGATCAAGCCTTTGTCTTTCAGGACTTTGTTGAGATTGTCCCCGGTGAAGTAAGCCGTCGAGAACTTCGGAAGGAACACCTCGGCCGGCCGCTCGGGCAGGACCAGGGCGTCCGCCGTCTTCGCGATGGCGGGGAGGATGTCCCCGACGGACTTTCCCGCCTTCGGGAGGAAGGCGAGCATCTCGTAGGCTCCGTTGCCGTAGGGCAGGCGGACGGCTTCGAACCCGTCGGTGTCGGCATAGCCGAAGCTCTTGTCGGCGTGGATGAAATCCTTGCGGCTCTCCGTGCTTTCTCCGCGGAACACCCGGCCCTGCGCCAGTTCCCATTTGTCGCGCCAGGGGGCCTTGTAGAGCAGGGCGTTGATGAGCATCAGGCGGGTCAGGGGGTCCAGGTCCTCCAGCATCTGCGGGATTTTCCCGTCCGTCTTGTCGGAGCACCAGCGGTTGATCTGCGACAGGGTGGCGGCATCCGTAAAGTCCACGGTGTAGCTTTCCGCCGCGAACCAGCGTTCCAGCAGGGACGTATAGTCCGGCTTGAGGTCCAGGTCTTCTGCCGCCCAGAGCGAATTGTCGCTGCTGAAATGCACCTGCGGGTCCGCTTTCACGAGTCCTTCCGTCATCTTGGCGTAGAAGGCCCCGAGATCGTCTTTCGTGACCGAGTCCCAGCCGCAGACCGAGCGGAACTGCGCCCAGCTGTCGTTTTCCGCGCCTTCCGCGGCCATCGCGAGCGCGAGCGACAGGCTCAGCGGCGAAAAGGCCACGTCCCGGCCGCCCCGCAAGGCATACAGGCGTGCGAACACGTCCAGGCCGAAGGCGTTCGAGGCGTCGCGGACGCTTTCGTCGGCCTTGGTGAGGGGGATGGGCACGGGTTCGCTGGCGGCGGGGTCATCCGCGGGGGGCGTCTTGCTGCAGCCGGAAGCGCCCAGGCCGGCCAGGACCAGTAAAAAGGAGAGGAGCAAGCGTTTCATCGTTTCAGTGTTGATTCCGGGACAAAGATAGCAAACATCCCGCCAAAATGGCTATATTTGCCTGATACGCCAAATTTGAATAAATGAAAAAGATCCTTTTCGTCCTGATGGCGCTGCTGACCCTGGGTACCGCGGCGGCCGTTGCGCAGCCCCACCGCTCGGAGACGGCCGTGCGGGCCCTGCAGGAAGACCGCACGCGGGCGGGCAACAACCTGAATTCCTACGAGTTTTTCCCCATCCGGGACACGCCGGCTCCCGCCGGTTACAAGCCCGTGTATGTGAGCCATTACGGACGTCACGGCTCCCGCTCGAACTGGGGCGGCACGGCCTATGAGGGCGTCATCGCCGTGATGGAACGCGGGAAGGCCGCCGGCATCCTCACTCCGGAAGGCGAGATGCTGCTCTCCGGGGCCCGCAAAGTGCTGGCCGGCTGGGACGGTATGGACGGACGCCTGTCGCAGCGCGGGGTGCGCGAGCACGCCGCCATCGCCAAGCGCCTCTTCGACCGCTATCCGCGCGTGTTCAAGGGCGAAAAGCACATCCGCGCCTATTCCAGCACGGTGCAGCGCTGCATCATCAGCATGAACTCTTTCACCAACTCGCTGATCCGCCAGAATCCCAAGCTGGACATCCGCCTGGATACCGGGGAGAAGTTCATGGACTATCTGGACAACGAGAAGGGCTGGCAGCAGATCACCGGCCGGGCGATGCGCAGGAGTTTCGAAATCCTGCAGGACATCCCGGACGATACGCTGGGCGTGCTGGCTACGGTGTTCACCGACCCCGTGAAGGCCCGCGAGATCGTGACGAGCCCCCGCCATTTCACCGACGACGTATTCAATACGGCCGTCGTGGCGGAGGACTTCGACATCGAGGAGGATATCTACAGCGTGCTGCCGTTCGACGCGGTCTACCGCCGCTGGGCGCAGAACAACATGTTCCTTTACCTGGGCCACTGCAACTCCGTGGAGGCGGGCCTGGAGCGCGTCGCGATGGCGAAATCCTGCGTGGAGGACATCGTGACCAAGGCCGACGAGGCCCTCGCGACCGGCAAATACGCCGCCGACCTGCGCTTCGGCCACGACTATCCGCTGATGGCCCTGGTCAGCTATTTCGGCGTCGAGGGTGTGGGCGACCGCCTGGCCGCCGAGGAGGTCTGCGACAAATGGATGGGTTTCTGGAACATCTGCATGGCCAGCAACCTGCAGCTGGTCTTCTACAAGAACCGGGCGGGCCACGTGCTCGTGAAATTCCTCTACCAGGAGCAGGAGCGCCGTCTGCGCGGCCTGGAGCCGGTGACGGGCCCCTACTATGACTGGGAGACGGTGAAGGCGAACCTCGAAGGCTACAAGCGGTGAAACGCCTGCTGATCATCACCTACTACTGGCCTCCGACCGGCGGGTCGGGGGTGCAGCGCTGGGTGAAGTTCAGCAAGTACCTGCCGGAGTTCGGCTGGCAGCCGGTGGTCTATACCCCGGAAAACCCCGAACAGCTGGCGCGTGACGAGAGCCTGCTCGCGGACATCCCCGCCTGCGCGGAGGTCGTCAAGACGCGGATCCTCGAACCGTACGAACTCTACCGCCGCTTGACCGGCGGGAAGAAGGGCGAGGGCGAGGTGAATCCCGTGAACGCGCAGCAGAAGAACTGGAAGCAGCGCCTGTCGCTGTGGGTGCGGGGCAACTGTTTCGTGCCCGACCCCCGGATCGGCTGGGTGCGTCCCTCGGTCCGTTTCCTGAAGAAGTATCTGGCGGAGCATCCCGTGGACGCCGTGGTCACCACGGGGCCGCCGCACTCCGTGCACCTGATCGGCCTGGGCCTGAAAAAGGCCCTTGGGCTGCGCTGGATAGCGGATTTCCGTGATCCGTGGACGGAGATGTTCTATTACAAGCACCTGGGGCTGGGCCCCGCTGCCGACCGCCGGCACCACCGGCTCGAGCAGGCCGTGCTGGACGGCGCGGACGCGGTGATCAGCGTCAGCCCGCCCGTCGCCGCGGACTTCCGCGCGAAGACGCAGACCCCCGTCGTGCTGATTACCAACGGTTTCGACGAAGACGATTTTGCCGAAGCCGGCGAACCTTCTTCCGGCGCGCCAGGGGTCCAGGTTTCCCGGTGCCCGGAAAATGGGCACCGGGAAATCCTGGACACCCCGGCTCCACAACGCCCGCGCACAAAGGTTCGCCTTGTCCACACCGGGCTCTTTGCCGCGGATGGGAATCCAATCAATCTATGGGATGCGCTCTCGGAACGCTGCGCCGCCGATCCGGTGTTCCGGGAGCGCCTGCAGATCCGCCTGGCGGGCAAGGTGGACGCCGCCGTCACGGAGGCCATCCGCGCACGCGGCCTGGGCGGGAACCTCGTCGAACTGGGCTACCTGCCCCACGACGAGACGGTGCGTGAACAGCGCGCGGCGGACATCCTGCTGCTGCCGTTGCGCCGCGAGCCGGAGTACGCCAAGGTGCTGCCCGGCAAGATCTTCGAATACCTCGCCGCCCGCCGCCCCGTGCTGGGCATCGGCCAGGAGGACGGCGCCGCGGCCGCGGTCCTGCGGGATGCGGCCGCCGGACAGATGTTCGACTGGGACAAGAAAGATGAACTGCTCGCCTTCCTGGATGCGAAGCATCCGCAGACGGAGGGCATAGAAAAATACACCCGCCGTGCCCTCACGGCGCAACTCGCTGAACTGCTGCAATGAAAAAGAAGATCCTCCTGTATGCCGGCATCGTGGTCGGCCTGCTCGTCCTCGCATACGCCTACGTCCCCCAGGTGCTGGCGGGCAAGATCGTGAACCAGAGCGACATCTCCGGCTGGCAGGGCATGTCCCACGAGATGATGGAATGGAATGCCGCCCATCCCGACGACCAGACGGCCTGGACGGAGTCGATGTTCGGCGGCATGCCCACGGCCACCATCCACGCGTCCACGCGGGGCGACTGGACGCAGAAGATCTACGACTTCCTGCTGACGGGCCGCCGGCCGGCCACCTATCTGTTCCTGTCCCTGCTGGGCGCCTGGCTGCTGATGCTCGCCCTGGGCATCCATCCGCTCCTTGCGGTGGGCGGCGCCGTTGCCGTGACCTTCTGCGCGTACAACCTGCAGATCATCCAGGTGGGCCACAACACCAAGATGCAGGCCTTGGCCTTCCTCCCGTGGGTACTCGCCGCGCTGATTTTTACCTATAAGCAGATCGGGAAGGAAAAGCGCTGGCTGCCGGGGGCTGTCCTGGGGGCGGCTCTGTTCGGGCTGGCGCTGAGTTTCCAGGTGAAGGCGAACCATCCCCAGATTACCTGGTACCTCGCCCTGCTGATCTTCATCTACGTCATCGTCCTGGTCGTCACGATGCTTTGTCATTCCCGGTCCGACCGGGAATCCCGGCCCTGGGGCCGTTTCTTCGCCGCTTCCGCGCTCCTGCTGGTCCTGGGCGTGGCGGGCATCGGCACCAATGCCATCAAGCTCCTGCCTACCTGGGAGTATACCCCGTATTCGATGCGCGGCGGCAGCACCGCCGCGTCCGAGGGCGGCGAGGGAGCCAAGGGGTTGGACCTGGACTATGCCACGGCCTGGTCCTACGGCTGGGAGGAACTGCCCAACCTGCTGATTCCCAACTTCAACGGCGGCTCGTCCGCCGGAGCGGTGAACCCGAAGCATTCGGAGACCTACGACCTGCTCAAGCGGGCCGGCCAGCCGAACCTCAAGGAGGTCGCGAAGAACCTGCCGCTCTACTGGGGGCCGCAGCCTTTCACCGCCGGTCCGATGTATATGGGTGCTATCACCGTTTTCCTTTTCGTGCTGGGATTGTACATCTATAAGGGCCGGAAGCGCTGGTGGCTCGTGGCGGGTACGGTCATCGCCGTACTGCTCGCCCTGGGCAATCATTTCATGGCGTTCACGGTACTGTTTTACCGTGCCGTGCCGCTCTATAACAAGTTCCGCACGGTGTCGATGGCGCTCACCGTGCTGCAGTTCACCCTGCCGATGCTGGGTTTCCTGGCGCTGGACCGCATCGTGCGGCAGCCGGAAGCAGCGGCGCTCTTCCGGAAGAAGGGCTGGATCGCCGCGGCCGTCACCGGCGGCTTCTGCCTGCTGTGCGTGCTGCTGCCCGGCCTCGCCGGAAGCTTTACCGGCAGCGTGGATGCCGGCCAGCCGGACGTGCTGGTGGACGCCCTGGCGGCGGACCGGCGGCAGCTGCTCGTCCTGGACGCCCTGCGTTCGCTGCTGCTGATCGGGGGAGCATTCGGTTTGCTGTATTGGGGCACTTCCGTTCCGAAATCCGCGGCAAAGACGTTCGCCACGCAGCCGGAAATGGGCCATGGGCGCCGCTTGACGGCATCTCTGCTCATTGCTTTGCTGGTGTTGCTGGACCTGGGAATCGTCGGCAAACGCTACCTGAACGCAGACGATTTCATCACGCCGCGTGCCTTCCAGAGCCAGTTCGACAAGCGGCCGGTGGATGAACTGATCCTCTCCGACCCCGATCCTTCGTTCCGCGTGCTGGACCTGACGGTCAACGTGTTCAACGATTCCCACCCGTCCTACTGGCACAAGAACATCGGCGGCTACTCGCCGGCCAAGCTCCAGCGCTACCAGGAGTTCATCGAGAGCACCCTGACGGGCGAGATCAACCAGTTGTACAAGGCGCTCTCCGGCGCCCAGACGGTCGCGGAGGCCGAGGCGGCCTTGCCGTACCTGCCCGGGCTGGCGCAGATGAACTGCCGCTACATCATCCTGGACGGGGAAGCGGCGCCGCTGCGCTACCCTTACGCCAAAGGGAACGCCTGGTTCGAGCAGGTCCTGGACGGTCCCGGTTCCGTGCTCGGGGATCCGGCTGCAGCGGAGCCGGCCTATTTCCAGCAGGTCGAGCTGACCTCCTACGCCCCCAATGAACTGCGGTACCACTATACCAGCAATATCTCTTCCAAGCTGATTTTCAGCGAGGTATACTATCCCGCCGGCTGGACGCTGAAGGTGGAGGATACCGGTGAGGAACTGCCGATCGAGCTGGAAGGGGCGCTGCTTCGCGCCGCGTTCGTCCCGGCCGGTGAGCACACCCTGGTGATGCGCTTCGACCCGCCGTCCTACCGCCGCGGCGAGGCCATCTCGCGGGCGAGTTCCATCCTGCTGATCCTCGCCGCGCTCGGCGCCATCCTCGGCGCCGCCCTCCCGGGCCTGCGCGCTAATTCCCGAAAAGAAGGCGCGTGAGGGCGGCGAAGTCTTCGACGCTCAGGCGCTCGGCGCGCAGGTCGAAGACGGGGTCGGAAGCGTCGAAACCTTCCGGCAGCAGGGGCTTGAGGGCGTTCCGCAGGGTTTTTCGCCGCTGGTTGAAGGCGGTCTTCACCACGTTTTTGAACAGTTTCTCGTCGCAGTCCAGGGAAGTGCGGGCGTTGCGCCGCAGGCGGATGACCGCCGACTGCACCTTGGGCGGCGGGGCGAAGGCGCCGGAGCCGACCGTCATCACGTAATCGATGTCGTACCAGGCCTGCAGCAGCACGGACAGGATGCCGTAGGTCTTGCTTCCGGGCCCCTCGGCGATGCGTTCCGCCACCTCCTTCTGGATCATGCAGACCACCTCCGGGATGCGGTCCTTGTCGTCCAGGATCTTGAAGAAGATCTGCGAGGAGATGTTGTAGGGGAAATTCCCGATCACGCGGTAAGGTCCCGGAAACAGTTTATGGATGTCCAGCCGCAGGTAATCGGCCTGGTAGAGCCGGCCCTGCATGCCCGGGAAGTGCGTCAGCAGGTAGTCCACGGACTCGCCGTCCAGTTCCACCAGTTTCAGGTCGATGTCTTCCCGCTGCAGCAGATACTGCGTCAGCACCCCCATTCCCGGGCCGATCTCCAACACATCCCGTACTTCGCTGACGGTTAGAGCGTCAACGATGCCGCGGGCAATGCTCTGGTCGGTCAAAAAATGTTGCCCTAAACTCTTTTTCGCGCGGACTTCCATCTATCCGAGTTTTTCAGCGAGCTTGCCGGCCAGTTCCACGAACGCGAGGCCGTCCGGGCGGCTGCCCAGGGCCACCGGCTCGCCGGCATCGCCGCTCTCGCGGATGCCCTGCACGAGCGGGATGCGGCCCAGCAGGTCGATGCCGAGTTCGCGGGCCATCCGTTCGCCGCCGTCCTTGCCGAAGATGTAATACTTCTCGTCCGGATGCTCCTCCGGGGTGAACCAGGCCATGTTCTCGACCAGGCCGAAGATGGGCCGGTTCACGTTCTCGTTGCGGAACATGTCGGCGCCCTTCTCCACGTCGGCGAGGGCCACGGTCTGCGGCGTCGTCACGATCACGGCGCCTTCCATCGGGATGTCCTGCACGAGGCTGATGTGGATGTCGCCGGTGCCCGGCGGCATGTCGATGAGCAGGAAGTCCAGCGGGCCCCACTTGACCTGCAGGATCATCTGCTTCAATGCGTTGCAGGCCATCGGACCGCGCCAGATCAGGGCCTGCCCCCGCGCGGCGAAATAACCGATGGACATCCACTTCACCCCGTATTTCTCCAGCGGGAGGATGATTTCCTGCCCGTCCTCCCCGGCTTCGCCGGCCGGCGTGGCGCCTTCCGTGCCCGTCATCACGGGGACGGAAGGACCGTAGACGTCCGCGTCGGCGAGGCCCACCCGATAACCCAGGCGGGCGAGCGCGCAGGCGAGGTTCACGGCCACGGTGGACTTGCCTACTCCTCCCTTGCCGGAGGCGATGCCGATGATGTGCCGCACCTCGGCCAGCTGCTCCAGGCCGAGCTCCAGGCCCTTTTTCTTCGGCTTTTCATCTTCGACCACGACGGTCTTGACCTCCGACTTCACGGACCCGGGCAGGTGCCGGACCAGGGCGGCCCGGGTGCTGCCGATGAGGTATTCGGCCAGTGGATCCCGCCGCTTGGGGAATGCGAGGGTGACGGCCACGCCGCCTTCCGTGATTTCCACGTCGTGCACCATGCCGAGGTCCACGATGTCGCGGTCGCCTTTGCCGGGATGATGCACTTCCCGCAGGGCCTGCAGAATATCTTCTTTCGTCACCATTACTCGCGCACCAGGTTCATTTCGTTCAACAGATAGCCGGCGCCGGCATACTTGTCCATCATCAGCAGGACGTAGCGGATGTCCACGCAGATGCAGCGCTGCAGGTCGGGATCGAACAGGACGTCCCCGCTCATCGCCTCCCAGTTGCCGTCGAAGGCGAGGCCGATCAGGTTGCCGTCGGCATCCATCACGGGGCTGCCGGAGTTGCCGCCCGTGATGTCGAGGTTGGTCAGGAAGCAGACCACCATCTCGCCGTTCCTGTCGGCGTACTGGCCGTAGTCTTTCTTCTGGTAGATCTCCTTGAGCTTCGCGGGCACGCGGAACTCGTAGTTGTCCGGATCTTCCTTCTGCATCACGCCCTTGAGGGTGGTGTAATGCTTATAGAGCACGCCGTCCTTGGGCTCGTAGCTCTTGACGGTACCGTAGGTCAGGCGGCAGGTGGAGTTGGCGTCGGGATAGCTGGGCTCGCCCTTCTTCCATTCGAGCAGGGCGGCGCCGTAGTCCTTCGAAGCGGCGGCAAGGTCCTGGCTGTGGTCGCGGATCACCTGGCTGAGCGGCGCGGCGGCCGCCGTCACGGCGTTGGCGAACTGGACGGCCGGATCGGCGGCCAGCAGTTTCTCCGTGATCGGCTTCGCCATCATCTTCTCCTCGGAGGTGAAGACGCTCTTCTTGAAGAGGTTGTCCACGAACTTGCGGGTATCCTGGGCCAGGAGGCTCTTGCCCTTGACGGAAATGGCGTCGGCGGGGTTGACGTTCGCCTTGTAGTGGTCGATCATCGCGATGGCCACGTCGCGGTCCACGTCGGCGTTGTAGTCCTTGTAGGCGTCGCGCACCTCGGCGAGGATCTCGGCGTAGGCGGCCTGCTCGTCGATCTGCGCGTCCGGATTCATTTCCTTCATCCGGGCGATCAGCTCGGGCACGCTGGCTACGGTGGCGGCGAACGAGAGCAGCTCGATGCGGCCGAGGGTCTCGTTCAGCAGGTTGCCGGCCTTCTGGGTGGCGGACGTAGCGGCGACGTTCTCCGCGATGCGGTCGATGGCGTCGCCCCAGGCGGCTTTGCGCGCCGGGTCCGCGTTGATCCAGGAAGTCAGTTCGCGCTCCTTCTGCTCCTCGCGGGGGATGATGTCGAGGGCCTCGAAGGCCTCCTTCTCACCGATCCATTTCTTCCAGCCGTTGGAAGATCCGGAGTACTTGCTGGCGTACTGCAGGCCCACCTTGTCGTCGGCGCGCATCGCCTTCCAGAGGACGTCCTGGCGCACCCCGCGGGCGGCGATGCGCACGTCGTTGTTGTCCAGCATGTTCTGGAGCTGTGCGGCGGTCTGGAAGCGCTGCGTGCTGCCCGGATAGCCCATGATCATCGCGAAGTCGCCTTCCTGCACGCCCTTCAGGGAGATGTTGAGGAACTGGCGGGGACGCATCGGGACGTTGGCAGGGGAGTAGTCGGCGGGCTCGTTGTCCGGCCCGGCATACACGCGGAACATCGAGAAGTCGCAGGTATGGCGCGGCCACTCCCAGTTGTCGGTGTCGCCGCCGAACTTGCCGGCGGATGCCGGCGGGGCGCCCACGAAGCGGACGTCGCGGTAGATCTTGGAGACGATCAGATACTGGACGTTGTCGTTGTAGAAGCTGACGATGCGGACCTGGCAGTTGGGATTCTCCTGCTCCGCCGCGGCGATCAGTTCCCGCCGGTCCTTGCCGGCCGCGAGCTCGTCCGTGACGTCGGTCATGCTCTGCAGGAAGCGTACGGTCAGGCCCGGGCAGGGGAGTTCCTCGTCGCGGGACATGGCGAAATAGCCGTCTTCCAGGTAGTTGTGCTCGGTGGAGGAGAGCGCCTGGATCTGGCCGTAGCCGCAGTGGTGGTTGGTCACCAGCAGGCCGCTCCCGGAGATGATTTCCGCGGTGCAGCCGCCGCCGAACTGGACGATGGCGTCCTTGATGGACGAATGGTTCACGCTGTAGATCTGGTCCGGCGTGAGGCGGGATCCGAGGTTGCGGAGTGCGTCGCTGTTCATCTTTTCGAGCAGCGGCAGCAGCCACATGCCCTCGTCGGCGCGCAGGGTGGCCGGCATCAGCAGGAGGGCGGTGGCGAGGGAAAGCAAAAACTTCTTCATATTGCGAATTTAATCATTTTCCTGAAATAAGCTGGGCTCGAGCTCCTTGGGGTGGAAGGATTTCCGGTGCTCCGGGGTGGGGCCGTATGCCTTCAGCGCGGCGATGTGCTCCGGGGTGGGATAGCCCATGTTGTGGTCCCAGCCGTACTGCGGGTACTGCCGGGCGAGTTCCCGCATCCGTTCGTCCCGCCAGGTCTTGGCGAGGACGGAAGCCGCGGCGATGCTGGCGTAGGTGGCGTCGCCGTGCACGACGGTCCGGTAGGGATAGCCGTCGAAGGGGCGGAAGCGGTTGCCGTCGATGAGCAGGAAATCCGGCCGTACGGCGAGTTTGCGGACCGCCCGGCGCATGCCTTCCAGCGACGCGCCGAGGATGTTGAGGCGGTCGATCTCCTCCGCGCTCACGGCCTCCACGGCCCAGGCGAGCGCTTCCCGCTCGATGACGGGGCGGAGTTCCTCCCGCGCCTTTTCGCTCATTTTCTTCGAGTCGTCCAGGAGCGGATGGAAGAAATCCGGGGGGAGGATGACGGCGGCGGCATAGACGGGGCCCGCGAGGGGGCCGCGCCCGGCTTCGTCGCAGCCGGCCTCCAGGCGGCCCGGCTCCATACAGGGAAGAAGATGGGGTTGATGCGGCATGGTTCCCGCAAAGATAGTGGAAAAAGCGGGATTAGCGCTGCTTACTGGTTTCGTCCAGGAGGTGTTTGTTGATATCGCAGAGGGTGGCGATGGTTTTGTCCCGTTTAGCGATCTCCCGCCGGGCGGCCTCCAATTGTTCCCGCAGTTCCGCCAGACGATTTTCATAATCGTCGATGAACTGTTGTTTCCTGACCTCCCAACCCGAAATTTCGTCCAGCAACCCTTGGTCCGGGCGGGGGCCGAAGAGGAGTTCCTCCTCGGAAACGCCCAGGACGGCCACCATCTTGTGCAGGTTCTTGGAGAACAAGTTCGTCTGTCCGTTCTCGAAATTGATGTAGGTGGTGCGGCCAATACCGATCCGGTCGGCCATCTCCTCCTGGGTCAGGCCGGCTTTTTCGCGGGCGTCGCGTATCCTGGTATGAAGGACGTCAAGCACGGTTCAAAATTACGGAGGCTTGACGGGATTCTTATGCCCGTTTTTCGGTACATTGTCCATAAAAAATGAACAAAAATGAAAAAAAACAAGTATTTCTGAGACTGTACCCCCGCCATACCCCCTGGGATGTGTTGCGTTTTCCGGAGCGTTCCTGCATTTTTGTCCCGAAAAACGATACACGGTATGAGAACGGAAGAAAAGATCCTGAAGGAATTCTGGCGGCTGCTCGAGGAGCGGCCGCGCCGCGGGGACGCCCCCGTTGATTTTCCCGCCTGCTGCCGCCGCCTGCATGTCGTTCCCGGTGTTTTGGACGAGATTCTGATCCGGGAGACGGGCTTGTGCGGCGAAGAGATCATTTTGATTTGGTAATGGCTGCAAAAATGATTAAATTTGCAAACTTGACCAATCGGGACTAAATAATTAATACAAAATAACTCAAATGAAAGATTATTCAACCAAAGACATCCGCAACGTGGCCCTGCTCGGCGCGTCCAAGTCCGGCAAGACCACGCTTGCAGAAGCTATGCTCTATGAGGGCAAGGTGATCGACCGGAGGGGTACCGTCGAAGACAAGAATACCCTTTCCGACAACGACGAACTCGAGAAGCTCAACCAGCGCTCCATCTATGCGACCCCGCTGTACGCCGAGTTCCAGAACAAGAAGATCAACTTCATCGACACCCCGGGTTCCGACGACTTCATCGGCGGCGCCTACGCGGCCATGAAGGTCTGCGAGAGCGGCATCCTCGTGATCAACGCCCAGCAGGGCGTCGAGGTGGGCACGGAGAACTTCCTCCGCATGGCCGACGCCCGCAACTTCCCGCTCGTGATCGCCGTGGGCCAGCTCGACAGCGAGAAGGCCGACTGGGACAACATCCAGAACTCCATCAGGGAGTCCATCGGCGGCAAGGCCGTCTATGTCCAGTTCCCGGTGAACCCCGGCACCTCCTTCGACGGCTTCGTGGATGTCCTCACGATGAAATACTACCACTTCAAGGACGCCAACGGCACCCGAGAGGACCTCGAGATCCCCGCGAACCTGAAGGACCAGGCGGAAGAGGCCCGCGAGGCCCTCATCGAGAAGGCCGCCGAGTTCGACGACGCGCTGATGGAGAAGTACTTCGAGGAGGGCAACCTCTCCGAGGAGGAGATCCACCGCGGCCTGAACCTGGGCATCGCCGCCGGCGAGGCCTACCCGGTCCTGTGCGTCTGCGCGAAGAAGGACATCGGCGTGAAGCGCCTGCTCGAGTTCGTCGGCGAGGTGGCCCCCGCCCCGGATGTCAAGCCCGAAGGCGCCCCGTCCCTGTTCATCTACAAGAACGACGTGGAGCAGCACCTCGGCGAAGTTTCCTACTTCAAGGTGATGAGTGGCACCGTGAGCGGCGGCCTCGACCTCGAGGACCCCGCCACCGGCAACAAGGAGCGCCTGTCCGCCATCTACGCCGTCGCCGGCACCAAGAAGGAGCCCGTCACCTCCCTGCACGCGGGTGACTTCGGCTGCGCCGTCAAGCTCAAGAACGGCCGCAACAACACCACGCTTTCCCTGCCGGGCTCCGGCATCAACTACGACAAGATCCAGTATCCCGCCCCGAAGTACCGCTGCGCCATCAAGGCCAAGGTCCAGCAGGACGAGCAGAAGCTCGGCGACGCCCTCAAGAAGATCGCGTCCCAGGATCCTACCGTGATCGTGGAGTACTCCAAGGAGCTCCGCCAGACCATCCTCAGCGGCAACGGCGAGCAGCACATCAACATCGTCAAGTGGCTGCTGAACAACGAGTACAAGCTCGACGTCGAGCTCTTCGCCCCGAAGGTTCCGTACCGCGAGACCATCACCAAGGTGGCCAGCGCCCAGTACCGTCACAAGAAGCAGTCCGGCGGCGCCGGCCAGTTCGGTGAGGTGCACCTGCTGGTCTGCCCGGCCGAAGGCGAGCTGAACACGAAGTTCATGATCGGCGGCAAGGAGACCCAGCTGAACATCAAGACCCAGGACATCACCGACCTCGAGTGGGGCGGCAAGTTGGAGTTCTACAACTGCGTCGTCGGCGGCGCCATCGACCTCAGCTTCATGCCGGCCATCCTGAAGGGTATCAAGGAGCGCATGGTGGAAGGCCCGCTCACCGGTTCCTACGCCCGCGACATCCGCGTCTTCGTCTATGACGGCAAGATGCACCCGGTGGACTCCAAGGAAATCGCCTTCATCATCGCCGGCCGCAACGCGTTCCGCGAGGCTTTCCGCAACGCCGGTCCGAAGATCCTCGAGCCGATCTACAACGTCGAGGTGATGACCCCGGCCGAGTACCAGGGCGCCGTGATGTCCGACCTCCAGAACCGCCGCGGCATGCTGGGCGAGATGGGTGCGGATAAGGGCTTCGCGATCCTCAAGGCCCGCGTTCCCCTTGCTGAACTCTACCGCTACTCCACGTCCCTGAGCTCCCTGACCGCCGGCAGCGCGACCTTCACCATGGAGTTCGCCGACTACCAGCCGGTTCCGGGCGATGTCCAGAACAAGCTTCTCGCGGAGTACGCCGCCGCCGAGAAAGACGAGGATTAAGCGGATTGACCCTGATCCTTACTGGAAGTCCGACCCGTTTCGGGGAGGACCGGTTTACCGAAGACAACGGGCTGCTTGCCGCCGTGCAGGCAGCCCTGCCTTTATATCCGCACGTGCTGCTGGTGAGCGCGGCGCCCGACGACCGCAAATTCACGGACTACGTGCTGGACTCGATGTCGGCGTGCATCCGCAAATCCGGCATCACCCCCGCCAGCGTGACGATGCTGGACCGGCGCAACGCCGGCCTGGCGCGCGAGCTGGTGCGCGGCGCGGACTGGGTCGTGCTCTGCGGCGGTCACGTGCCCACGCAGAACCGTTTCCTGCACGAAATCGGCCTCCGGGAGCTCCTGAAGGGCTTTGACGGGCTGGTAATGGGCTGCAGCGCGGGCTCGATGAACTGCGCGGACCGCGTCTATTCCCATCCCGAACTGCCCGGCGAGGCCGTGGATCCCGCCTACCCGCGCTGGCTGGAGGGGCTGGGGCTCACGCGGCTTCAGATCGTGCCGCATTACGACCAGGTACGGTACGCGGTCGTCGACGGGCGGCGCCTTTTCGAGGACATCATTTTCCCGGAGAGCTGGCGTCACGCCTTCTATACCTTCCCCGACGGGGGCTACATCCTGTGCAAGGACGGCCGGGAGACCCTGTTCGGCACCGCCTGGGAGATTTCCAACGGACAGATGCGGCAGATTTCTGCCGAAAACCAAGTGTATTCCTTTATGAACGTCATTTTCATTTCCCCGCATTTCCCGCAGACCTACTGTCACTTCTGTTCGCGCCTCCGCGCAAACGGCGTGACGGTGCTGGGCATTGCGGACGCGCCGTACCACGAGTTGAACGGCGAGCTGCGCGACGCGCTGACCGACTATTACAAGGTGAACAACCTGGAAGACTACGAAGAGATGTACCGCGCCGTGGCGTGGTTCGCCCACAAATACGGCCGGATCGACTGGATCGAGTCCAACAATGAGTACTGGCTGGAGCAGGACGCGCGCCTGCGGACGGACTTCAACGTGACGACCGGCCTGCACACGGACCGCATCGCCTCCATCCGGAACAAGTCCGAGATGAAGAAATACTACGCCCTGGGCGGAATCCCCACGGCGCGGCAGGTCAAGGGCTCGGAAGGCCCGGCCAAGGTGAAGGCCTTCGTGAAGAAGACCGGTTATCCCGTCATCGCCAAGCCGGACAGCGGCATGGGCGCCGGCGGAACGACCAAGATCCACGACGACAGCGAGCTGAAAGCCTGGTTCGGGAACCATCCGGACGACTACGGCCGCTATGTGGTCGAGGAATTCATCACGGGCCTGCTGGTCAGTTACGACGCCATCTACAATGCGGAGGGGGAGCCCGTCTTCGAGAACAACACCGTCTTCCCCACGCCCATCATGGAAATCGTGCACGACAACTCGGAGACCTGCTACTGGACCAACAAGACCGTTCCCGCCAAGCTCGCCGCCATCGGCCGCTGCACGGTCAAGGCCTTCGATATCCGGAGCCGTTTCGTGCACCTGGAGTTCTTCCAGCTGGACCGGGACCGCGAGGGGCTCGGGAAGAAGGGCGATTATGTGGGCCTGGAGGTGAACATGCGCCCGCCGGGCGGCTACACCCCGGACATGATGAATTTCGCGCACAGCACGGACGTCTATCAGATCTGGGCGGACGTGGTGGCCTTCGACGAGCGCCGCAAGGGCGCCGGCGAACAGTACTACTGTGCCTACGCCGGCCGCCGCGACTGCTACCGCTACAAGCACTCCCACGAAGAGGTGATGGCCCGGTACGGCGACGCCGTCTGCATGGCCGAGCGCGTGCCCGCCGCCCTGTCCGACGATCTCTGCGACATGGCCTACATCGCCCGCTTCGCGGACAAGAAGGACGTCGACCGCTTTTTCGCCTTCGTTACTGAACGGTAAGCCGCCAGCGGCAGGGGCCGCCCCGGAAAAACTACGCGCTTCGCGCTATCCCTCCCACCGCTTTGCGGCGGGCCCCTCCCGTTCACGAGCCACGGGCGGCTACGGTTTTTCCAGGGCGTCCCTGCCGCTGACTTTTGTTTTTCGGTCGAATTGTTTCAAATATCTGCAACGGGGGGTAAGGGTGTTCCCGGGGTGGGAGTTTTGTTGTAATTTAGTAGACCTGACGAAACTCAATAACCCATAAAAGTTTTATGAAAGCCATTCTCAAAACCCTCTCCGTCGCCATGGGACTGGTGCTTCTGATGCCGGGTATCTCCGGCCGGGCCCAGGTCTATGCCGACTCCTCGATCCAGCTCGACAAGTATTTGGTCCCCGTGACCACGCCGACGGCGACGCCGGACGCCCAGGGCTTCCTGGGCCGCTGGCTGCTGCTCGAGCCGATCAGCAAACCCAACCGTTCCAACACCGTTTTCATCGACAGCTACATCCGCGAGGTGTTCGCCGTCGAGTATTTCAAGGGCCAGCTCGGCAACGAACTGCCGAAGGACGGCGCCAAGGTCAAGACCACCGTGGAGTACCAGCCGCCCGTGAACCTGCAGGGCGGCCGTCCGATGGGTTTCGGCATGGAGCCTCCGAAGTATGAGCAGAAGAAGGTCACGCTCAAGTGGCACGCGATGGACAGCAAGCTGCCCAACGTGAAACTCTTCCGCTTTGCGACCAACCTGACCGAAGACCGCTACGGCGTCATCTTCTGGGCCGTGACCGTGGTGAACTGCGAGGAGGACATCCCCAACGTGCGCCTTGCCGTCGGTTCCAACTCCGCCTCGATGTGGTGGGTGAACGGTGAAGAGGCCGTCATCCTGTCCGGCGACCGCCGCCGCGTGATGGACGACTGCGCTTCCCCGCGCCTGACCCTCAAGAAGGGCCGCAACGTCATCTGGGGCGCCGTCATCAACGGCCCCGGCATGAGCGACTTCTGCTGCCGCTTCATCGACGAAGCCGGCAATCCCGTCAAGAACATCACCCTTACCACGAAATAACAGATGCGTCCTATGAAAACCAGAAATATCCTTCTCGCGGGCGTCATCGCCCTGTTCGGATTCTCCGCAGCGGCCCAGGTGGGCGCTCCTTATATCCACGACCCGTCCACCATCATGGAGTGCGACGGCAAATACTACACCTTCGGCACCGGTGGCGGCGGTCTGATTTCTGAGGACGGCTGGGTGTGGAACAGCGGCGCCGTGCGTCCCGGCGGCGGAGCCGCCCCTGACGCCATCAAGATCGGCGACCGTTACCTGGTGGGCTACAGCGCCACGGGCGGCGGCCTGGGCGGCGGTCACGCCGGCCGCATCCTCACGATGTGGAACAAGACCCTGGATCCGGAGTCCCCGGACTTCGCCTATACCGATCCCGTCGAAGTGGCCCATTCCGAAATGGATGAAGACTGCGACGCCATCGACGTCGGCTTCCTGATGGATCCCAACGGCCGTCTCTTCTGCACCTTCGGCACCTATTTCGGCAACATCCGCATGGTCGAGCTCGATCCCAAGACGGGCGGCCGCCTGGCCGGTGCGCGCGACATCGACGTGGCCATCGACTGCGAGGCTTCCGTGATGATGTATCGCGACGGCTGGTACTACCTGCTGGGCACCCACGGCACCTGCTGCGACGGCGCCAACTCTACCTATAATATCATCGTCGGCCGTTCCCGCAATCCGTACGGACCGTTCCTCGACAACGTGGGCCGTGACATGCTCCAGGGTGGCGGCAAGATGGTCGCCGCCGCGGAAGAGCGCCGTTTCGGCGCCGGTCACTTCGGCCGCTACATCGTGGAGGAAGGCGTGGAGAAGATGTCCTTCCACTGGGAGAGCGACCTGGACCTGAGCGGCCGCAGCACCCTCGCCATCCGTCCGATCATCTGGAAGGACGGCTGGCCCGAGGCCGGCGAGATCCTGCAGGACGGCAACTACAAGATCCTTTCCCGCCGTCGCGGCTATGCCCTTGAGCTGACCGTGGACTTCGTCCGCGCGGCCGGCGGCATGCGCGGTTTCGGCCGTCAGGCCAACGAGACCATCGTCAAGGTGGAGAACCAGAAGCTTGAGGAAGTGATCGGCGGCTGGCCGAAGGGCGAAATCCCCGTGCGCGCCAACGACTACATGGCCCGCCCGCACCAGCAGTGGACGATCGAGGCCGTGCCCGAGGCCGGCGGTTATCTCGGCGGTCCCTGGTACAAGATCGTGATCCAGGGCACCAACCGGGCGCTCGCCGCCGTGGAAGGCCACGAGCTGACCACCGTGCCCGAGTTCACCGGCGCCGACGAGCAGCTCTGGAGGATCGAGCAGCTCATCGACGGTACCTGGCGCATCGTGCCGAAGGCCATCCCGGGCTGCCATCATCCCGAGAAGTTCTGCCTCTACTCCGTAGCCGACAGCACCCCCACCCTGGCGAAGTTCGACTTCAGCAACGACAACGCCAAGTGGGACATCAAGGCCCGCTAGTGCGCGAACGCCACGCTCCCAACAAAAAGCTATCCTTTCGGGGATAGCTTTTTTCGTGACGGTATCGCAGTATTATTGCGATGCAGTAGTTATTAATAATATGGACGAGCAGGAACTGGCCCGGCGTTGTGCGCAAGGAGACAATGCGGCGCGGCGGGAGCTGTATGAGACGTACGGCTCCCGCCTGCTCGCGCTCTGCCGCCGCTATGCCCGGGACGCCGCCGAAGCGGAAGACCTGATGCAGGATGCATTCGTCAAGATTTTCCGGGTGATCGGACGCTTCCGCTGGACGCGGCCCGGCTCGCTGTATTCCTGGATGGCGCGGGTGGCGCTCAACCTGGCCTTTGACTCGGCAAGGAAGCGCCGGCGGCTGGGCCGGGAACTGGTGGAGGTGGAAAACCTGGCCGAAGGACCCGCGGAAGAGCCGGGCTACGAGGAGACCCTTTCCGTGCCCACCGAGGTGATCCAGGCAATGATTGCGGCGTTGCCGGACGGCTACCGCACCGTTTTTACGCTCTACTGCATCGATGAGTTGTCCCACAAGGAAATAGCCGCCCTGCTCGGTATCCGGGAGAAGAGTTCATCCGCCAGCCTTGCCCGGGCCCGGGCCTCCCTTGCCCGGTCCATCCGGCAGTACCTGAATGGGGAAGGAGGTTGGAGCAGTATTCCGGACAAGAAGGAGTTATGATAACGGAAGGATGATGAAACAAGGATTAAATAAAGATTGGACCGACGCCGTGCGCGAGAAAGCGCTTTCCGGCGGGGCCGCCCCTTCCCCGGTGAGTTGGGAGGCGGTCGGGCGGCGGGTGCGCCGCGCGGCCGCCTTTCGCCGCACCGTCCTGTCCGCCGCCGTCGTCCTTCCCCTGATGGCCCTGCTCCTCTGGGCACACTGGAAAACTCCCGCAGTTCCGACCACCCCGGTCGCGCAGGTCACCTCTCCTGTCCCGCAGGTGGCACCCCCCATCATTCCCGACCCGACCGGGGATCCCATCGTTCCGAGCGTGCCGCCCTCAAATCCGGTCTCCCGCGAGGACAAACCGGCCCTGAATGAGGAGGACCGTTCCCGTCCGGAAATCCCCAATCAGATCGGGAATGACAGGGGTATGGCCCAAGATGACACGAGGGCTGATGCGGATAATAACGGGAAGGTCGGGGAGGACGAACAACAGGTTCCCCGGGGAGGCCAGGAGCCGATTGTCTGGCCGGAGAACCCCGGCACGGCATCGCGCCCCCGCGTCGCCATCGGCCTCCGGGCCGGCGCCGGAACCGCCCGCCGTACCGCCGACATCGCCCTGCAGTCCGCGCCCTATATCGCCGCTTTGATCTACCTGAACACCCGGGAGCCGGCAGTCGCGCCGGGCGTTAAGTCGAATTATGCCAATTCCCTCCCGTACGTTTTGGCAGCGAACAGCCTTTATCCGGATGCAGTCAGCAACTATACCCACGACCTGCCCCTTTCCCTGGGCCTGTCCGTCCGGCTGGACCTGACGCCGCGTCTCGCCTTGGAAAGCGGACTGGAATACACGTACCTGCATTCCGTGGAGGAATCCGTCGCCGGACGTCTGGATCAGCGGCTCCACTTCATCGGCATTCCACTGCGGATGGAAACCACGCTCTGGACCTGGGACAGACTTGGCTTCTACGCCGGAATCGGAGGCAAAGTGGAGAAATGCGTTTCGGCCAGCCTGGGAACCGTCCTGTGCGAGGAATCCCGCCTGCAATGGTCCGCGGAGGCCTTCGGCGGCATCCAGTACCGGCTCGGAGGCCGCGCGCAGCTCTATTTCCAGCCCGAACTCTCATACTATTTCACCCGGACCGACCTCATCACCTACCGCACGGAGCACCCCCTGGGTCTCTCGCTCCACGCCGGCCTACGGTTTGATTTGTAAACAATTAATCATAACTTGCAAACCGAAAGAAAGCGTTATGAAGAAGCTGACCCTCTTATTGTCCGTTTTCCTGCTGGTCGCCTGCACGAAGGTTGATCGGCCGGGTCTGAAGGATGCGACCCCCCGCCAGCGTTGGTTCCCGCCCTATGCAGAAAAGATGGGAGCAGCCCTCTGGCCGGATGAACTCATCGAGGACAAGGACCTTACCGGTCCCGGCGGCAATTTCGAGCAGGCTTGGGCCCGGCGGGCGGATGCCCGCGGTAAGGTGGAACTGATGGCGCTCTTCAACCTTCCGGAGGCGGAGTTGGCCGCAATGTCCACGCGCAACTTGTTGCTGACCTGTTATATCTACCCATATAATGGGGATATCTGGTTTTATGATAACGATTATGACGGGGTGGCAGCTTGCCTGAGCCAGTTCAACGGCTGGTTGACGCTGATGCAGCGCAAAAGCGCTCCGGACGAATTGGTCAGACTCTATCGGGAACTGGAGTACCCGGCGACTTACGACGGATTCTATACGCCGTTGGATTACACCGAATACAACGATCCGACGCTTAATTTCGGCACCCTCGGTTTCCTGACCTATGTGCTGATGACCGCCGCGGATTACCATCGCTTTACCCGGGACCACGTCCGGCTGCTGGCGCCGGAAGTCATCCGCAAGATAGAGAATCTGTTCATCAACCAGGAAAGCTATACTTGGCAGGGTCATCTTCGCGACCCGTTCCTGCTGGGGGCTTTCCTCGCCTGGCATTATGATGATTCCCTAAGCGATGAAGACTGCAAGACGCTGGCGAATTTCCTGGATCCGTATTCCATCGCGGAGGAGACGGATATGGTCCACAAACCCGGCGTCCCCGTCAAAAAAGATCCGGAGTCCGGTTTGTGGATGCCGGACGAAGACGCCATCAATGCCGCGGCGACAATCATCGCCGCGAGTATGGAGCGCTTAAAATGAATCTTCGGGATTTTTTGTTACATTTGTAGATTGGAACAAAAAGTCCTCAAACTATGTACAGAACCCATACTTGCGGCGAGTTGAGGCTCGCCGACCAAGGCAAGACGGTCACCCTGGCGGGATGGGTGCAGAAATCCCGCAAACTCGGCGGCATGACCTTCATCGACCTGCGCGACCGTTACGGCATCACGCAGCTGATGGTGGAGGCGGACGCCGCCCCCGAACTCGTCGAGACCGCCTCCGGCCTGGGCCGTGAATTCGTGCTCCAGGCGACGGGCGAGGTGGTCGAGCGCCAGAGCAAGAACCCCAAGATGCCCACCGGCGAGGTGGAAATCAAGCTCAGTGCCATCCGCATCCTGAACAAGTCCGTCACCCCGCCCTTCACCATCGAGGAGAATTCCGACGGCGGCGAAGACCTGCGCGCCAAATACCGTTACCTGGACCTGCGGCGTCCGCCGCTGCAGCGGGCCCTCGCGCTGCGCCACCGCCTGGCGCAGGAAATCCGCTCCTACCTGGACGGCCAGGGCTTCATGGAGATCGAGACCCCGTACCTGATCAAGTCCACCCCGGAGGGCGCCCGCGACTTCGTGGTGCCGTCCCGGATGAACCCGGGCACCTTCTACGCCCTGCCGCAGAGCCCCCAGACCTTCAAGCAGCTGCTGATGGTGGCGGGCTACGACCGCTATTTCCAGATCGTGCGCTGCTTCCGCGACGAGGACCTGCGCGCCGACCGCCAGCCGGAGTTCACGCAGATCGACTGCGAGATGAGCTTCGTGGAGCAGGAAGACGTGCTGAACACCTTCGAGGGCATGATGCGGCAGATGTTCAGGAACGCCCTCGGCGTCGAGATCCCCGATCCGCTGCCGCGGATGAGCTGGTACGACGCCATGGACAACTACGGCTCCGACAAGCCGGACGTCCGCTTCGGGATGAAGATCCACGAGATCACGTCCCTCGTGCAGGGCTGCGGCTTCGGCGTGTTCGACAGCGCCCCGTACATCGGCGGCATCGCCGTGAGCGGCTGCGCCGAGTACACCCGCAAGCAGCTGGACGAGCTGACCGAATGGGTCAAGCGCCCGCAGGTGGGCGCCAAGGGCCTGGTCTATGTCCGCTGCAACGCCGACGGCACCTTCAAGTCCAGCGTGGACAAGTTCTACACGCCGGAACAGCTGAAAGCCGTCGCGGACGCCTGCGAGGCGAAAGCCGGCGACCTGGTGCTCATCCTCTGCGGCGAGAAACGCAAGACGCAGACGCAGCTGGGCGTGCTCCGCATCGAGATGGGCAGCCGCCTGGGCCTGCGCGACCCGAAAGTCTTCGCCCCGCTGTGGATCGTGGACTTCCCGCTCCTGGAGTGGAGCGAGGAAGACCAGCGCTTCTACGCGATGCACCATCCCTTTACGGCGCCCAAGCCGGAACACGAGCAGTGGTTCTACTCCGACAGGAAGGAGGACCTGGAGCGCGTGTGCGCCAACGCCTACGACTTCGTGCTGAACGGCACCGAACTGGGCGGCGGCTCCATCCGTATCCACGAAGCGGCGATGCAGGAGCGGATGTTCGAGGTGCTGGGCATCAGCAAGGAAGACGCCGAATACAAGTTCGGCTTCATCATCAACGCCTTCAAGTTCGGCGCCCCGCCCCACGGCGGCCTGGCGTTCGGATTCGACCGCGTCTGCGCCCTCTTCGGCGGGCAGGAGACGATCCGCGACTACATCGCGTTCCCGAAGAACAACCAGGGCCGCGACGTGATGATCGACTCGCCTTCCCGGATCGACGACGCGCAGATGGAGGAACTGTTCCTGTCTTCCACCTACACGCCGCCGCAGCCGTGAGGATCCAGCTGAACTACGACCTGCTCGCGCAGAACACTTTCCGGATGAAGGTGTCCTGCGCGTGCTATGTCGAGTATGAGACCGTGAAGGAACTGGAGGGGCTCAATTTCGAGCGTCTCCCGCAGCCCCTGCTGCACATCGGAGCCGGTAGCAACCTGCTCTTTACCAAGGACTTCCCGGGCACGGTCCTGCACTCGAACATCGAGTTCATCAAATATGTGGACGTGGGCCTGGACGAAGTGCCGGTAATGGTGGGCGCGGGGGTGGTCTGGGACCACTTCGTGTCCGAGACCTGCCGCCACGGCCTCTGGGGCGCGGAGAACCTCTCGCTCATTCCGGGCGAAGTGGGGGCCGCCGCCGTGCAGAACATCGGCGCCTACGGGGTTGAGGTGAAGGACCTCATCTCCGGGGTGGTCTGCTTCGACCTGCAGGAGCGCAGGAAGGTGAAATTCACCCGCGAGGAATGCCGCTACGGCTACCGCGACTCGCTGTTCAAGCAGCCGGAGAACCGGGGCCGTTACGTCGTGACCAGCGTGCTGTTCCGCCTCACGCGCAAGCACAGCCCGAACCTGGAATACAAGGGCGTGCGCGACGCGCTGGAGGGGAAGGACCCCCGGACGCCGCAGGAGGTGCGCGACGCCATTATCCGCATCCGGCAGCAGAAACTTCCTGACCCTGAAGAACTTGGCAGCGCCGGCAGTTTCTTCAAGAACCCGGTCGTGAGCCGGGAGGACTTCGCGCGCATCTCGCCCGACGGGAGCGCTCCGCACTACGACCTGCCGGACGGCACGGTCAAGGTGCCGGCCGCCTGGATGATCGACCAGTGCGGCTTCAAGGGCGCCGTGGAGGGGGGCGCCGCCGTGTACGAGAAGCAGCCCCTGGTCATCGTGAACGCAAGCGGCGAGGCCTCCCCGGCGGAGGTGCTCGCGCTCGAGAACCGTATCATCAACGGGGTGCGGGAGCGCTTCGGCGTGACCCTGCACCCGGAAGTGGAACACATATGAGCAGTTTTGTCATCGAAGGCGGACACCGCCTGAGCGGCGAGATCGTCCCCCAGGGCGCGAAGAACGAGGCCCTGGAGGTCATCAGCGCCGTCCTCCTCACGGCGGACCCCGTTACCATCACCAACGTGCCGGAGATCCTGGACGTGAAGAACCTCATCGCCCTGCTGCAGGGGATGGGCGTGACCGTGGAACGCCGCGCCAAGGGGGAGTACACCTTCATCGCGAACCACGTGAACGAGTTCTACATCCGCAGCGCGGAGTTCGTGAAGAAATGCGCCCAGCTGCGGGGCTCCGTGCTGGTGGTGGGTCCGCTGCTGGCCCGCTTCGGCAGCGCCTTCTTCCCCAAGCCGGGCGGCGACAAGATCGGCCGGCGCAGGGTGGACACCCACATCGAGGGCTTCATGCGCCTGGGCGCGAAATGCGCCTACGACACCTCCAAGCGGGCTTACAACCTCTCCTCGGGCCATTCGATGAAGGGCTGCTACATGCTCCTGGACGAGGCCTCCGTGACCGGTACGGCCAACATCATCATGGCCGCTACCCTCGCCGAAGGCACCACCACCATCTACAACGCCGCCTGCGAGCCGTATGTGCAGCAGCTCTGCCGCATGCTCACGGCGATGGGCGCCCGGATCGAGGGCATCGGCTCCAACCTGCTGACCATCCACGGGGTGGAGGCCCTGCATGGGGCGGAGCACCGGATCCTGCCGGACATGATCGAGGTCGGCTCCTTCATCGGGATGGCCGCGATCACGCAGAGCGAACTGACCATCAAGGACGTGTCGTGGGAGAACCTCGGCATCATTCCGGAGTGCTTCCGGCGCCTGGGCGTGAAGCTGGAGCAGCGCGGCGACGACATCTACATCCCCGCGCAGCAGAGCTACGAGATCGAGTCGTTCATCGACGGGTCCATCATGACCCTCGCGGACGCGCCCTGGCCGGGCCTGACCCCGGACCTGCTGAGCGTGCTGCTGGTCGTGGCCACGCAGTGCAAGGGCAGCGTGCTCATCCACCAGAAGATGTTCGAGAGCCGCCTGTTCTTCGTGGACAAGCTCATCGACATGGGCGCGCAGATCATCCTCTGCGACCCGCACCGCGCCGTGGTCATCGGCCACGACCACAAGATCAATCTCCGGGCAAACCGGATGACCTCGCCGGACATCCGCGCCGGCATCGCGATGCTGCTGGCGGCGATGTCCGCCAAAGGCACTTCCACCATCGACAACATCGAGCAGATCGACCGCGGCTACGAAGACATCGAAGGCCGCCTGAACGCGCTCGGAGCCCATATCGAAAGAATCTAGACCGCCTATGCAGGTACTCAAGTTCGGAGGCAGTTCGGTCGCGGACGCGACCCGCATGTCCCGGGTGCTGGACATCGTGCTGGCCGCGGCGGAGAAGGACCGGGTCATCCTGGTCAGTTCCGCCGTGAGCGGATGCACCGACGCGCTGATCGCCCTCGGGGAAGAACGTGATCCCGCTGCGAAAGCGCAGCGGATCGGGGTGCTCCGGGACAGGCACCGGGCCATCGCCCGCCGCCTGTTCACCGGCGCCGAACGCCGGGAAATGCTCGCCGAACTGGACGGGCTCTTCGAAGAGCTCGCCGCTGCGGAGCCGGCGGCCTGCGTGACCTTCGGGGAACTGTTTTCGACGCGCATCCTCGCGCGGAAAATCGCCTGCGAGGACATCTCCGCGCTGTGGCTGGACTCGCGCCGGCTCGTCCTCGCGCCGGGCGGCAAGGTGGATGAAGCGCAGACGTACGCGAACATCCGCTCCGCCGTGGAGGCTGCGCCGGACGTGCGCGTGTTCGTGGCCCCGGGCTTCATCGCATCGGACGGCGAGGGCCGCGTGACCACGCTCGGCCGCGGCGGCTCGGACTACAGCGCCGCCCTGTTCGCGGCCGGTGCCCGCGCCGCTTCGCTGGAGATCTGGACCGACGTGCCCGGCATGATGACCGCCAACCCCAAGGTGGTCCCCGCCGCCGTCACCATCCCGGACATTTCCTACCAGGCGGCCCTCTCCCTGGCGGAAAACGGCGCCAAGGTGCTCTACGCCCCCACCGTGAAGCCGGCCATGGAGGCGGGCATCGCGTTCAGCATCCGCAATACTTTCGACCCCCGGCATCCCGGCACGCTGGTAAGCGGCCGGCCCGCCGTGAAGGAAGGCGAGTGGATGGGCGTGACGAGCCTGACGCACGCCGACCGGGGCGAATCCGTGGTGTGCCTGGTCGGCGAGGGGATTCCGAACCGCGCCGCCGCCGGGCTGCGCATCTGTGCGGCGCTCGCCGAGGCGGGCATCCAGCCGCTGGGCGAGGTAAGCGGCGCGGGCGACTGTTTCTTCATCCGCGTCCGTCCCACCATCGAGCGGGCGGCCGTGTGCGCCATCCACCGCGAGTTCTTCGAATCCCGCGCGGTGACGGTCATCCCGGTCTTCATCGCAGGCTACGGGGCCGTGGGCCACGAACTGGTGCGCCTGGTGGGCCTGAGCGCGGACCGCATCGCCGCCCGGCGCGGCCGCAGCATCCGCATCGTCGGGCTGTCCGACAGCCGGCGCTACGCGGTGGACCTGCGGGGCATCGGCCCCGACGCCGCCGGAAAGCGGCTGGAGGCGGGGGAGAACGCCGCGGGCGGGGCCTTCATCGACGCCGTCCTGTCGTGCGCCCCGCGCGGCGCCGTGTTCGTGGACTGCACCGACGACCATCATCTGCACGGGCGTTACGCCGAGCTTTTCCGCGGCGGACTGAGCATCGTGACCTCGAACCGGCGCAGCCTCGCGCTGCCCTACGTGCAGTATGCCGCCCTGAAGGCGGAGGCCCGCGAGAACGGCGCCTTCTTCCGCTACGACACCACGGTCGGAAACGCCCTGCCCATCCTGGAATCCATCGCCAGCGACGCCAACTGCAGCGACGGCATCGAATCCATCGAGGCGGTGGTGTCCTGCACGCTCAATTACATCATCACCGGCTATGACGGCGTCCGGCGCGACAGTTTCGCCACGCTGCTCCGGCGCGCGCAGGACGAGGGCCTGACCGAGTCCGACCCGCGCACCGACCTGGGCGGCCGCGACGTGCTGCGCAAGCTGCTCATCCTCTCGCGCGAGGCGGGCGTGCCCCTCGAGGCGGAGGACGTTGAGATCGTCCCGATGCTCGGGCCGGAGTTCTTCGACTGCCCCCTGGAGGAATTCTACCGCAGGCTGGCGGCGTACGAGCCGCAGTTCATCGCCCGCGAGGACGAACTGGACGCGGCGGGACAGCGCCAGCGTTTCGTGGCGTCCCTGCGCCGCGACCCGTCCGCCCGCCTGGGTTACCGGGCGGAGATCAAAATGCAGCGCGTGGGTCCCGAGAGCCCGTTCTACTGGATCAGCGGCACGGAAAACGTGACCGTGGTCCGCAGCGAATATTCCGCCCCGCTCGTCATCAAGGGCGCGGGCGAAGGCGTCCGCCTGGCCGCCACCGGTATCATCAAAGACATCCTGATGTAGTATGGAACTCTTCCGCGAAATCCTGTCCTTCGACTCCACTTCCGGCCGTGAGCGGGAATTGGGGGAGTGGCTCGCCGCCCACCTGGAGGCCCCGTCCGTGGAGACCTTCGAGGTCGGCGACGGCACGCTCAACGTCCTGCTGCGCTGGGGGGAGCCCCGCGTGGTGTTCTGCTCCCATATGGACACGGTGCCGCCCTATCTGCCGCCCGTCTTCGGGGCGGACCGGGTGTGCGGGCGCGGCACCTGCGACGCCAAGGGGCAGTTCTACGCGATGTACCGCGCCTGCCGGCGCCTCGCGGAGGCCGGACGCAGCGGCTTCGCCCTGCTCATCCTGAGCGGGGAGGAGACGGGGTCCTGGGGCGCGAAAGCCTTTGCGAAAACGGACTTCCGGGCGCCCCTGCTGGTGGTGGGCGAGCCCACCGACAACTGCATGGTCAGCGCCTCCAAGGGCACCAAGCGCTTCAACCTGACGTTCCGGGGGAAGCCCTTCCATTCCGGCTACCCCGAGCACGGCGTGAGCGCCGTGGAGCTGTTCGTGGACTTCATGAACGGACTGCGAGCGGCCGGGTTCCCGGAGGATCCGCTGCTCGGCGCCACCACGTGGAACGTGGGCAAGTTGGTCAGCGACAATCCCCAGAACATCCTGAGCCCGGAGCTGAACTGCCGGCTGTATTTCCGCACGACCTTCGCCTCGGACGCCGCCGTCACGGCCTGGATGCGTTCGCAGGCCTGCGACACCCTGCAGGTGGAGGAATTCGGAGGCGACGCCCCCGCGCGCTACCTGACCCTGCCCGGCTTCCCGCAGAAGACCGTGGCCTTCGGCAGCGACGCCCCGCACCTGACGAACTTCCGGGATAAGATCATCTGCGGTCCCGGCTCGATCACCGTCGCCCACCGCGACGACGAATACCTCGCTTTCGAGGACCTGGAGCAAGCCATCACCAATTACGTAAGCATCTATGAAAGTTATCATTAGCGGTTACGGCAAGATGGGCCATATGGTCGAGGCCGTCCTGCAGCGGCGCGGCATCGAACTGGTCTGCGCCTCCGAAGATATCTGCGCCATCCCGAAGGAGGTGGCGAAGGAGTGCGTTTGCATCGATTTCACGACCCCGGAAGCCTTCCGGGCCAATTACCGTACCCTCGCGGCGAACTTCAAGGCCGTCGTGGTGGGCACCACCGGCTGGAACGACATCAAGGCGGACGTCTTCGACGCCTTCGAAAAGGCGGGCACCCCGATGATCTGGGGGTCCAACTATTCCGTGGGCGTGATCGCCCTGTTCGCGAGCGTCGCCCGTGCCTGCCAGGTCCTCCGGGGTCACGGCTACACCCCGCACGTGGAGGAAATCCACCACATCCACAAGCTGGACGCGCCCAGCGGCACGGCCAAGAGCATCGGCGGCCTGATCGAAGAGTTCCTCGGCGAGAAGCCGGAAATCGGCTCCCAGCGCATCGGGGAAGTGCCCGGCACCCACATCGCAGAATTTACCTCTGGCGTGGACAAGCTGAGCTTCACCCACGAGGCGTTCTCCCGCCAGGGCTTCGCCGAGGGCGCCGTGGATGCGGCGCTGATGACCGGGAACCTGCAGGGCGTCCACGAGTTCAAGGACCTGATCCTTGGATGAAAAGCTTCCTTCGCACCCTGGCAGCCGTCCTGGCGGCGCTGGGCGCCTGCGGCGCTGCGCCGGCCGTCTCCATCGTCCCGGAGAATCCCTCCTGGGAAGGTTCCTGCTGGATTTCCGCGGCGGACGCCCCGGTCGTCACCGGTCCCGTCTTTGACATCAGCGGGCGGGCCGCCGACGGCGCCAGCTGGTTCGTCTCCACCTTGAAAAACAAACGCCGGGTCAAGTCGGCCCGGTGGATGACCACGGCGCTGGGGGTGTATGAAATCTACGTGAACGGCCACCCGGTCGGGGAGGAGTTCCTGAAACCGGGTTTCACCCATCCGTACCGGACCCGCCGCTCCTTTACCTACGACATCACGGAGTTCCTGGACACCCGCGCCGGCCGGGAGAACGTCCTGTCCGCACAGGTAACCCCCGGCTGGTGGGCGGACAAGATCGTCACGCCCGACGGCAACGACGGCATGCGCGGCAGCAAATGTGCCTTCCGCGGTGTGCTGGAACTCACGTTTGCCGACGGCAGCCGCGCCCGCTACGGCACCGACACCGAAAACTGGCTGGCCGGGATCGCCGGTCCGGTCCGGCACGCCGCCATCTTCGACGGGGAAGAATACGATGCCCGGGAACTCCCCGGCTGGGCCACGCCGGACAAGCTTTCCACGCCGGAGCGGAACACGGAATTCATTGGAAAGATCCTGCCGTCCGACGGCGCGGAAGTCTATCTGCGCCGGGACCTCTCGCTCGCGCCGGTGCGCGCCTATGTGTGGGAGAGGGTGGAGAACGATCAGGACGACGCCTTCGGAAGCGTGGTCATCAAACGGGAGTACGCCGCCGGGCAGACGATGACCCTCCGGCCCGGTGAGACGCTGGTCGTGGACTTCGGCCAGAACGCCGCGGCCGTGCCGTCCTTCTCCTTCCGGGCGGGGGGCGGTACGGTGCTGACCTGCCTGCCGGGCGAGTTGCTCAACGACGGCAACGGCGCCCTCGACCGCGGGGCGGACGGGCCTGAAGGGAGCGTCCACCGCGAGAACCTGCGCACGCCGGAAACCGGGATGCGCCTGGTTTACACCTTTGCCGGTACGCCGGAGTACGAGCGCTATACGCCCAGTCGCACCTTCTTCGGCTACCGCTACCTTTCCCTCACGGCCACGGGGGAGGTCGAGATCCGCGAACTCGCGTCGGTGCCGGTTTCCTCCATTACGAAAGAAATGGAAACGGGCCGGATCCGCACCGGGGACGAATCTGTCAACCAGTTGATATCCAATACGGTATGGGGCATGCGCTCCAACTACCTGTCCGTGCCGACGGACTGCCCGCAGCGCAATGAGCGCCTGGGGTGGATGGCGGACACGCAGGTCTTTGCGGAAACGGGCACCTTCTTCGCGGGCACGGACCGATTCTTCCACAAATGGATGCAGGACGTGCGGGACAGCCAGGGCGAGACCGGCGGATTCCCCGGCGTGGCCCCGCTGGCCCAGTACGGCGGCGAACTGATGCGCCTGGGCTGGGCCGACGCCGGCGTCATCGTCCCCTGGACGGTCTGGAAGCAGTTCGGCGACACCGCCATCATCGACGAGAACTGGGCGGCGATGGAGCGCTTTATGGACCACGTGGACGCCACCCGCTACGATCACGCCGCCCTCGCCGGCGAGAATGGGAATTACCAGTGGGCCGACTGGCTGAGCTACGAGCCGCTGGAAAGCTGCAGCGGCCGGGCCTTTTTCCAGGCCGGGCCCGGCCATCCGCGCAGCCTGCTGCCCGACGCCCGGACCTACTGGAACTATCTGGGTGCTTCCTACTGGGCGATCGATGCCGGGATGATGCGCGACATGGCGCTCGCCACCGGCCGGGACGCCGCGAAATACCAGGCGATGGAAGCGGCCGCGAAGGCATACCTGAAGGAAACCTTCCTGGACGGGAAAAGCGGCTTCAAGACCCCGATTCTCAATACGATGCAGACCCCGGCGCTGTTCGCCCTCAAGAACGGACTCGTCGAGGGAGACGCCCGGGAGGCCCTGTGCGCCCGCCTGCGCGAGAACTTCGCCGCCCACGACGGCTGCCTGCAGACCGGCTTCCTCGGCACGTCCATCCTGATGGAGACCCTGACCGAAAACGGGATGGCGGACCTTGCCTGGGACCTGCTCTTCCAGCGCAGGAACCCGGGATGGCTGTACTCCGTGGACAACGGGGCCACCACCATCTGGGAGCGCTGGAACAGCTATACGCGCGAAAGCGGGCTGGGGCCGCAGGGCATGAACAGCTTCAACCATTACGCCTATGGCTGCGTGTGCGAGTGGATCTGGGAGACGGCCGCCGGCATCGCCGCCGATCCCGCCGCCCCGGGTTTCCGGCACATCATCATGCGGCCGGTTCCGGACCGGCGGCTGGGCAGCCTGGAGGCCGAGTACCGCTCTGCCGCCGGCCCGGTCCGCAGCGCCTGGCGCTATGAAGGCGATCGCTGGGTCTGGACGTTCACGGTACCGGAAGGCGCTTCCGCATCCGTCACCCTGCCCGGCGAAACGGAAAGCAGGGAATATGGTCCCGGCAGCTATACGGTGGAAAAGTAAGAATTATTTCCTATCTTTACTGCCGTTAGTTAAATAGTGTTGCTTTATGAAAGATCTCGTCCTGCAAGGATGCGGCACGGCGCTGGTGACTCCGTTCACCGCGGACGGTGCCGTGGATTATGAAGCGTACGCCGCGCTGGTGGACCGCCAGGTCGGCGGCGGCGTCCATTTCCTCGTGCCCCTCGCCACCACCGGCGAGACCCCGACCCTCTCCCCGGAAGAAAAGGTGGCCATCTTCCAGACCGTCAAGGCGCACGCGAAGGGCCGGCCGCTGCTGGTCGGCGTGGGCGTGAACAGCCTGCCGGACACCCTGGCCAACATCCGCCTGCTGGAGCCCCTCGGCCCCGATGCGCTGCTGGTCGTGGTGCCCTATTACAACAAACCGACCCAGCAGGGGCAGTATGAGTATTTCAAGGCCGTGGCGGCGGCAACCTCCCTCCCGGTCATCATCTACAACGTTCCGGGCCGCACGGGCGCGAACATGCTGCCCGACACGGTACTCCGCCTGGCCCAGGATGTACCCAACATCCGGGGCATCAAGGAGGCGTCCGGCAAATACGACCAGGTGAGCGAGATCCTGCGCCGCGCCCCGGAAGGCTTCACCGTCCTGAGCGGCGACGACGACATGACGCTCGCCTTTATGGCGACGGGGGCGCACGGCGTGGTATCCGTGGCGTCCAACGTGGCGCCGAAGGAGGTGACGGAGATGGTGGAGGCCGTGCAGCGGGGCGATTACGACTCCGCCCGCGCGCTGCACCACCGGCTGTTCCCGCTCTTCAAGGCGTGTTTCGTGGAAACCAGCCCGATTCCCGCGAAGGTGGCGCTCTCGCTGCTCGGGCAGATGCGCGCCACGGTGCGCCTGCCGCTCGCCGAGGCGTCGGACCAGACGAAGGAACTGATGCAGAAAGTGTTACAGGATTTATGGAAATAACGATTGAACAATTTGAAGGTGTCATCGCCGACCTCGAGGCCGGCCGGCTCCGCGTCGCCGAAAAAGTAGATGGCGTGTGGCAGGTCAACACCTGGGTCAAGGAAGTGATTCTCGCGGGCTTCCGGCTCGGGGTGGTCAAGGACATGTCCCAGGGCCAGTTCCCCTTCTTCGATAAGGATACCTTCCCGGTGCGGAAGTTCTCCCGGGAGGACGGCGTGCGCATCGTCCCGGGCGGGACGAGCATCCGCCGCGGCGCCTACGTGGCGCCCGGCGCCATCGTGATGCCGCCGGCCTACATCAATGTGGGCGCTTTCGTGGACAGCGGAACGATGGTGGACAGCCACGTGACCATCGGCTCCTGCGCCCAGGTGGGCAAGCACATCCATATCTCCGCTTCCACCCAGATCGGCGGCGTGCTCGAACCGGCCGGCGCCCTGCCGACCATCATCGAGGACGGCGCTTTCGTGGGCGGCAACTGCGGCATCTACGAAGGCACGATCGTGCAGGAGGGCGCCGTGATCGCCTCCGGCGTGATCATTACCTCTTCCACGGCGATCTTTGACGCCACCACCGGCGAGTTCGTGCCGCGCAACGCGGACGGACGCGTGGTCGTGCCGCGCGGCGCCGTGGTCGTGTCCGGCAGCAAGCCGCTCAGCCGCGGCCCGGCAGCCGGCAGCGGGGTGGCCCTCTACTGCCCGGTGATCGTGAAATACCGCGACGAGAAGACGGACGGGTCCGTGACCCTGGAGGACCTGCTGCGCTGATGCCGGAACTGCATAAATATTCGGGTGCGGGCAACGATTTCGTGGTCCTGGACGGCCGGAAGGAGGATGTTTCCGAGTTCCGGACGCCGGAGCGGATCGCCGCGCTCTGCGACCGGAAGAGCGGTTTTTCGGCGGCCGACGGACGGATCGGCGCCGACGGGCTGATGATCCTGAACGCGGGCGATGCGGAATACGATTTCCGGATGGAGTATTACAATTCCGACGGTTCCGGCGGAATGATGTGCGGCAACGGCGGGCGCTGCATCGTGGCCTTCGCCGACGAGCTGGGCCTGGTGCCGCGCGCGGGCGGCGTTTTCCGCTTCCTGGCTGCGGACGGGCCGCATACGGGCGAGATCCTTCGACAGGCTCAGGATGACGGCGCGCGGTTTCCGGGCGGACGCAAGACCGTGCGGCTGCGGATGATTGACGTGAAGGTCTTCCATCCGGCGCTGGACGGCTGGTTCGTGGATACCGGGACGCGCCATTTCGTGCGTTTCGTGCCGGACGCCGAGGCCGTGGATGTCGAGACGGAAGGGCGCCGGGCGCGCTGGGATCCCGTTTTCGCGCCGGTGGGCGCCAATGCGAATTTCGTTTCCGTGGATCCCGACGGGACGCTGCGGGTGCGGACGTTCGAGAAGGGCGTGGAGGGGGAGACGCTCGCCTGCGGCACGGGTATTACCGCGGCCGCGATTGCTACATATCTGAATTCCACAACGCCTGCGCACGCATCCGCAGCTGGAGTAGCCTATAATATCCAGGCGCGGATCGACCGGCTGGCGGTGGAGTTCCGGCCTGTGCCGGACGGCGGTTTTTCGGACGTTTACCTGATCGGCCCAGCCGAGGAGATACGATGAATTACGGAGATTTCTTTTCAGAGGACGTAGGCGCATTCATGCGCTCCCCGGTGCGCGAGATCTTCAAGAAGGTGGACCTCGCGTCCATTTATTCCTTCGCGGGCGGCTATCCCGACGCGTCCACGTTCCCGTTGGACGAGGTCCGGAGCCTGTCTGCCCGGGTGCTGGAAAAATACGGCGCCAAGGCGCTCCAGTACGGGGCGACGCAGGGTGTGCCGGAGCTTCGCGAGGTAATCGCGAAGCGCTACGGCGTCCCGGTGGAGAACGTCCAGATCACGACCTCGTCGCAGCAGGGGATCGACGTGTGCACGCGCGTGTTCGTCAATCCCGGCGACGTCATCCTCACCACCGCGCCCACCTATCTGGGTGCCCTGCAGTCGTTCAAGTCCTACCGGGCCGAGATCCGCACGCTGGACAACCCCGGCGGCAAGAAGCCGAAGTTCTGCTACGTGATCCCGGATTTCCAGAATCCGAGCGGGGAGACGATGAGCCTGGAGCAGCGGGAAAACCTCGTCGCCCTGGCACGGGAGCGGGACTTCCTGATCGTGGAGGACAGCCCGTACCGGGAGCTGCGTTACAGCGGCGAGCCGGTGCCCACCCTCTACTCCCTTGCGCCCGAAAGGACCCTGCACCTGGGCAGCTTCTCCAAGATTTTCGCGCCGGGTTTCCGCCTGGGCTGGATCCTGGGGCCCGGGCCGCTGCTGGAGCAGATCTACGTCTGCAAGCAGTCGCTGGACCTGTGCCCGCCCGTCTTCGACCAGTATATGGCCGCGGAGTTCATGGGCAGCGGTGCGCTGGACGCCAACCTGCAGAAAAGCATCGCGCTGTACCGCGCCAAGCGGGACAAGATGCTGTCCCTGCTGGAGAAATATATGCCGGAAGGGGTGTCCTGGACGCATCCGGAGGGCGGCCTGTTCCTGTTCCTGACGCTGCCGGATGGTTTCGACACGGTGGCCTTGTACGACCGCGCCCTGTCCGCGGGCGTGGCCTATGTGGCGGGCTCGTTCTTCTATCCGGACGGCTCGCACCGCAACACGATGCGGATGAACTTCTCCTTCCTGGACGCCTCCCGGATGGAAGCCGGCGTGCAGCTTCTGGCGGAGGTTATCAAGAATCATTGAACAAATTCAGAATGCATATGAAAAGACTGTTTATCGCACTGCTTTCCGTACTTGCCCTGGCCGGCTGCCGCGGCACCGGAAACGGGAATGGAAACTACGACCCGGCGGACGCCCGCACCTTCGGCCTGACGGGCGACGTCAAGGAGGTCCTTTCTTCCGTCGTGACGCTTCCCGACGCGCCCGACGAGGAGTCTTGGGTGGGGGAAGAGGAGCCGGTGCTGGCTTTCGACGAGCAGGGGCGCGTGACCCTCGACGGCTACGGCAATGTCTATGAATACAAAGCCGACGGCAGCTACGCCGGCCCCTATTCCGACTATGTCAAAGTGACCCGAGATGCTTCCGGACGCCTGGCATCCTTCGACAACACGGAGATCCCCGAAGAGGATTTCGACGATTTCGACGTCATGAACTACTGCCGCGTGACCTACGACTACGACGCCCAGGGGCGTGTGGCCACGGAAACCTACTCCGGCTGGGAGTGGGGGACGACCACGACCTATACCTACGACGGCAACAAACTCTGGCCGGCCAAGGTCACGACGAACAGCTACGACGAAGGCTACAACGAGAACTCCGTCATCACCTATGAGTATCTCGACTTCGACGCCCGGGGCAACTGGACCAAGCGGGCGGCGACCGTCGTCACCGAAAGCTACGAGGAAGGCGCCGAAGACGAAAAGGAAACCTCTACCCAGGTGAAGCAGGAGATCCGCTCCCTCAGCTACTGGTCCGGCAAGGAATAGGCCCGCGTCTGCCGCCAAATTTGGAAATAACCGTCGTTTTTTCTAATTTGACACATTATGGCGAACATCAACGAAAAGAAGCTCGATACGATTTCGGCGCTGCTGAAGGAGCTGTACGACGGTTTTGCGCCCCGGCTGGACGACGAGGAGATCACCGCCGGGCTCCAGCGGCTGTGGCGCCGCTCGCAGGAATACCGCTACGGATCCTTCATCATGCTGGTGGTCGGGCCCGTCAAGTCCGGCAAATCGACGCTGGTCAACCTGCTGGCCCACAGATACGTCAGCCCGACGGACAAGCTGGAGTGCACGCTCCGGCCGACCATCATCTCCAGCGTGGACCCCGGGGCCGAGCCGGCCATCGAGATCTACTCCTCGAAGGACGAAGCCCGCAAGGAGAAGGACCTGGACCTGATCATCGACAAGTTGCGCGGCATCATCGACGACGATGCGGAACTGCGCGAACACCTGACGCGCGAGAGCTATCCGCTCAGCGACGAGAACATCGAAAACTACATCGCCCCCTCCTACACCCGGCAGGACAATTCCATCATCACGGCCATCACCACGCCCGGCGGCAAGATGCTCGCGGGCGCGGACGGCGGCAAGGTTTTCCTGGCGGACATGCCCGGTTTCGACGGCAACCGCATCAACCTGTCCGGCCCGCTCTACGACGCGATGTCCCGGCGGGTGGACCTAATCCTGTTCGTACACAGTTCGGTGTCCGCCTTCAACGTCACCTCCAACGAGTACCTCGACAAACTCCGCGAATACAACGGCTCCGTGCCCGTGTACCTGATCCACAACATCTTCGATGCCGCGTGGTGGCAGGGAGACGAGGCGCGCCGCGCCGAGGTGGAGCGGCAGAGCCGCAGCGAGTACGAGGAGATCAAGCGCAAGGGCTTCAACATCGAGCCGGACTACGTTAGCTGCATCAACCTCGGGATGGTCACCGACTATATCAAAGGGACCGGCCGGCCCGGCACGGAAGCGGAGCTGGAGCAGGCCTGGAAGGATTTCCAGGCCGTGGAGGACCGGCTCTACGACAAGATCACCACGCGGATCGGCAGCCAGCGCCTGGAGCGCTGCCTGGAGCGGACGGACAAGCTCCGCGACGACCTGGTGCGCAAGATCTCCGACCGTACGAGGGAACTGGACGCGAAGCGGCGCGACCGCGAGACGCTCCGGGCCTATATCGACCAGCTGGACAAGAAGCTGGGCCTCACGCAGGCGGATTACGACGAGATCATCGGCAACATTTCGGAAGATGCCGACCGCTCGCTGTTCAAGACCCTCGCCAAGAGCATGGTCAACAAGTCGATGACCAAGCGGGAGTGCCTGGACCTGCTCAAGGAAATCCTCGCCTCCTTCCTCTTCGACGTGGACGAAAAGCTCACCGGCAGGCTGCTGCGCCTGTTCAGCGACCGCCTGCGCGACAGTCTCGACGAGGTGAACGCCGCCCTGGGCGAACCGCTCGCCCCGATGGATCCGCTGACCGTCGTCCGGGCCGAGAGCGAGCGGGGCGTGCCCGAAGAGCGCGTCAAGCGCTTCATGCGCCCGTCCCTCTTCCCGCTGAAGGCGGAGGCGGTGCGCGAGTCCGTCGCCAACATGGAGCATTATTTCTACGGCGACCCGGACAACCGCACCATCCAGAACCTCAAGCGGCTGCTCTCCGCCGAGATCGAAAGGATCGAGGCGGGCTACCTCGGGCAGATCCGCGACCGCTTCACCGCCCGGATGGAGCCGATGCTCGCCCCCGGCGAAGAGGCGCAGCTCCAGACGCTCGAAGCGCTGCTCAAGCAATTGAAAGACATCATTATCTGATATGAAAGAGTCCCTGCTCGCCCTGGTAATCGCGCTGGCGCTGTTCCTGCTGATCGTGCTGGCCGGGGGCGTCATCACCATCGGAGACAAGCTCGCCGCGGCCACGCCCGTGCTTGCCTGGGCCTTTTACGGGATCCTGCTGGCCGTCCTGGTGTGGCTGGTGGTCATCCCCACCTGCAGGATCTTCCTGGCCAAGCCCTTCCCGAAACTCTCGGTGGACTCCGCCGCGGAGGACACGCCCCAGCTGCGCGGCGAACTGAAGGCGTTCGCCCTGTCGCTCGCCGACAACCTCGGCGACCTGCCGCCCGAAGAGGCCGCCGTGCGCCGGAAGGAACTCCTCGCCGAGGTGGACAACTACTACGATATCACGGAGTTGCGCGCCATCATCGGGAAGGAGCTCGACCGCCGTTTCGACAAGGCGCAGGCGCATATCTTCCAGTGGGCGAAGACCGTTTTCCTCGTGACCACGGTCTCGCAGACGGGCACGATCGACGCCGTGACCTCGCTGGTGATCAACTGCCGGATGATCTCGGACGTGATCCGCTGCTCGGGCTACCGGCCCTCCTGGGGGCAGCTCTGCAAGCTGTACGCGCGCATCCTCGCCACGTCCCTGTTCAGCTACTACCTCTCCGACACCCTGGACAAGATCGAGGTGGACCCGGAGATGCTGCACCTGAAGGCCCTGTCGAACATCCCGCTGATGGGGACGATCACCAAGTCGCTCGCCGACGGCACCTTCAACACCCTGCTGTCGCTGCGCATCGGTCACGTGACCCTGGCGTGCCTGCGCGACGGCGCCGCCGCCCTGTCCGGCAAGGCCGGGGCCAAGGTGCGCCGCCAGGCGATGATTGACGCCGTTAAGTCCTTCCTGGTCCTGTCGAAGGACACCACCATCGCCGGGCTGTCTGCGATGGGGGAGAAGATCACCGCCTGGGTGAACGGCGAACCGGCTGAGCCACAGGCTGTTCCCGCCCAGGTCCCCGCCGAAACCGCCCCATGAGAAAGCTGCCCGTCCTCCTGTTTGCGCTGCTGCTGATCCTGCCGCCCGCCTGCTCGCGCAGGGCGTCGCTGGAGGACCGCCTGCTGGAGCGTATCTCGATGCTCAGCCGGACCGCCGATCTGGGTACCGTGGAGTACACCGTGCGCAAGGCCGTGAAGGCACGCGACGAGGGCGAGTGGTTCAAGATCGGCAACCGCCGCATCCTCTTCTCCTGCACCGCCCGGCTGAAGGCGGGCATCCGCCTGGATGCGATTCCCTTGGACCGGATCGTGGTGGATGAGGAGGAACGCTCCGTTTCGATGGTCCTTCCGCACGCCGTCGTCCTGTCCATCAATATTCCGCCGGAGCTGATCCGGCTTGAGTATGAAGACGTTACGGGCTTCCGCTCGCACTTTGACGACCGGGAGCGCCAGGCGCTGCTGAAGCAGGGCGAACGCGAGATCGTGCGCGACCTGCCGAAGCTGGGCATCCTCACGGAAGCCGAGGCGAACGCCGAGGAGTTCTTCCGCTCGATGCTTACCCAGATGGGTTTTGAAAACATCCAGATCAATTTCGAATGAACCGTCTCGACCGCATCCGCAACTTCGCACTCGCCGCGCTGCTGATCCTGATCGTGGGTCTGCTGCTCGGCCTGTGGCTGCGCAATCCGAAGCGTCGCGCCCGGGGCGTGCAGGTGGAGACGACGGCTGCCGTCGTCGAGGAAGTGCACCGCATCGGCGAACTGAGCAGCGCGGGCTTCTACGAGGAACTGGTGATCACGGACCGGGACGACTCGCCGCTGGCTTTCCTCCGGAAAGAGGAAGGCATCCGCCGGATCACGGGCTCGGGCGATTTCGTGATCATCTGCAAAGGGCGCGTCCGGGCGGGCTACGACCTGACGAAGATGCAGCCGGAAGACATCACGGTCTCCCGGGACACGCTCTATGTGAACCTGCCGCCCGTCTCCGTGCTCGACGTGATTATCAATCCGGCTGATTATGAGCATTTTGCGGGGCACCGCACCCACGAGGAAACGGTGGGGATCATCCTGCAGGCGAAGCAGCGGCTGCGCGCCGACGCCGTCCAGGCCGGGATCCTGGACCAGGCGGAAGCCGCCGGCACGGCGTCGCTGGAACGCCTCCTGTCCACGCTGGGCTACCGCGCCGTCGTCCTGACGCCGCGCCGCGACCTCGTCTTCCGTCCATTGGAGCAGGGTGGCAGGTGACGGATCCAGAGCTTGTCTGTCATCCTGAGCTTGTCTGTCATCCAGAGCTTGTCTGTCATCCTGAGCTTGTCGAAGGATCCTGTCTTTTCCCGGCTTGACCGGAGAATCTCCTTTAAGGTTTTGGATATTCGAAAAAAGTTGTATCTTTGCAGTCCCAAACGAGGCTTTAGCTCAGTTGGTTCAGAGCGCTTGCTTGACAGGCAAGAGGTCAGCAGTTCAAATCTGCTAAGCCTCACTAAATGAAAATCAGAGACTTACGAGAGTCTCTGATTTTTGTTTTACGGCTTACCAGCCCTCAATATGCTTGATAAGTGTCGTCAATGTCCCGCTGCGGAGGACATTGACTACATTTCGGGCTGTTTTTGCTGTCAATGTCCGGAAATGACGGACATTGACAACAGTCTCTTTTGCAAAAAAAGTTGCTTAATGGATTGTTATCCCCGAAAAAGACTTACATCGAAGAAGAATGGGAGGATTTGGAGCCTGGGCCCGGAATCAACCGCGTTTCCAAAGGCGGCTGACCAGCCGGTAGAAGCGGGTCCAGAACCGTTGCAGGGGCGTTGAATTGTCGAGTTGGCTGAAGAAGAAGCGAAGATAGGCGAAGTCCGCGCGGATCCGTTCCGTCAGCAGCCGGAAAGGTTCCGTGGCCCAGAAGGCCGGTCCGCCGCCGCAGAGCCACCGGCTCCGCCCCGGGCGGGTCAGGAAACATTCCGCCTGGCGCCGTACCGTTTCCGGATCCTGAGTTCCGGTGGAGTCCTGGCTTAACAGGAAGCAGACCGTCCCGGATGTTCCTTTTTCCGGAGCTGACAGGCCGAGACGCGCACGAAGGAGGCGGTATGCGCGCCGGCCGAGGCGGAAATCCCGGCGATAGAGCAGTTCCCGCCCGGTTTCGGGAACCGCCTCCCCCGGCCAGACGATGCGGGCCTGTATCCCGTCCAGCCAGTCCAGGGCTTCCAGCGCGACCCGGTCGGCCACGCTGCGGGGCATCCCTCTTTCCAGGAAAAACGTATAACTGCAGAAGATGTCGGGCTCGACCGTATCGAAACGGCAGACCGTGACGTCTTTCCCATAAAACGCGAGGGCGGCCACCCGGTGGGAACCGTCCAGCAAATAATTGTCTTTCCCCAGCACGACCAGCGAAACCGAATTGTCGAATCCTTCCCGGGAGAAGTGGTCAATCATCTCATCAAACCGGCGGAGGCGGGCGAAAAACCGCCCTTTCACATCCTCCTGCCCCCATTCCTTCCCGAACGGGGTAAAGCAGCGCAGGCTCTCCAGGTAAACCTTTGTGGCGAGAAACCGGTGGTTCTTCCTGTTGCGGATATAGAACAGGCGCGCGAAGAGATCGAAGTGGTCCGGAACCAGAAGCCGGCGGGCAGGTAGGCGTTCCACCACGCCGCTCTGCCGGTCCAGCGCATACTTCCGGATCCAATACGGATGAATCAGCGAAAGGTAACGGTCTTTCGGTCCCATGTCGGCAAAGATATGTTTTTTTGCTATATTTACACGCATGAAGCTCCTTTTGACCCTTGTTTTTATGCTTCCGCTGCTGTCCTGCTCCCCGCTTTGGAACAAGAGTTCCGGATCCAACCCCCGGCCCGACGGGCCCGCCACGTCCTATGAGTACTCGTACAACGGCACGATGATGTATCCGATCAAGTACTATTCGGTGAAACGTGACGCGGACGGGGCCGTGCGCATCGCTTTCCTCAGGAACAGCGAGCCGGAGGTCCGGATGATCGCGGGACCGGAGGACTTCTTCGCCCGGGTGGACGCCCTGGTCGCGGAATACGGGCTGCGCCGGCTGAAGGAGTCCTACCGGCCGCGGATGGAGGTGCTGGACGGCTATGACTGGCACGTCCGGATCCGGTTCCGGGAAAACGCCATCTATTCGGGCGGGTTCAACGCCGGACCTTCCGGCAAGCTCGCCTCCGGCATCGCCGCCCTCAATCAGTATGTGGAATCGCTGATCGATGCTTCCTCCGAAGAGGAGGTCATTTTCCGGCAGGATTACCGGGAGTTTCTCGAGCAGGAGTAGTTATTATCAATTACGCACTTATATGAAAAAGTTGATTTTGTTCGCGTCGCTGCTGCTTTCCGGCGCCCTGGCCCTGGCCCAGCCCGGCAGCGCAGTCGTGCGCCCGGTGTTCCATTTCCCCCAGCCGGACGTGCTGTTTGCCCTCTGGCCTGACGGGGCCCCGACGGACAACGGACTGACCGGCGAAGAGCGTGACTTCGGCAACCACGTTTCCAACGTCACCCAGCCCACCCTGGCCCTGTTCCTGCCCGAAAAGCCCAACGGGCTGGCCCTCCTCGTCTGCCCCGGCGGCGGGTACGTCGATGTCTGGGACAAGACGGAAGGTTACGCCAACTCTAAGTGGTTCACGGACCGGGGCATCGTGTATGCGGTGCTGAAGTACCGTCTGCCGAACGGACATTATGAAGTCCCGCTGGACGACGTGCACGAGGCGATGCGCCTGCTGTGGGCGCACGCGGACGAATACGGTTTCAGGAAGTTGGGCATCGCCGGCTGCTCGGCGGGAGGCCACCTCGCCTCGACGGCTGCCACGCACTACGCGGAACCGGAACAACGCCCGGATTTCCAGATCCTTTTCTATCCGGTCATCACGATGGATCCGGCTTACACGCACAGCGGCTCCGGCCGTAATCTGCTGGGGCAGAACCCGTCGAAGGAGCTGGTGGAGACATACAGCAACGAGAAGCAGGTGACCCCCAGTACCCCGCCCGCGTTCATCATGGCCAACTCCGACGACCGGGTGGTCCCGTGCGAGAACAGCCTGCGGTATTACGAAGCCTTAAGAGCCAACGGTGTATCGGCCGCCCTGCACATTTACCCGGAAGGCGGGCACGGCTGGGCTGACCACGAAGACTTCGCCTATCGGGCGGCCTGGATGCACGACCTGGAGATCTGGCTCTCCCAACAGGCTGAATAGCAGGGGAATCACCCCATATCTTCGAAAATGATCCAGTCCGGGGCGTGGTAGGTCAATACCCCGGTCAGGACGATGACGGCCGCAATCAGCACCAGCCACAGCGGCCACCATTTCTGTATGAAGCGGTTCGAGCTCCAGCGCAGGGCCAGATGGATGGCGCCGACCATCGCGGCGATGTAGATGACGATGTCCAGCGCCATCAGTTCGTGACGCACGAAAATCCAATAGGCGAAGAAGCACGCCACAACCATCGGCATCACCGCCAGGGCGCCCAGGATGGGGGCGCCGATCCGGCGGATGTCGCGCCGGGTTACGGCCAGGTAGATGCCCAGGAGCAGCATGGGGTAGAAAATCATCTTCATGTGCGCCATCACGCTCTCCTTGACCGGGAAGATGTAGCCCCAGAAATGGTTGAATCCGGGCAGGTGGTGGACGAAATGCATGCTCGTGCCGAGAACGATGAGCACGATGGGGATCCAGATGGATTCTTTTCGTGAAAGCGGTTTCATAGGTTCTGGTGTTTAGCGGCGGGCGAAGACGAAATCTTCCAGTTCGCAGAGCGACCGGTCGGGCGTGTCGGATTCGAACACGAAGAAGAGGGCGTGCTTCCCCTGCAGGCGGGCGGCCTTCGGGACGCGGGCTTTCATTTGCACGGGACTGTCGGAAGTTTTTCCTTTCAGCCGGATCACGCCGAGCCGGGTGCCGTGGCGCGGATGGTCCGCCATCACCACGATGCGGCCCTTGACGCCCTGCGGGATCAGCCGCACGAACAGTTTCTTCGCGCGGGCGGCTTTCAGCCCGTCGAAATTGAAGTATTTGTAACCCACGACCGAACCCGCGGTGTTGTTCACCACCGGGTTGTGGTTGATGGAAATATCGTACGGGTCGCCCTCGCCGTCCCAGCCGGGACGGTACGGCTGGATATAGGAGCCGTAATATTTGTTCCCCAGATTGTCCTTGTCGGCCGGGCGGGGACCGGTGAACCAGCAGGCGATGCCGGCGGAGTGCCGCTCCAGCGGGTTCAACCCGCCCAGTTCGAATCCTTCCGAAGTGTATTCGCCTTCCGTGATCTCCACCTTGCCGCCGGGGCCTTCCGTGACCCTTACTTCCACCGGGGCCACCATCGCCTGACGGTCAAAGCCGCCCAGGCCCGCCTGCCGGTGGTAGAAAACGTACCACTGCCCGCCTATTTCGCAGAGGCTGCCGTGGGTGTTCCCGCCCGGCGCGGCCGTCCAGATGGGCTTCCCGTCCTCGTCGACATCCCGTCCGCGGGCGTCGATCAGGGTGCCGCCGTAGGTCCAGGGGCCAAGCGGGGAGTTGCTCCAGGCCCAGGCCAGGGTGTTGTTCGCCTCGGGCAGGCCGAAGTCGCCGTCAGCCGTCCAGCGGCTGTACACGAAGATGTATTTGTCTTTTACCTTGCGGATCGAGGAGGCCTCGAAGAAGCGGAACTCGCCCTCCTGCCGCAGGCTGGAGACCATGTCCCGGACGGGCTGCGTTCCTTTCTTGACTGTGCACATCGTCTCCGGATCCAGTTCGGCGCCGAAGGACTGCTGGAAACCCCAGTAGCCGTAGACGCGTCCGTCGTCGTCGATGAAGGCGCCGGGATCGAAGCCCAGCACGCCCACGGTGCGCTTCGGGTCCTTGGGGTCCCAGTTGCACACGGTAAAGGGACCGTCCGGGCGGTCGGCCCGGGCGATCATCGAGTTGCGCCCGGCCGCCTGGGTGTTGGGATACAGGTAATAGGTCTTCTTGCCGTCCGGGGCGATCCTTTCCACGACGTCGGGGGCGTAGAGGATGTCCCCCTTCCCGTCGGGGTTGAGGGGATTGCCGTTCGCGTCCAGCCGGGACTCGAAGATTACGCCGTCGTATCGCCAGTGCAGCAGGTCGTCCACCGGGGCGGACCAGACCACCTGGTTGCGGCCGCAGTAAGCCGAGATCTCGATGTCGTGGGAACCGTAGATATACACCCGGTACTGTCCCGGATTGTCCGGATCCTCGAAGACATAGGGTTCGCCGTCCGGAATGTATTCCCAGAGAGGCAGATACGGGTTGGCGGCACCGGCGGAAAGGCCGGAGCAGAGCAGTCCGGCACCGGTGAGCGCCGCGGCGAGGCAGGTAAAAAGATGGCGTTTCATAACGATTTTCAAGTCCTGATGTCACAAATATACTGAAATCCGCCGATTTTTGGTATCTTGTGGGATAAACGGACTGCTTCGTTTTAAAGGAAATTGTTGTAATATGGTAGATTTCAAGTACTTTACCCCCACGGAGGTGGCTTTCGGCAAGGATTCCGAAAGCCACCTGGCCGATCTGGTCCGCAAATACGGCGGCACCAAGGTCCTCATCCATTACGGCGGCGGCAGCGTCGTCCGCTCCGGCCTGCTCGATTCTGTCAAGGCAAAACTCGATGCCGCGGGCATCGCCTGGGTCGAACTGGGCGGCGTCGTCCCCAATCCGCGCCTTTCCCTCGCCCATGAGGGTATCTCCCTGTGCCGCGCAGAGGGCGTGGACTTCCTGCTGGCGGTGGGCGGCGGCAGCGTCATCGATTCCTGCAAGGTGATCGGTTACGGCATGCACTACGACGGCGATGTCTGGGACATCTATGACGGGAAATATGTCCCGAAGGCGTGCACGCCGCTCGGCGTGGTGCTCACCATCCCGGCCGCGGGCAGCGAGATGAGCGATTCCGCCGTGATCACCAAGGACGACGGCATGGTCAAGCGGGGTTACAGCAACGACCTCTGCCGGCCCAAGTTCGCCATCATGAACCCCGTGCGCACCTTCACCCTGCCGCCTTACCAGACCGCGGCGGGCGTGACGGACATGATGATGCATACGATGGAGCGTTACTTCTCGCACGAGGACGACATGCTCCTGACCGACGCGGTGGCCGAGGCGGTGATGCGCACCGTCAAGCAGTGCGGCGAACGGGTGCTGGACGATCCGGAGAATTACCAGCTGCGCGCCCAGATCATGTGGGCGGGCAGCCTGGCGCACAACGACCTGACCGGCTGCGGTTCGGTCTGGGACTTCGCCACGCACAGCATAGAGCACGAGCTCAGCGCTACCTACGGTGCCACGCACGGAGCCGGCCTGGCGGCCATCTGGCCCCATTGGGCGGAATATGTCCTGGCGGAGAACCCGACGCGCTTCGCACAGTTCGCGGTGAACGTGCTCGACGTGCCCAACGACTTCAAGTCGCCGGAACGTACGGCCCGCGCGGGCATCGCCGCGATGGTGGATTTCTACCATCGGATCGGCATGCCGGCCAACCTGCCCGAACTCATCGGACGTCCGGCCACGGAGGAGGAGATCGCCGAGATGGCCTTCAAGGCCACGCACGGCAAGACGATCACCCTGGGCGGCCTGAAGAAACTGGGCTACGACGACGTGGTGGCCATTTACCGCATGGCGAACCGCGGCTAGGCGGACTGGTACGCAAATTGCGGCTCGAACCGTTCCGTGAAACGCTTGATCCTCTTTTTACTGTTCCTGGCGGCGATCCCCCTCGCCGCCCAGGAACCTGATTCGACGCAGGTGAACCCCCGCAAGGTGGCCGACGCCATCATCAAGGAAGCGGGCCGGCACCTGGGCAAACCCTACCTGTACGGCGGCAACGGCCCGCAGAGTTTCGACTGCACGGGCTTCACCTGCTATGTGTTCAACAAGTTCGGCTACAAGCTGTCGCGCAGTTCGGCCGACCAGGCGCACGACGGCCGGGAGGTCCGGGGCGGCTACGACAAGTTCCAGAAAGGGGATATCATCATCTTCGGCGGCCGCAACAGCAAGAAGACGCCCGGACACGTGGGCATCTTCATCGCCGCGGACAGCCTGGCGAAGAGTTTCACCTTCATCCACGCGAGCAGCTCGGGTGTGACCATCTCGCACATCGACGAGCCGTACTACGCCCAGCGCTTCATCGGCGTGCGGCGCATCCTGCCGGACTTCCCGCCCGAGGAGCGGACGCACCGGGCCCGGTTCAGCCTCAAGGAACTGATCGGGGACCGGACGGGCGCGGCGCGGGATTCCGCCCTCAATGCCGTGCAGGAGCGCGCCCTGGTGCTCTTCCCGGACGGCAGCTGGGCCTTCACCGGGGAGGACGGCCAGTATGTCGCGCCTCCTGGCGACAAGGATTTCATCCTCAACGCCGACGGTACCTGGCGCTTCGACGAGGCCTCGTCCGCCGAATTCTACACGGTCCGGGCCGGGGACACGTTCGCCAAGATCGCGAAGAAATACGGCATCAGCGTGGAGTCCCTGCTTGAGATGAACGGCCTTACCCGGAGGTCCGTCCTCCGGCTCGGCGACCGGCTCCGGGTCCAGTAATCATTCCCCGACGACGCCCAGTGTGGCGACCGATATGCGCACCTGCGGCCCGTAGGCGTGCCGCAGGGCGTCGTGGCAGGCCGCCAGCGTGGCGCCGGTGGTGAACACGTCGTCGATGAGCAGGATGTGCCCGGCCGCCGGGACGTTTCCTCCTCGTACAGAAAAGGCGCCGGCCACGTTCGCGGCCCGGGCGGCCTTGTCCGGGAGCCGCGCCTGGCTGCGGGTGCGGCGCCGGCGTTCCAGGAGGCGTTCCGCGCAGGAAGCCCCCAGGCTCCGCGCCACCTCGCGGGCGATGACCGCCGCCTGATTGTAGCCGCGCCGCCAGTGCCGCGTCCGGTGCAGGGGCACCGGCACCACCAGGTCCACGTCGGCGTAGAGCGGGGAAGCGGCGAGCCGGCCGCCCAGCAGGCGGGCGAAATCCCGCCCCGCGCCGAAGTTGCGGTGGTATTTCAGGGCCTGCGGGATCTTCTTGTATCCCGCCTCCGCCCGATAATGGAAAAGAGCCGCAGCATACGCGTACGGCTCATATTCTTCCACCCGGATGCGGGCGTTGAAACGGTCTGCCATGGGGTTGCGGGCGAGGGTGGCGTAGTGCGTCTCGGGCAGGTCCGCGAGGCACTCGGTGCACAGGTGGCGCTCCCGGGGAAGGAGCGGCCGGCCGCACACCAGGCACACCCTCGGCAGGACGAGGTCCAGCAGCGCCGAGAGGGAAGTTTTCCAGTCAAGTCCGTTCAGTCGCGGGTCCATCCGCTAGCAGTTCATCGCTCCGCAGCAGTGGATGACCTGTCCGCTGACATACGACGAGAGGTCGCTCGCGAGGAAGAGCGCCACCTTGGCGACGTCTTCCGGGGTGCCGCCGCGGCGCAGCGGGATGGTCTTGATCCAGGCCTCGCGCACCTCTTCGGGCAGCGCGGCGGTCATATCCGAGATGATGAAGCCCGGGGCGATGCAGTTGGCGCGGATGCCGCGGGGGCCCATCTCCTTGGCGATGGACTTCGCCAGGCCGATCAGGCCGGCCTTCGAAGCGGAGTAGTTGCACTGGCCGGCATTGCCGCTGACGCCTACCACGGAGGACATGTTGATGATGCTGCCCCCGCGCTGGCGCGCCATCACGGGCGTGACGGCGTGGATGTAGTTGTAGGCGGACTTGAGGTTGACGTTGATGACGGCGTCCCACTGTGCCTCGTCCATCCGGAGCATCAGGCCGTCGCGGGTGATGCCGGCGTTGTTGACCAGCACGTCGATGCGGCCGAAGTCGGCGAGGACCTGCTCCACGGTCTGGTGCGTCTGGGCGAAGTCGGCGGCGTTGGACGCGTAGGCGCGCACCTTGACGCCGAGCGCCTCGAGTTCCGTGACGGTATCTTCGATGATCTTGATGTCCGTGAATGCGATGTCCGCCCCTTCTTCGGCGAACTTCAGGGCGATGGCCTTGCCGATGCCCCGGGATGCGCCCGTGATGAGGGCGACTTTTCCTTCCAGTAAACCCATATCTCTTGCTATTGATTCTCTTTCTGCATGACGGCTTCGACCTCGTCCGGTGCGATGGGCAGGCGCTTTGGCCCGAGCCGGCGCGCGCCGTCCGGCGTCACGAGGACGTCGTCTTCGAGGCGGATGCCGCCGAAGTCGTAGTATTGCTCCAGGCGGGTGTAATTCACGCGGCCGCCGTCCGTTCCCTCGCGTTTCCACTGTTCGATGAGCGCGGGGATGAAGTAGATGCCCGGCTCGTCGGTGATCACGTTGCCCGGCTGCAGGCGGCGGGCCATGCGCAGGCTGCCCAGGCCGAGCTGCGGCGAACGGGTCTGGTCGTCGTCGTAGCCCACCAGGTTCTCGCCCAGGTCCTCCATGTCGTGGACGTCCAAGCCCATGTTGTGGCCCAGGCCGTGCGGCATGAACAGGCCGGCGATGCCGTCGACGGCCATTTCCGCCACGTCGCCGTTCACGAGTCCGAGCTGCTTCAGGTTGTCCAGCATGTGCGTGACGGCGGCCAGGTGCACGTCGCGGTAGGCGACGCCCGGGCGTACCATATTGAACGCCAGCTCGTTGCACTCATAAACGGTCTGGTAGATATCGCGCTGCATCCGCGTGAAGCTGCCCGTGGTCGGGTAGGTGCGGGTGAAGTCGGAGGCGTAGTGCTCGTTGCTCTCCACGCCGGCGTCCACGACCATCAGCTTGCCCGGCTCCACGGGGAGGGCGTGGCTGTGGCAGTGGAAGATCTCGCCGTGCTGGGTGAGGATGGTCGGGAAGCTGGTGCCCCAGCCCTTCGCGAGGGAGATGCCTTCCATTTCGCCCACGATCTCCTGTTCGATGCGGCCGATGCGGATGCCGCGGCGGGCGGCCGTGTGCATCTCGTAGCCGAGGGCGCAGGCATCGTCGATGCAGGCGATCTCGAGCGGTTCCTTGACCAGGCGCAGGCCGATGACGGCGCGCACCAGCGCTTCGGAGGCCTTCGCGCAGCCGGCCTTGCCGGCGGAGGTGGTCTCGGCGGGATCGAGTCCCAGCAGGGCGCCGAGCTTCATCCGGTTGTAGTAGCGCGAGGCCGGCAGGAAGTGGACCTGACGGCCCTTCAGCGCTGCGCCGAGGGCGTCGTACGGGGCGGTCTTCGCCACGCCGCAGCGGTCCGCGAGGGAGCGCACGGTGGGCATCGGGCCCATCCAGATGATGTCGTCGATCTCGAAGTCGTCGGCATAGAGGGTCTCTTCGCCGCTTTCCAGGTCCACGGTGGCGGCGAAGCGGGGCTCGTCGATGCCGAAGAAATACAGCCAGTTGCTGTCCTGGCGCCATTTGTAGCAGTTGTCCTTGTACTGGGCGGGAGCCTCCACGTTGCCGAGGAAGAGGGCGATGCCCTTCTGCCCCGCGAGGCGCTCCAGCAGCGCCTTCCGGCGTGCGATATATACTTCTTTGTCAAACATAGTAAATACAAAGATAGCATTTTTCTGCGTATCTTCGCGGAACAAACCCAGGAGTGCGATGCTACAGGAAGTAATCGATATCGTCAAGGAGGCGTCCGCGCTGATGGCCACGGACCATTTCACCGTGATGCAGAAGGACGGGCGCGTGAACCTCGTCACCTCGTCGGACCTCGCCGTCCAGCATTTCCTCACGGAACGGCTCGCCGCCCTGCTGCCGGGCTGCGGTTTCCTCTGCGAGGAGGAGGATTTCCGCGACCTGGACGAGGAGTACGTGTGGATCATCGACCCCATCGACGGTACCGCGAACTATTCCCGCGGCATCGCGGACTGCTGCATCTCCGTGGCGCTGGCGCGCAAGGGAAGGTTGCAGCTGGGGGTCGTGTACAGCCCGGGGCGCGGCGAACTGTATTCCGCCGAACTGGGCAAGGGCGCGTGGTGCAACGGCCATTCCATCCACGTGTCCGACCGCCCCTTCGCCGACGGGATCCTGTGCACGGCGCTCAGCCTCTATTGCAAGGAGAACGCCAAGGCCTGCTCGGACATCATCTATGACGTCTATATGCAGTGCAACGACATCCGCCGCTGGGGCTCCGCGGCCCTTGAACTCTGCCTGCTGGCCTCCGGCGTGATCGAGCTCTTTTTCGAGATGCGCCTGCAGCCCTGGGACTATGCCGCCGCGATGCTGGTCCTGCACGAGGCGGGCGGCCGCATCGCCGGCTGGAACGGCCTGCCGCCCTCGCTGGAGAAGCCGTCGCTGGTGCTCGCGGCCAACCGGCCGGACAGCCTCGGCGCCCTGTTGGCCGCCGTCCACTGCCATCTGCCGGACGGCGAACCGAATAAGTATGTCTTTAACTGAAAAAAGTTGACTCACAACTAAGAGTTAACATGTTTCAATGTAAGACACGTAAGATGTCGCTTTATTATGACCAGGTCATCGACATC
>CACWOH010000003.1 GCA_902762435.1 uncultured Bacteroidia bacterium | reverse complement strand
AGCCTCCGTGTAGCGGCCGGTGCGCACCATTTCGCCCAGTGCGCTGCCATCCTCGATGCTCAACTGGTAGGCGGACACGTGCTCCGGCCGCCAGCGGACCATCTCGTCCAGCGTCTGCCTGAAAACGGCCTCCGAGAGCTGTGAAAGCCCGAAAATCAGGTCGACGCTGATGTTTTCCACCCCGGCTTCCCGCAGGATGCGGAAGGCTTGCCGGGCGCGGTCGGCATCGTGCCGGCGGTTCATCCAGCGCAGGATCCCGTCGTCCAGCGACTGCACACCCATACTCACGCGGTTCACGCCCATTTCCAGCAGTCCCCGGACGTACGACTCGCCCTTCTCCACGATATCCTCCGGATTTACCTCAATCGTAAACTCTATGAAGCCCCCCGTCATCAGTTGTGCTGCCATCTGGCGCAAAAGCGACAGAGGCAGCACCGAGGGGGTGCCGCCTCCGATGTAGAGGGTGTTCAGGCTGCGCGTGGCATCGATCTCGCCGCGACGGCGCTGCGCCTCGGCGCAGACCGCATAGGCCTGGAACTGCTGCGCGTCCCGGTCCCGGCAGGCGATTTCCGAATAGAAATCACAATAGGTGCAGAAACTCCTGCAGAACGGGACGTGCAGATAGATCATCAGCGGAGCAGGAGCTCGCCGTGGCCGAGCAGCGCCTGCGTCGTGTAGGCGTCGACCGTGTAGATGCCCTTCTGGAAGGCGCCCACGTTGTTGATGTAGATGCCGAGGTCGATTTCCTCGCCCTGGTAGTCCACTTCGCGGGAAGCCGAGGCCTCCATCGTCTGTCCGCCGTAGGTGAAGGTGGTACCGCGGCCGTCGGAGAGCAGCTTGCCTTCCGGATCCGTCACGCGCACATACACGCGCACCGGCCCGCGCTGGGCGAGGTCGTTCTGCGCGAGGGTGAGGTTCACCAGGAAACGCACCACGCGGTTCGCCTTGTCCGTGACCTTGTCGTTGTTGTTGAAGGCGTACATCACAAAGTTGTGCGCCTTGATGACGGAACTGGCGGTAATCTTGCCGGTCAGGTCCTCGACCTGGCGGGACAACTCTTCGTTGCGGCGTTGCGTCTCGGTGGCCTCCTGGCGGGCCGAGGCGGCCTCTTCCGTCAGGCGGTGGTTAAGGGTGTTCAGCGAGTCGATCTGGGTGATGTAGCCGCGCATGATGGAACGCAGCGTGCCGAGTTCCTTCTCATACTGGCGGATCTTCGCGCGGTCCGTGGCTTCGGTCTTCTTGACGCGTTCCACCAGCTGGGCGAGTTCCTCGCGGGAGGAATCCAGCTGCGCGTTGATCGAATCGTATTCGGACGACAGGTTCTCGTAGTCGCTCTGGAGGGCCACGATCTGCTCGGTGAGGTCGGCTTTCTCTTCATTCAGCTCGCCCACGAGCTTGTTCTTGGAAGACAGGACATAAAAGAGGGCGGCGCCCAGGCCGAGGGCGACGACGATCATCGCGATCATGACGGCCTTCAGGCCTCCGTTGGATTGCTGTTCGGCTTGCTTTCTTTCAAGCTTCTCGATGGGATCTTCTTTTTCCATAATCGATGAATTAGATAACAACGCGCAAAAATAGCAAATTTTGTGCTATTTTTGTTTTTATGAAGTATATCATCCGTGCGCTCAAGTATTTTTGCTACCTGGTCGTCCTGCTGGCAGTCATCATATTGGCCCTGGTCCTGACCGGTTTCGTGGAGGCGGACCTCTCGAAGATGTTCGTCAACGGATACGATTCGCTGTGGCAGATCGCCCTGATCATGCTGTTTTTCGCGCTGCTCTATCCGCGTTTCGGCTTCTCGAAGCGGACGGCGCACCTGTACGGCTCGCCGGAGGAACTGCGCCCCGACGTGATGAAGGTGATGGAGGGGCTGGGCTACGCGCTCGAGAGCGAACAGGACGGCGGGTATGCTTTCCGGCGGCGTTCGGGCCTGTCGCGGGCGCTGAAGATGTGGGAGGACCGCATCGTCATTTCGCCGACGGGTGCGGGGCTCGAGCTGGAAGGCCTGACCCGCGACCTCGGCCGGGCCGTCTCCGCGCTGGAGGCTACCCGGGCAGATGTGTAGCGGCGGCTGAGAGCGCCTCCCAGAAATCCGCTCCGTACGCTTCCGTGAGGGGTTTCCGGAGGAACTGGAAGACGCGGATCCCTTCGCGACGGCCTTTCTCATAGGCCGTTTTGCAGATATCCCAATGGTGGACGTTGAGGGCGAGCCCGCCCCCGGTCAGTTTCGTGACGCGGATGGGGTAGAGCGAGCAGGAGACGGGTTTGGTGCGCCCGGCCATCTCGATGGCGCAGAGGCATTCGCCGGCCGGTCCGAAGTGGCAGAACGCGCAGGGGAGGTCCCGCGAACCCTCTTCGGCCGGCGCCATCAGCGGCGTGACGATGTCGTCGTCGCGGTCCACCTCGAAAAAGCCCTTGGCGGCCACGGCGGCGCGGCCCAGCGGCGTCATCAGGCCTTCGTAGGCGGGGTAATCCCGTTCCAGGCCCTCGATTTCCCTTTCCTCCAGCGGCGCCCCGCTGTCGCCCGCGATGCAGCATGCGCCCTTGCACGCCGCATAGTCGCAGGCGAAATACTCCATCACGACGTCCTCCGACACGAGGATGTCTCCGATCTGGATGATCGTTCCGATTTTCCCTTTTCCCATTATAGAATCAAATATTCCACTTGCGCCCCGTCGGCGAGCAGGCCGAGGATGCGGGTTACCGCAGCGGCGTCCACGCTCCGGATGGCTGCCTGATAGTCCGTGACGAGATCCTTGCCTTCGCCGTATCGGGTCAGGACGTCCCCGAGCAGCGCTCCGGGGTCGTTCCTTTTTTCTTCCATCTGTTTGATCAACAGGTCTTTATAAGCTTGGATGCCGGCATTCTCCAAGGGGGTGCCGGACAAGGTCCGCGTCACGCTGTGCACGGCGTCCAGCAGGGCTTGGGGTCCGGCGGGGGAGATGCCGGCGGGCAGGCTCTCCACCGGGCAGGGCCGGCAGTGGATGTAAAGGGTGAGCCGCTCGTCCGGGAAGAGTTCCAGCCCGTCCGAGACCTCCGCCCAGGCCCCCCGGTCCGCCAGCGCGGCCGCCAGCCGTTCTTCCAGGACGCTGCAGGCAATCCGGAAGGCCATCCGGTTCTGCAGGCTGAAGGGAACCGCGGCGGACAGGGCCACGTGGGCGCCCGGCTCTCCGCCCTGCGCCGTCCGGGCGTTCAGCCCGGTGGCGGAACGCATATCCACAAGCGGCCGCCGGGCGTGCAGTTTGCCGACCCGGAAGCCGCCGAGCGTGCGGCAGAGCTCCTTCTTGAGTTCCTCTTCCGGCAGGTCGCCCAGGAAAACGAAGACCCCGTCGCCGACCTTGTCGAAGAGCGAGGCGAAATAGGTCTCGGCGCGCTGGGGAAGGTCGTCCTGCAGGCTTTCCGTACGCTTGCGCCCGGTGTAGAAGTCGTCCGGGTGGATGATGCTGTCCATCAACGCGTTGATGTCCTGCGTGGAGCGGGCTTCCAGCTGCTGGCGCAGCGCCTCGCCCTGCCAGTAGTAATCGAAAGCCTCCGGGTCGGGTTCCCGGTTTCCGGACAGGGACAGGAGCGCGTCCATCAGCAGCGGCAGCTTCCCGCCGGGGGCGCGTCCCGTGATGCGCAGGTCGGACAGGCTGGCCTGCGTGTCCATCGTAATGCCTTCCGCGGCGAGCCGGTCCCGGAAATCCGCGCCGCTCTGGCCAGCCACGCGGCTCAGGGCAAGCAGATCGCCGACGAAGGCGCTTTCCCCGGCGCGGAGCCCGGGCACTTCGGCCACGCCTCCGCGCAGCAGCAGCGCATAGTGGAATTCCCCCTGCCCGGGCAAACGCCGGTAGATGACCTTGATGCCGTTGGAGAAGGTCCATAGGCGGCCGCCGGATACGGGTTCCTCCGCCTCGGCGCGCAGGCGGACCTTCCGGGCCGGAGGCAGGGGTGCGGCGAAATCCGCCCCGGGGGCTTCCGGAGCCTCGGTTTCCCGCCAGCCCAGCTGGAACGTGTGCAGCAGGTCATTGCCGCGAAGGTCCCGCCCGGGGAGGTCGAAATGCAGGGTCAGGTTGCGGGAAGAATCCAGCAGGGCGGTGGCGAAGCCGTTGAAGAGTTCAAGCTCCCGCCCGTCGTCCAGACGCCGGTTCGCGACAAAGTCGGCGACGGTCTCCCGGGAGGCGAGGTCCGCGCCGTACAGGTACGAAGCGGCGCAGCGCTCGAGGTAGCCCGCGTTGCTCATCCGGGGGGTGCGCCGTGCCTGCGCGGCCAGCCGGTCCCGGGCGCTCCGGAATTCGGCCGGTCCGGCGCCGTCCCGGTCCAGGGTGCCGAGCACCGCGGCGAGCCGGCGCGTGGCGGCATCCAATTCTTTGTAGGAGGTGTATACGGTGATGACGTGCCGTTCGTCACCGGGCCCTTCTGCGCTGTCGTGATAGCGGTAGCGGAAGCCGGCGAGGGGGATGCTGGCGCGGCGGAAGGAGCGTTCCACCCGTTCCCGGAGGATGATGCCGAGCTGGTCGGCGTAGGCCCGGGTCACCAGCGGCAGCGGGGTGTTCATCAGCTCCGCGTCCAGGCGCTGCGAGCGGAATCCGGCGCTGACGGAGGCCAGGCCGCCGGTCATGCCGGAGGAAATGGAAATGCGTGCGGTGTCGCTTGGAATCCACTGATAATCAGCGCTTTTATAGGAATCATCCAGCGTGGGGACCATTAGGGAAAGCAGTTCCATCCGCTCCCGGACACGGGCGGCGTCGATGTCGCCGCAGACGATGACCGCCTGCGGCTCCCGGCAGGAGGAGGCGATCCCGAAGAGCATCAGCAGGGTGGAGTCCGCCACGCTTTCCAGATGCGTCGGCACGTCCAGGAAACGGAGCAGGACGGCGTCTTCCGCGGGCCGGGACACGAAGCCGTCGCGGGTGTAGCCGATTCCGTGGTCTGCCAGGAAGCGCCAGGGCGCGCGGTCCCCGAAATGCGGCAGTCCGCGCAGGGCTTCGCGCGCTGCGGCGACGTCCCGTACGCCCCGCTGGACCAGGGCGAAGTCGGCGAAGCCCTTCCGGGCCGGGTTTTCCACGAGATAGAAGCGGATGCCGTCCGGGAGGCTCCCGACGGAGATTTCACGGGCGACGGGAAGGGACGGAAGGTCCTGCCCGTGCATCAAAAAGGGGAACAGGCAGACAAACAGGCACGATATATGCTTGTAGAACTTCCGCATCGTTGATTGCAAAAGTAAAAAAGAAAATCATTACATTTGCAGTTACGCGGTATGAAACGAACAAAACCACTGATAAGTATGAAAAAATTGATTGCAACCATCGCAGCTTTCACAGTTGCTCTCGGCGCCGCCTTCGCACAGGACCTGGCCGCCGTGACCGAGGTTTACAATGCCGGAGCCGAAGCCGTTTCTACGGACAAGGCCGCTGCACTCAAGTCTTTTGAAGAGGCTCTGAAGCTTGCCGAGGCTCTTGGCGACGAGGGCCAGGAGATCGTGGCGAACTGCAAGAATATCATCCCCAACATCCGGATGTCCCTCGCCAAGGATCTCGTGAAGGAGTCCAAGTTCGACGAGGCCGTGGCCGCTCTCCAGGAAGTGGAGAAGGTGGCCGAGGCTTACGAGGCCTTTGACGTGGCCGACGAGGCGAAGACCCTGGTTCCCCAGGTGAAGATGTCCCACGCGGGCAACCTGCTGAACGGCAAGGACTATGATGGCGCCGCCGCCATCTACAAGGAGGTCCTGGACGCCGATCCCGCCAACGGGAACGCCGCCCTGCGTCTCGGCGTGGCGCTGAACGGCGCCGGCAAGCTCGAGGAGGCCAAGGCCGCCTTCGAGACCGCCGCCGCCAACGGCCAGGAGGCCACCGCCAACAAGCAGATCGGCAACATCTACCTGAAGGAGGCTGCCGCCGCCCTGAAGGAGAAGAAGTATGCCGACGCCGTGGCCGCTGCCGCGAAGGTGAACGATTACACCGAGAATGCCCAGGCCTGGCAGATCGCCGGTCAGGCTTCCCAGGCCGCCGGCAAGAACAACGACGCCATCAAGTACTTCGAGAAGTACCTGGAGGCCGCTCCGACCGCCAGCAACGCCGGTGCCATCGCCTTTACCGTGGGCGCCCTCTATCAGGGTGCGAAGAACAACGCCAAGGCGAAGGAGTTCTACACCAAGGCCGCCGGCGATCCCAAGTACGGCGCCGAAGCCAAGAAGATGCTCGACGCGCTCAAGTAATGCAATGTCTTGAGCTGCTGGCTCCCGCCAGGAACAAGGAAATCGGCATCGCAGCCATCGACTGCGGTGCCGATGCCGTATATATCGCAGGCCCGGATTTCGGGGCGCGCAAGGCGGCGGGCAACGGCTTCGACGACATCGCGGAACTTTGTACCTACGCGCACCGCTTCGGTGTGCGTATCTTCGTTACTTACAATACCTTGTGGCGGGACGGGGAGGAGGAGCAGGCCCACGCGCAGATGCTCCTCGCCCAGCAGGCGGGCGCGGACGCGTTCATCATCCGGGAACCCCGGATCGCCGCCTGGCCCGACATCACCGTCCCCCTGCACGCCTCCACCCAGTGCGCCATCCGCGACGTGGAGCGGGCCCGGCTGTTCGAGTCGCTGGGCTGCGAACGCATCATCCTGGAGCGGCAGCTCTCGCTGGAACAGATCAGGGAGATCTGCGCCGCCGTGCGCTGCGAGGTGGAGTTCTTCGTGCACGGGGCGCTCTGCACGGGCTACAGCGGCGAGTGCCGCCTGTCGGAGTACCTCGACGGCCGGAGCGCCGACCGCGGCGAGTGCATCCAGGCGTGCCGCTCGCTGTATGACCTCGTGGACGGAGACGGCCGCGTGCTGCTCCGCAACAAAGCGGTCCTGTCCCTGCGGGACTATAATCTGAAGGCCCGGCTGGAGGAACTCGCCGATGCCGGGGTCTCTTCCTTCAAGATCGAAGGGCGGCTCAAGAACGCCTCCTACGTGAAGAACGTGGTGCGGGACTATTCCCTGGCCCTGGACACCCTGGTGGCGAAATACCCCGAGCGCTACCGCCGCGCGTCGTACGGGGAGGTCTCCGGGGGATTCGTGCCCGATACGGACAAGACCTTCAACCGGGGTTATACGGAACTTTTCCTGGACGGGCGGCGCGGCAAATGGTCTTCGATGGATGCGCCCAAGTCGATGGGCGAGGCCGTCGGGACGGTGGAGCGCATCCGCCGCCAGCCGGGCCGAACGATGACTTTCAGCGTCAAGCCCCTCCGGCGGAACCTGGAGCTCCGCAACGGCGACGGTTTCGCCTTTGCCACGGCCGACGGGGTGACCGGTTTCCGGGGAGACGTCTGCGAGGGCCTGCAGGTCAGCTGCAAGGACGTGCCGGACCTGCGCGAGGGAACCGCCCTCTACCGCAATATCAACGCGGCTTTCGAGAAGGCGCTGGAGACGCAGGCCTGCCGCCGCGAAATCCCGGTGCGCCTGTCCGTGCGGATCCACGGGAAATACGTGCTCGAGGTGCGGGCGCTCAGCCAGGACGGCCGCGAGGTGCTCAGCCCGTTCCATACCGACGTGGAAACGGCGGAGAACGGCGAACGCGCCGAGGCGATGCTTCGCGAGCAGCTTTCGAAGCGCAGCGGCGTCTTCCGCTTCTCGCTGGAGGAGCTGAAGGTGGAGACGGCCGGCGGCCGCTTGCCGCTCCTGTCCGCCTCCACCATCAACGGCATCCGCCGCCTGGTTGCCGAAGACCTGGATAACCTCGGCGTCAGCGGGCTTGCCCCGGGAGGGCAGGAAAAGTGTCCTCGCTCCGCTGCGGAAATGCCCTCCCAGGGCAACCTGCTGCCCGCCTCCAATCCGGATTCCGGGCCATCCGTCCGTCCGGAGCTATCCGCCGGCGTTGCGGACAATGAGCTGATGCGGTCGAAGTACTGCGTCCGCTACGAACTCGGCCTCTGTCCGAAATACCAGGGCGCCCGGCCGCCACAGGAACTCTTCCTGCTCAACAACGGCCGCCGCCTGGCCCTGCACTTCGACTGCGCCGCCTGCGAAATGAGCGTCACGCCGGCATAAGCCGGATTACAAGTGAATGGACAGCAGTTCGTTACCGAGCTGGTGCAAGGCGTCCTCGATTTTCCGGACCTGGGCGCGGCGGGGGGTTACCTTTCCGTTGGCGTAGTGCCAGAGCTGTTTCTGGTTGATTCCCGTCAGGCGTTCAAGTCCGGCCTTCGTGAAGATGCCTGAATAGACAGAAAGAAAGCTTCGGACGTCCATTTTGAAATCAATCACATAGTTTCCCTGCAGGACTTCCGGAATCTCCTCCCCGTCATCTTCGCAAGACTCCACCAGGAAATCAAGCGCATCCAACAGGCTTTCCTTGACTTCCGCGATCGTTTTCCCGGTCGCCCCTACGCCGTCCACTTCTTGTACATAAGCGCAATAATTGTTTTCCGTCATTTCAATGACAGCCGTCAGATGTCTGGTTCTCATACGTGCATTATTTGAATCTCAAACCTGTTTTGCGCAAAATGGCAACCAACGTTCCGGGAGCTAGATCATCGCTTCTTTTTCCGGGCACGATGACCGATTGTGCGGCACCTGCTTTCTTGAACTTATGGTGGTCGCCCCGGGATTTCAGGTACACCCAGCCATTGTCTTCCAGCAGTTCAATTACTTCAATGACTTTCTTTATCACAAAGATAACGATTTTTCTATTAATCTAATCAATCAATAACTAAAAATCTATTTTATAAAGATCGTTATCATTCCAGACCGAAGGTAATTTCCACGTCGCCGAAGCGGCGGGTCATCACGCCGTTGTCGAACAGGGGCTGCATCAGGTTGCGTGTCAACTGCCCGCGCCAGACGATATCATCCCTGTCCTTGTAAGGGATTTCCAGTTCGAAGCCGTAGGATTTCGAGTTGTACTTGACCACGGCGCTGCATTTCCAGGAGGTCGTGGTGCCGCCGTCGTCCTCGACGACCAGGAAGGTGATCTTCTCCATCTGGTCCGTGTAATTGCTGAGCAGGATGGCCGAGAAGGGCACTTTCTTGCCGAGTTGCCGGCGCCGCAGGACGAGCATGAAGTCCGTGATGCTGGGGGAGTAGTTGCGCAGGTCGTCTTCCTTGGTGGCCTTGAAACCGTCCACCGCACCGCATTTGATGAAGAATTCCGAAGCGCCGCCGAACCAGGAGTCGTAGTTGCGCAGCATCTTGAAATCCAGGATGCTGAGCACCCTTGCCTCTTCGTCCTTTCCGCCGGCTTTGGTGCCTTTGTCAGCGTTGCTCACGAAGAGCTCGAGCGGGGTGAAGGCTGCGTCGTCGTTCTTGTTGATCACCCAGACCGGGCGTTCCATCGCAACCTGTTCGGTCACCAGCACGGAGTCCACCACGTGAGCGCCGTTCCGGTCGATGCGGACTTCGTATCCATAGTTGGATTCCGCGCCGTAGCCCGGGTCGAAGGTCACGATGGGGAAGCTTTTTCCGTCCCAGTCTTCGGAATAGGGCCAGTAAATCTGCATGTCGGATTCGCTCAGGGCGTTGATATAGCGTTCGACGTCGGCCGCGCCCGCCTTGGTGGCATATTTCTGCGCCAGGTAGTCGGCGAAGAGTTCGCGCAGCGGTTGTCTGTAGCCGCCGGCCTTGGTGGGTTTGCCGTTGTCGCCGACGCCCGCGCCCGGAGCTTCGAAGAGGTCGGTGAGCCGGTATTCTTCGTCGTAGCCGTGGCCGGTGGAGGAGCTGACGGCGTCGTAGACTTCGTCGAGGTGTTCGTTTTCGAGGGGGAGTTCCGAGAGGATTTTGGCCACGTCGGACATGCTGAACAGGCCGTCCGCCGGTTCATCGGGTTTCAGGTCTTGCCGGTTGTCGCAGGCGGGGAGGAGCAGCAGGGCAGGCAGCAGGCCTGCCAGGAGGAGTTTCGTCGTTTTCATAATCGCGTTTGTTGGTTTTTGCTGCAAAGTGACGGACAATTATCCGTTTTCTCCTCCATTTAAACGTTTAATTCCCTCACTTAAACGTTTCAGCCTTTTTTGCCCCTCGCTTCGCGCCGTCGGCAGCCCGCTCCGGGGTCGCTTCGCTCCCTCGTCCCACCGCTGCGCTTCGCTTGCGGTCCCCCCGTTCATGAGCCACGGGCGGCTACGGTTTTCAGGGGCAACCTGCCTGCTGACCTGCGCCGGACTATACCTATATGCTTCTTTCGCGGAGACGCCGGGTGGCAGCAGCCTTCGGAAACCGTAGCCACCCTCGGCTCCGTAAGAGGGAGGGGCCCGCTGACGAAGTCAGTGGGAGGGGTCCGGCGCAGCCGGACGTTTCCGGAGGCTGGCTGCCACCGGCGCGAAGCGGAACGTAGCAGAAGAGGCTAGGCGGTGAAACGGATAAAGCGCTCTTTTTGGAAGAAATCGCGGCGGATTTGGACGTTTTTTAGTCCTGCGGAGCGGAAGAGTGCGGCGGTTTCGGGGCCGAGGGCTTCGTTGATCTCGACGAGGCCGATGCCGCCGGGCGCGAGGAAACGCTGCGCCCAGCGCGCGATGGCGCGGTAGAAACGGAGCGGATCGTCGTCCGGGACGAACAAAGCAAGGGCGGGCTCCCAGTCCAGCACGTTGGGCCGCATCAGGGTACGCTCCCGCTCCATCACGTACGGCGGATTGCTGACAATCAGGTCGAACGGCCCGTAGGGAAACGCCTGTTCCGTATCCAGAACATCCGCTTGTAAATATCTAGGCCGGCGGGCAGCGGGTTGTCTCCCAGGGGCATTTCCGCAGCGAAGCGAGGACGTTTTTTCTTGCCCCTGGGGGACAAGCCCGCTGACGCCGGGAAATTGGCTTTCAGCATAAAGCAAGGCTTCCTCCGACAGGTCAACGCCAATCACCTCGGCCTCAGGAACCTCCAGGGCGAGCGACCAGGCGATGCAGCCGGAGCCCGTACAAAGGTCCAGCACGCGCGGGGCGGGGCGGCCGCGCAGTTCCGCGACGGCCTCGGCGACCAGCTGCTCCGTCTCGGGACGCGGGATCAGCACCCCGGGTCCGACGGAAAAGCGCCGTCCGCAGAACTCCGTGAAACCCAGCACGTACTGGATGGGCTCTCCCGCGCACAGGCGCCGAAGGTCGTCCTCCAGGCCGGCTTCCCGGTCGGCGGGGACCGGGGTCTGCGGCTCGACGACGTGGGTATAGCGCTCCACGCCCAGCCGCTCCCCGCAGAGCATCAAAACCAAACCCCTCGCCTCCGGCGAAGGGTACAGGTTTTCGAGGCTGGCGGCCGCGCGGCGGATGAAGTCGGCGAGCAGCACTAGCTGTTTTCGATGATGGTGGACAGGAACTCGGTCATGTCCAGTCCGGCGGTGCGGACCATCCGGGGCACGAGCGAGGCGCTGGTCATACCCGGAATCGTATTGATTTCCAGGAAGTAGAGACCGTCCTCGGCAAGGATATAGTCCATCCGGACGACGCCCCGGCAGCCCAGGCGGAAGTAGATCTTGGCCGTGGTCTGCTGGATGAGTTCCCGGACCTCGTCGGAGACGGGGGCGGGGCAGATTTCCTGGCTGTGGCCGTTATACTTGGCGTCGTAATCGAAATAGTCGTTCTCCGAGACGATCTCGATCAGCGGAAGCGTGGCGACCTTCGTGCCGTCGAAATACGCCGCGCAGGTCAGTTCACGCCCGGTCACGCCCTGCTCGATGAGCACGGTGTGGTTTTCCTTGAAGGCATACAGGATGGATGGCCCGATGTCCTCGAAGCGGGTGACGCGCGTGACGCCGAAACTGGAACCGCCCTGCGTGGGTTTCACGAATACCGGGAATTTCAGTTTCCGCTTCACCTCGGCATCCACCTCGGCGTGGTCCATCCCGTGCCGGACATACACGTCCGGGGCGCATTTGGCCAGGCCGAGCTCCCGGATGTAGCACTTGCAGGCATACTTGTCGAAGACAATCGAGCAAACGCTGGAATCACAGGTGCTGCAGGGGATGCCGAGCATCTCCAGGTAACCCTCGAGCTGGCCCGTTTCGCCCGGCGCGCCGTGCTGCACGACATAGACGAAATCGAAATTGACCTTTTCGCCCAGGACGCGGACGGAAAAATCCGTCTTGTCCACTTCCGGACGTGCTCCTTCGGGGAAAGTAACCCGCATCGAATCCCGTTTCCGGGCGGCAACGAGCTGCCATCTGCCGAAACGGGCGAAGATCTCATAGATGTCATATTGGGTGCCGTCGATGCGCGAAGCGACGAACTCGCCGCTGCGGCAGGAAACTTCCCATTCGGAAGAATCGCTGCCGTACACCACTGCGATGGTCTTGTACTTGCTCATATCCTAGTTGAAATAGTAATCTTCTTCCTTGTCGCGCGTGCCGGTCGCTCCGTCGGAACCCACGTAGTCGTCGCCATAGCCCCCGAGGAAGGTTCCGTCCGTGGCGCAGTTGTACTCGAGCGCGCCGCCGGTGGGAGCGAGGAAATGATCGCCTTCCATCGACCAGCCGATGGTCGGGTCCCCGAGGCACTTCTTCATCCAGATGCCCCAGATCGGCAGGGCGGCGTTGGCGCCCTGGCCCAGGGCGGTGGAGGTGAAGTGGACGTGCCGGTCTTCGCCGCCCACCCATACGCCGGCGGTGATGTTGGGCGTGTAGCCGATGAACCAGCCGTCGGAGTTGTCGTTGGTCGTACCGGTCTTGCCGGCGATCTCGCCCATCAGGCCGTACACGGAGCGCAGGCGGTTTCCGGTGCCCTCGGTGACGACGCCCCGCATCATATTCACCATCAGGTAGGCGGTCTGCTCGGAGATGGCGTCCCGCTTCTGGTTGGTGAACTCGTCGATCACGCGGCCGTCGCTGTCGGTGATGCGGGTGACATACTGCGGCGTGACGTAGGTGCCGTGCGAAGGGAAGGTGTTGTAGGCGGCCACCATGTCGAAGACGGGCACTTCCGCCGAACCGACGCACAGGGAATAGACTTCCTCCAGGTGCGTCTGGACGCCCATCTGGTGGATCATGCGGACCAGGGCGGCCGGTCCGAGCTCCTTCATCAGGAAGGCGGAGATGTTGTTGGAACTGCGCGTCAGGCCCCAGCGTAGGGTGACGGTCTGGCCGATCCACTCCGACTTGTCGGTGCTTCGCGGCGTCCATACCTGGCCGGTGGGCAGCACGAAGGTCTGCGGCAGGTTGACCACGCGGTCGCAGGGCGTCATCCCTTCCTGCATCGCAAGGGTGTAGAGATAGGGCTTGATGGTGGAACCCACCTGGCGCTTGCCCTGGCGGACGTTGTCGTATTTGAAGTAGCGGTAGTTCGGGCCGCCGACATAGGCCTTGATGTAGCCGGTGCCGGGTTCGATGGCCATGAAGCCGCAGCGCAGCATACCCTTATAATAACGGATGGAGTCGTCCGGGGTCATCGTTGTGTCCACGTAGCCCTTTTCGTTCCAGGAGAAGACGCGCATCTTCTCCGGCTTGGAGAACTGCGCGAAGATTTCCGCATCGCTCTTGCCGGCGCGGTGCTGCAGGCGGTAGCGGTCGCTCCAGCGGCGCGCCTGGTTCATCAGCGACTCCGCCATCTTGCTGTCCACGTCGTTGGCGAACGGGCGGTTGCGCTTGCCCCGGAGTTCGCGGTCGAAGGCCTTCTGGAGGTTCTTGCCGAGGTGCTCCTCGACCGCTTCCTCCGCGTACTGCTGCATCTTGTAATTGATGGTCGTGTAGATGCGCAGGCCGTCGCGGTCCAGGTCGTAGCGCTCTCCGTCGGGCTTCTTGTTCTTGTTCAGCCAGCCGTAGATGGGGTCGTCGCGCCAGCGGAGGGAGTCGTGGGCGAAGTCCTCGGGATACTGGTAATCGGAGCGCTTGGGCCGCGTGGCGTTCATGTCGCGGCGGAGCATGTCGCGGAAATAGGGGGCGTGGCCGGCGTTGTGGTCCTGGACCTCGAAATGCAGGGTGATGGGGATCTGCCGGATGGAATCGCGCTCGGCGGCGGTCAGGTAGCCGTTGCGCTCCATCTGCCCGATCACGAAGTTGCGCCGCTCCAGGGAAAGGTCGGGGTTGAGGACCGGGTTGTAGCGGGTGGGTTTGTTGACCATGCCCACCAGCAGGGCGGCCTCCTCGACGGTCAGGTCGGCGGGCTCCTTCGCGAAGTAGGTTTCCGCGGCGGCCTTGACGCCGTAGGCGCTGCTGCCGAAGAAGATGGAGTTGAGGTACATGTCCACGATCTCGTTCTTGGTGTAGTCCCGCTCGATCTTGACGGCGGTAATCCACTCCTTGAGCTTGATGAAGACCATCTGGAACTTGCTGCGGATTTCCTGGCGGGGATAGAGCGTCTTGGCCAGCTGCTGCGAGATGGTGCTGCCGCCGCCCTGGCTGGAGTCGCGCAGCAGGAGCGTCTTCACGAGCACGCGGGCGAGGCCCTTCATGTCGATGCCGGAGTGCCGGTAGAAGCGGGCGTCCTCCGTGGCGACGGCGGCGTTGACGAGATGCGGGGACAACTCGTTATAACTTACATAGGTTCGGTTCTCGATATGGAACGTGGCGAGCACCTCGCCGTTCTCAGCGATCACCTGGGTGGCAAGCTTGTTCTCGGGGTGCTCCAGCTCCTCGAACGAGGGGATCTTCGCAAAGATGCCCACCAGCAGCAACAGGAGGAGCACCAGGGCGAACGGAGCCGCTACCAGGATCCAAAACCACTTTATTATCTTCTTTTTGGTAATCTCTTTCATCAGCCGGAAATTTTGTCATAATAAATTATGACCCCTTCTTATCGGTCGCAAAATTAACGATTATATTTTGAAAATTACCGAGTTTCTCATTTTCTTTGCAGTCCGAAAATGAATTGTTGAAGCAATGGAGGGGAATTTAGTCATTGTCGAGTCGCCTACCAAGGCGCACACCATCCAGAATTATCTGGGGAAAGGATATACGGTTAAATCGAGTTTCGGACATATCCGGGACCTGCAGGAAAAAAGCCTCAGCGTGGACGTGGCTGCGGGGTTCAAACCCGAATACGTCGTTCCCGCCGACAAGCGCAAGGTGGTGGCCGAACTCAAGAAGGCCGCCTCGCAGGCCAGCATCGTCTGGCTCGCTTCCGATGAGGACCGGGAAGGGGAGGCCATTTCCTGGCACCTGGTCGAGACGCTCGGTCTGGACCGCAGCCGCACCCGCCGCATCGTCTTCCACGAGATTACCCGGGATGCCATCAACAACGCCATCCTGAATCCCCGCGACATCGATGACAACCTGGTGAACGCCCAGCAGGCCCGCCGCGTGCTGGACCGTCTCGTCGGCTTCGAATTGTCCCCGATCCTGTGGCGCAAGGTGCGCCGGGGCCTGTCCGCCGGCCGCGTGCAGTCCGTCGCGCTCCGGCTCGTCGTGGACCGTGAGAAAGAGATCATCGCCTTCACCAATACACCTTATTATCGTGTGGAAGGTTCCTTCCTGGCGAAGGGCGCCAAAATCAAGGGTGTGCTGGACACCCGTTTCGAGGCGCCGGAGCAGGCGCGCGCCTTCCTGACCGACAGCATCGGCGCGTCCTACCGCGTCGCTTCCGTCGAGAAGAAGGACGCCGTCCGCTACCCCGCGCCGCCGTTCACCACGTCCACCCTGCAGCAGGAGGCATCGCGCAAGCTCCGTTTCCCGGTCAGCCTGACGATGCGCCTCGCCCAGGCCCTCTACGAGCGCGGTCTGATCACCTACATGCGTACGGACTCCACCAATCTGTCCGCGCTGGCGCTCGGCACCTCCAAGCAGTTCATCCTGGACAACTTCGGCCCGGAGTATTCCCACCCGCGCCAGTTCAAGACCCATACCAAAGGTGCGCAGGAGGCCCACGAGGCCATCCGCCCGACTTTCATCGCGAATACGCAGATCGAAGGGACCGCGCAGGAGAAGAAGCTCTACGACCTGATCTGGAAGCGCACCGTCGCCTCCCAGATGGCCGAGGCCAAGGTGCTCGGCACGACGCTCAAGCTCGCGTCCGACAAGCGCAGCGAGCAGTTCACCGTGCAGGCCACCGAGATCCTTTTCGACGGCTTCCTCAAACTTTATATGGAAGGCAGCGACGACGAGGTGCAGGACGACGGCAACGCCATCCTTCCGCCGCTCGAGGTCGGCGACGCGCTGACCGGAAAGGGCATCGTGGCGGAATGCAAGTTCAGCAGCGCGCCTCCGCGCTATTCCGAGGCCACGCTGGTCAAGAAACTCGAAGAGCTGGGCATCGGCCGCCCGTCCACCTACGCCCCCACCATCTCCACCCTGACCACGGGGCGCGGATACCTCTTCAAGGGGGACGTCGAAGGGCGCAAGGTCCCGGTGACGAACTTCGCCCTGAAGGGCTCCTCGGTGAGCGAGACCGTCAAGACCGAAACCGTGGGTGCCGAGCGCGGCAAGCTCATCCCCCAGGAGATCGGCATGATCGTGACGGATTACCTGATGGAGCACTTCCCGCACATCATGGACTACGACTTCACGGCCAACGTGGAGAAGGACTTCGACGACATCGCCGAGGGTAAGCTGGTCTGGAACGACGTCATCGCGGCGTTCTACGGCGGCTTCCACAAGACGGTGGAGGAGACGATGGACAACGGGCAGTACAGCCACGTGGAGCGCGTGATCGGCGTGGACCCGGCCGACGGACGTACCGTCATCGCCCGCTACGGGCAGTTCGGCGCCTATGTGCAGAAGGGGGAGGGCGACGACCGCCAGTCCGCCAGCCTCGCCAAGGGCCAGCTCATCGAGACGCTCACCCTCGAGGAGGCGCTCGCGCTGCTGGAGTTCCCCCGCCTGGTGGGTGAACTGGACGGCGTGGAGATCCGGATCTTCAAGGGCCGCTTCGGCCCGTACATCAAATACGGCGACAAGAACATCTCCCTGCCGCGCGGCGCCGATCCCGGACGGATCGGCTATGAGGAATGCCTCCCGCTGGTGCAGGAAGCCGTCGCCGGCCCCGCCGCCGTGCCCGTGATCCGGGAATTCGCCTCCGGAATCAGCATCCTCAACGGCCGCTACGGCCCCTACATCAAGTTCGACGGGCGCAATTTCCGCATCCCGCGCGGCAAGGATGCGGCGGCCCTGACCGAGGAGGACTGCCGCGGCATCATCGCGGCCGCCCCGGCCCCGGACGCCGCGCCGAAAGCCAGACGTTACAAGAAAAGATCATAGTGTATTATGCCTACTTTCCAGATTGATGCAATCGACCGGAAAATCCTTTCCTACCTGGTGAACAACGCCAGGATGCCCTTCCTGGAGATCGCCCGCGAATGCGGCATCTCGGGCGCGGCCATCCACCAGCGGGTACACAAGATGGAAAGCAACGGGGTCATCACCGGCTCCCGGATGGTCGTCAAGCCGGCCGCCCTCGGTCTCAACGTCTGCGCGTTCATCAGCGTGAACCTGTCGGAGGACAACAAGTATCCGGACGTCGTGGCTGCGCTCAAGCACATTCCCGAAATCGTGGAATGCCACTTCGTCACGGGCAAGGCAGCCCTTTTCCTGAAGGTGTACTGCTTTGACAACGAGCATCTTATGAGCATCCTGCTCAATACGATCCAGCGGATTCCGTACATCCAGTCCACGGACACGATGATCTCCCTCGACCAGTCCTTCGAACGCGAAGTGTGGGTCAAGGATTACAAGAGCACGAGCTTCCACGCTATATCTTCCGTGTAAGGACCGCCTCGGCGAGGACCAGGTCCTCCGGCGTGGTGATCTTGAGATTGAACCGCTCCCCTTCGATGAAGGAGAGCGGTATTCCCTTGCTCTCCGCGACCGAAGCGTCGTCGGTGAAGGCCAGGTCGTAGGCCTGCCGGTAGGCCGCCCGGATGTCTTCCGAGAGGAACATCTGCGGGGTCTGCACCCCGACGGTCTTCGACCGGTCCGGGGCGGGCGTGCCGGGGTCAGTGGACCGGAGCGTGTCCACGATGCCCACGACGGGCAGCAGGGCGCGCGTGCCGCCTTCCTGCATCCGGGCGAACATCCGCCGGACCAGGTCCGGGGAAACCAGGGGCCGCACGCCGTCGTGGATGGAGACGACGGCGCCGTCGGGCACCTTCCGCAGGGCGTTCTGGACCGAGTGGAAGCGCGTCAGGCCGCCGGCGACGAGGACCTGGGGGCAGTCGAAGGAATGGACCGCGCAGAGGTTCTTCCAGGTCTGGAAGTGGATGCGGGGCAGCACGGTGACGACGGTCATCTCCGGTTCGGCCTCCAGGAAGCGTTCTATCGTCCACTGGAGGATGGGTTTTCCGTCCAGAAGCAGGAACTGTTTCGGGACGTCTCCGCCCATCCGGGTACCGCTTCCGCCGGCCACGAAAATGCCATAAATTTTTCTGCGCATGTTGGTCTTTTCTTTCCACAAATTTACGGAATTTTATTTACTTTTGTAATTCAAACAGTAACTGGCAAGACGTTATGGCTTTTTCATTTTTGAACCAGGAGCTGGCCATCGACCTCGGCACCGCCAACACGGTCATTTACCAGAATGACCAGATTGTGCTGGACGAACCCAGCATCGTGGCCATCGACAATAATACGGGCAAGTGCATGGCCCTCGGCCGGCAGGCGAAACTCATGCACGAGCGTACTTCTCCGGGCGTCAAGACCGTCCGGCCGCTGCGCGACGGCGTGATCGCCGACTTCAACGCGGCGGAGATGATGATCCGCGGCTTCATCAAGCAGGCGGGCGGCCGCCGCCGCCAGCTCTTCACGCCGAACCTCAAGGTGGTGGTGGGCATCCCCTGCGGTTCCACGGAAGTGGAGATCCGCGCCGTGCGCGACTCCACGGAGCACGCCGGCGGACGCGACGTTTACCTGATCTTCGAACCGATGGCGGCCGCGCTCGGCATCGGCCTGAACGTCGTGGCGCCGCAGGGCAACATGGTCGTGGACATCGGCGGCGGCACCACCGAGATCGCCGTCATCTCGCTCGGCGGCCTCGTCGTACACGAGAGCATCCGGACCGCCGGCGACGTGTTCACGAGCGACATCCAGTATTATCTCCGCCAGCAGCACAACATCAAGGTGGGCGAAATCACCGCCGAGAAGATCAAGATGGCGGTGGGCGCCGTGATTCCCGACCTGACGGACGAGGAAGAGCCGGCGCCGTTCATCGTGCGCGGCCCGAACCTGATGACGGCCCACCCCGTCGAGGCCACGATCACCCACCAGGAGATCGCGCACTGCCTGGACAAGTCCATCGCGAAAATCGAGACTTCCATCCTCCACGTCCTGGAGAACACCCCGCCGGAGCTCTACTCCGACATCGTCGAGAACGGCATCTTCCTGTCGGGCGGCGGCGCCCTGCTGCGCGGCCTCGCCCGCCGTTTCCAGGACAAGGTCAACATCCAGTTCCACGTCTCCGAGGACCCGCTCCACGCGGTGGCCCGCGGAACGTGCGATGCGCTCAAGCATACCGACCGCTACTCTTTCCTAATGCGTTAGGATGCCACAGGGCCGGAAGACGTCTTCTTTCCTTGTCAGCGCGGCAATCTTCATTCTGTTGGAGGTTGCTGCGCTTGCGATGCTACAGGCCACTTCCACCCTGCAGGACATCTGGATCAACCGCGCTTCGCACCGGACGATGGCCTTCCTGTGGGGCCACGGGGAGTCGGTGCGGAGCCACTTCCAGCTGGAGCGGCTCAACCGCGAGCTCCAGGAGGAGAACGCCCGCCTGCAGGCGCAGCTGCGCGCCTACGGGCGCCTGGAGGCGGAGCGGGAGGAACTCGCCCGGATGGCGGCGCGCGATTCGGCCTCCTACCGCTACATCCCCGCCACCGTGGTGAAGATGAGCCGCAACCGCAGCCACAACTACATCATCCTCAACAAAGGCTCGGAAGACGGCGTCCGCCCCCAGAGCGGCATCATCTCCGACAAGGGCGTGGTCGGCATCGTGGAGGCCGTGGACCGGCACTACTCCTACGGGCGCACGCTGATGGACCTGCAGATGAGCGTCGGGGCCCGGATCGGCCGGACCGAGGTCGTCTCGCTGCTTTCCTGGGACGGGATCCGGTCAAACGGCGCCGTGGTCCGCAACCTGCCGCCGCATTATTCCGTCGAGCCGGGCGACACCGTCCGGACGAGCGGCTATTCTACGATCTTTCCGCCGGACGTGCCGATCGGCGTCACGGGGGAGTCCCACCTGGTCGAAGGTTCGACCCGCGCCGTGGACGTCACCCTGTTCCAGGACTTTTCCACGGTCCGCTACGTGACGGTGGTGGAGAATCTCGAACGCACGGAAATCATGGCCCTGGAGGCCGCAGGGGAGGGTGAGCAATGAGACTGGGCGGCCTGAAATACTTCCTGCTTTTCCTCGCGCAGGCGGTGCTGTGGAACTATTTCAATTTCTCGCAGTTCATCGTCATCGCCATCCTGCCGGCGATGATCCTGTGCCTGCCCATCTCCCGGAGCACCGTGGAGGCGATGCTCATCGCCTTCGTGACGGGGGTGGCGACCGACTTCCTGGTAACCGGGCAGCTGGGCCTGACCGCTTTCGCCCTGGTGCCGGTGGCCCTGATCCGCCGCGGGGTGATCTCGCTGGTCTTCGGCTCCGAACTCTTCGCCCGCGGCGAGGAGCTCTCGGTACGCCGGCTGGGCTGGCTGAAGTTCGTCCCCGCGGTCCTGCTGATGACGGGGGCCTTCCTGCTGCCCTACATCTGGCTGGACGACGCCGGCACGCGTCCCTTCTGGTTCGGTGCGGCCAAGTTCGGCCTTTCGCTCCTGCTGAGCGGCTTCGTGTCCGTGTTCATCTGCGACATCCTGCTTGAAGATACCGCCGCGCGATGGAGATGAACCGGAAAAACAGGCTTGTGATCGGGCTGGTGGCCGTTTCGGCCATCCTGCTGGGGAAGATTTTCTATATCCAGATCGTCAACGACAAGTACAAGAAGGACGCGTCGAACAACTCGATGGTCTATAACTACGTCTATCCCCCGCGGGGGGTCATCTATGACCGCAACGGGGAGATCCTGGTGGGCAACGAGGTCTGCTACGATATTTCCGTGACGCCGCGCGACGTAAGGCCGTTCGACACCCTGGCGCTCGCTGCGGCGCTGGACACCACGGCGGATTTCATCCGCGAAAGGATGGCCTACTATGAGCTCTACCGCACGCGGATCGGCTACCAGACGCTGTCGTTCATCAAGCACATCACGCCGGAGAACTACATCAAGTTTGCCGAGGAGGCCTACCGCTTCCCCGGCTTCAAGGCGGAAGTGCGCAGCGTGCGGCAATACCCCTTCAACGCCGGCGGCAACCTGCTGGGTTACATCTCCGAGGTGGACGCGGACTTCATCAAGGAACATCCCGACTACCGTTCGGGCGACTATGTGGGCAAGACCGGCCTGGAGGCCGCGATGGAGGACAAGCTGCGCGGCGTGAAGGGCTACCACATCTACCTGCGGGACTCCCGCAACCGCCTCCAGTCCCCTTACAAGGACGGCGAGGAGGACAAGCCCGCCGAGCCGGGCCGGGACGTCGTGTCGACGATCGACGCGCACCTGCAGCAGTACGGCCAGCGGCTGATGGAGGGCAAGGTGGGCTCCGTCGTGGCCATCGAGCCGTCCACCGGCGAGATCCTGGCGATGGTGTCCAGCCCGGGCATCGACGTGGACGTGCTCAGCGACATCGGCAAGCATTACGCCGAGATCGCGCGCAATCCCCGCAAGCCGATGTTCAACCGCACCGTGATGGCGTCTTATCCGCCGGGCTCCGTGTTCAAGCTCATCAACGGCCTGATCGGCCTGCAGGAGGGCGTGCTGGTCCCGTCCGACAGCTATCCCTGCAACCACGGCTTCCCCTATGGGGGCAACCGCCGGCTCGGCTGCCACGGCCACGCCTCGCCGCTGAACCTGCTGAGCGCGATCGCCACGTCCTGCAACGGCTATTTCTGCTATGTCTTCCGCAATATCCTGGACAACCGGCGTTACGGCAGCACGGCGGCGGCTTTCGACCGCTGGCGGGAGTATGTGCTGAGCTTCGGCTTCGGCCGCAAGCTGGGCAGCGACTTCCCCTCCGAACTGGGCGGCAACATCCCCACTTCCGCCTTCTACAACAAGGTGTACGGGGAGGGCCGCTGGCGCTTCCAGACCGTCATCTCCCTGTCCATCGGGCAGGGCGAGATCGGCGCCACGCCGCTTCAGATCGCGAACCTGGCGGCCACGATGGCGAACCGCGGCTATTACTACATCCCCCACATCGTGAAGGATTCCGAGGGAGTCGAGATCGATCCCAAGTACAAGGAGCGCCAGTACACCCTCGTGGACACGACGCATTTCAAGACCTGCGTGGAGGGGATGTACATGGCCGTGAACGGCGGCGGCTCGGCGGGCGGCACCGCTTTCAGCGCCCGCATCCCCGGCCTGGACGTGTGCGGCAAGACCGGCACCGCCCAGAACCCGCACGGAAAGGACAATTCCGTGTTCATCTGCTTCGCCCCCAAGGACAATCCGAAGATTGCCGTGGCGGCTTACGTCGAGAACGCCGGCTTCGGCGCCACCTGGGCGCTGCCGGTGGCTTCCCTGATGCTGGAGAAATACATCAACGGCGAGATTTCCTCCGAACGCAAGTACCTGGAGGACCGCCTGCTGACCACCCGCTTCTTCTGATATGGCGACGCTCGAAACAGGATCTTTCGACAGGGGACTCGGCAAGACCGTGGACTGGCGGCTCGTGGGCTGCTACCTGGCGCTGGTGCTGATCGGCTGGCTGAACATCTACGCCTCCATCCACTCCGCCGAACCGGGGTCCATCTTTTCCTGGTCGGTGCGCAGCGGCAAGCAGGCGATCTGGATCGCGACGGCGGTCGTGCTGGATGTCCTCATCCTGTTCGTCGTGAACCCGCGGCTCTGGGAGGTCATATCCCCCTATGCCTACGTGGCGGTGTTTTTCCTGCTGGTACTGGTCATCTTCGTGAGCAAGGACGTGAAAGGCTCGCATTCGTGGTTCGAGCTGGGGCCGGTCAAGTTCCAGCCGGCGGAGATCTCCAAGATCACCACTTCGCTGCTGCTGGCGATGGTGATGAGCAAGCCCAACTTCCGCCTGGCCAACCGGAAGCATTTCCTGTACGTGGCCCTGATCATCGGTATGCCGATGCTGGCGATCCTCGGCGAAAGCGAGACCGGCTCCGCCCTCGTGTACGTGGGCTTCCTGTTCGTGCTGTACCGCGAGGGCCTGTCCGGCTGGTGGATCGCGCTGCTGGGGCTGGCCATCCTGCTTTTCATCCTGACGCTCGTCACGAAGTGGTGGATTTCGGTGGCCGTGATGTTCGCCCTGTGCGCGGGCTATTACCTCCAGCTGCTGCACCACAGCCGGCGCGAGCAGCGCAACCTGCGCCGGCGGATGTTCTGGCGCTGCGTGATGGCTTTCCTGGCCGGCGTGGTGCTGGTCTTCGCGACCGATTTCATCTTCAACAACGTCCTCCAGGACCATCAGCGCAGCCGCATCGAGGTCCTGCTGGGCATGAAGGAGGATCCGGCCGGCGTGGGCTACAACGTGCGCCAGTCGATGATCGCCATCGGCTCGGGCGGCCTGTTCGGCAAGGGTTACCTGCAGGGGACGCAGACCACCTACGGCTTCGTGCCCGAACAGAGCACCGACTTCATCTTCTGCACGGTGGGGGAGGAATGGGGCTTCCTGGGCTGCCTGACGGTAATCCTGCTGTACGTCTTCATGATCTGGCGCATCCTGAACGACGCGGACCGCAGCCGGGAGGCGTTCACGCGCATCTACGGCTTCTGCCTCGCCGCCTGCCTGTTCATGCACCTGTTCATCAACATCGGCATGACCATCGGCCTGATGCCGGTGATCGGCATCCCGCTGCCGCTGCTCAGTTACGGCGGCTCGTCGCTGTGGGCTTTCTCCGTGATGATCTTCATCTTCATCGCGCTGGACCGCCAGGAAAAGAAATATTTTTAACATTCTGGATATGAAAAAGTTGCTGTTTGTTTCCCTGCTGCTGGCGGCCGCTCTGAATGCGGGCGCACAGGGGTTCGGGTTCGGACAGGCCGCGGAACCGGAAGGTCTCGCCAAGCCCGCCCGTCAGTTCACCCTGGACCTGACTCCCGACGGAGCGGCCCAGATGGTCGTCTATCTGCCGCAGGAGCCCACCGGGCGCGCGGTGGTCGACTGCCCGGGCGGCGGCTATGCCGTCCTGTCCAACACCCACGAGGGAGCGGCCTGGGCCCCGTTCTTCAACGAGCGCGGCATCGCCTTCATGCTCGTGAACTATCGGATTCCCCACGGGGACCGGACCCTTCCCATCACGGATGTGGAGACGGCGATGCGCATCGTGCGCGACAGCGCTGCCGTGTGGAAGCTGAACCCGCGCGACGTGGGCATCATGGGCTCCTCGGCCGGCGGCCACCTGGCCTCCACCATCGCCACGCACACGCCGTACCAGCTGCGGCCGGACTTCCAGATCCTGGTCTATCCGGTGATCACGATGGGTCCCGGCACACACCAGGGCTCGCTGGACGGCCTGCTGGGCGACCAGCAGAAGGATCCCGAGCTGGTGCGCCTGTACAGCAACCAGTACCAGGTGCGCAGCCACATCACGCCGCCCGCCTTCATCGTGCTTTCGAGCGACGACAACCTGGTGCCGCCCGTGCCCAACGCCATCGCCTACTACACCGCGATGCGCAACGCCGGCAACAGCTGCTCGCTGCACATCTATCCCACCGGCGGCCACGGCTACGGCTATATGCCCTTCTTCGCCTACCACGACCAGATGGTTTCCGACCTGTCTTCCTGGCTGGACAACCTGAAGGCCCCGAAGCAGGATGCCGTGCGCGTGGCCTGCATCGGCGACAGCATCACCGACGGCCATGGCATCGACCTGCGGACGGCCAACGGCTATCCCGCCCAGGTGCAGACGATGCTGGGCGACGGCTACGTGGTGAAGAACCTGGGCGTGAGCGCCCGCACGATGATGGACTCCGGTGACCTGCCGTATATGAATGAACTTGCCTGGCAGGACGCCCTCGCGTTCCAGCCCGACGTGGTCGTGATCGAGCTGGGCACCAACGACACCAAGACGCACAACTGGAAGGACCGGAAGACTTTCTCCGCCGACATGCAGAAGATGATCGACGCGCTGAAGGCCCTGCCCACGAAACCGCGTATCCTGGTGTGCACGCCCATCCCGGCCCTCAAGGACAGCTGGACCATCAGCGAGAAGCTCATCGCGGAGGAGGTGATCCCCGCGGTCGAGCGGGTCGCCAAGCGGAACAAGTTGGAGGTAATCGACCTCCACGCCGCTTTCGCCGGCCAGGAGAACCTCTATCAGGAGGACGGCATCCATCCCACCCAGCAGGGTGCCCGCCGGATCGCCGAGATCGTGGCGAAGGCCATCGACCCCAACGCCCAGACCGAGCAGCGCGGCTTCTTCGGACGCGGCGGCGGCCGTCCCGCCGGCCCCGGTGCTCCCGGCGCCGGTCCGCGCCCGGGCGCTCCCCGTCCGCAGTAACCGGTCTTGTCCGCCGCTTCCGGCCGGATGATCCTGATTCGGTGGGGAAGGTCTCTTTTTTGCCCGGAGACCTTCCCCATCGTTTTGGCCCCTGGTGCTGTTCCAAGGCAGGTTTGCCGGGGAAGGTCCCGCCCGAAAATGGAGACCTTCCCCATTTGCCGGGCAGAAATTGCGGGAGAGCCAAAAAAGCAGTATCTTTGCACCGAGCCTTGGTGGTGGAATGGTAGACACGAGGGACTTAGACAAGCTCTTTGAAATAATAATTTGTAAAACACGAAAGTAAGCCTTAACTTTACCATATGAGTAGAGTTGGTTATACTATTGAAGATGTGAAGAAGGCCGTGGCAGACAATAAGTCTGTTGCTGGAGTTTTGCGGCAATTGGGGCTTAGGCCTATAGGTGGAAATTATCGTACCATTAGACGATTAGTTTCTGATAATGAGATAGATATTTCTCATTTTACAGGTCAGGGCTGGAATGTCGGACTTGCATTTAAACCTAAGACCGGACTATCGGATCAGGATATTTTTATAGAGAATTCATCGTATAAGTGTTCGTGGAGACTCCGTGAGCATTATAAACGAACTACAGGGATAAACCTATGCGAGAAATGTGGTCTTGATTCGTGGCAAGGGGAACCTATTCCTTTGGAGATTCATCACATCAATGGAATTAATACGGATAATCGACTGGAGAATCTTCAGTTGCTATGCCCGAATTGCCACGCGTTAACAAATTATTATCGGGGAAGAGCACGAATGAGTGCGCGTTCCGAAAGGAGCGATGTAGAATGTCGTAAAGTCAAGGAAGCCTTAACAGGTAAAGCTGATGGTAATCTTGAGCCAAGCCTCCGGGAGGAGGAAGGTGCAGAGACTAGACACGACACACCTAAAGATCCGAGATCCATGGTGAAGGAATAGTCCGGACCACAAACAGAGACTGGTGGCGAAAGCCATAGTGGCAAGAAAATCCCTTGGCCCGAAACGGCCGTGCGGGTTCGAGTCCCGCCCGGGGCACAAGCCAACTAATTGATTATCAATTGGTTGGTTTTTATTATTTATCCCCAGTGCATCCTATGGAGCCCCGCCAAATGACCAAACGAAATCCTGCCAAATAACCAAACGTCAATACTCCACATACTTGGAAAAGCGTCCTTTATTCTGTAATCTATCGCCAAACGCCCAAACAAAATCCAGCCAACTGTCGAATCAAAAAGCGGCCAAGTATCGAATCAATTTTTAGTCGAATATGTTGATATTCAGTCAAAAAAGGACTTATTTCTCGGTGAATCTGGACAAGGCCGGTGCGTGGAAGATCTATGTGTACACGCACTTTGCCAATGTCGGCTACACCTTCGTCATTCCCGTCAACGTGGAGTAATCCGCCGGCGCACAAAAGCAGACGCTCTCCGGGAGGAGGGCGTCTCTTTTTTTACTGCGGAGGAATGTTTGCGGGAACGGGAAAAAAAGTGTAGCTTAGCAGAACTAAAACTATTATATGAAAAAGACGACTCTTTCCCGGCTTGCGGCCGCCTGTGCGCTGGCGCTGCTTTTCTGTGTTTCTGCGAAGGCCCAGACAAAGGCCCCCGGCGACCTGCTGGACAAATCCGATTTCGAAACGGAGATAGACGGGAAGCCGGTATCCCTGTTTACCATCACGAACGGCCGGATCACCGCCCAGGTCACCAATTTCGGCGGCTACATCGTGGGCATCTACACCCCGGACAAGGACGGCGTATATACCAATGTCGTGGGGCACAACGACAATATCCAGCAATACCGGACCTTCAGCCGCAACCCCGTGGGCTCTTCCCTTGGCCGCTATGCGAACCGCATCGGACACGCGACGTTCACCCTGGACGGCGTCAAATATGAAGTGACCAAGAATAACGGAGAACATACCCTGCACGGCGGCAGGAACGGATTCGACCGTATTGTGTGGGACGTGGAAGCGGTGAGCGAAAGCGCGGTGGTGCTGAGCTGCGTCCTGGCGGACGGCGTGGACGGATTCCCCGGAAACCTGAAGACCTTCCTGACCTTTTCCGTCACCGATGACGACGGCGTATCGATCGACTACCGGGCGACCACGGACAAGCCCACCGTCTGCAACCTGTCGCACCACGTCTATTTCAACCTGGACGGGTTCCCGGCGGAGAACGTCCTGAACCACGTCGTTTGGATCAACGCCGACGCCATCACCGAAACGGACAGCACCCTGATCCCGACAGGCCGGCTCCTGCCGGTGGACGGTACGCCGTACGATTTCCGCAGCCCTGTGGCGCTGGGCAGCCGTCAGGTCGCCCTGCCCGCCGGGCGGGGCGCCTTCGGGCCCGGCGCCCCGGCGCCGGAAATCCCGGAGGGGATGGTGCGCAGCTTCGACCAGAATTTCTGCCTGAACCACAGCGTGGAAGGGCAGGTGGAAAAGGTGGCTTCCGTCTATTCTCCGGCTTCCGGCCGGCGGATGGAAGTCTTCAGCGACCAGCCGGGCCTGCAGTTCTTTACGGGGAACCGCCTGGCCTTCGCGATGGAATCACAGCTGTATCCGGACACCCTGAACCGTCCCGAGTTCCCGGGCAAGGCAGTCCTGCGTCCGGGCGAGACGTATCACCATACCGTCATCTACAAGTTCTCACGATAGCGCGGAAGGACGCCGGCCGCTCATTCTTTGACCGCAGCGACCATCACGCCGGAGCTGAGGGCGGTTTCCAGCCCCAGGATCCGGCGGTCGGTGCCGGGGGAGCGCCAGACGGTGATCTCGCTGCCGCTGCCGTTCTCCATCAGGCCGCGCTCCTTCATCCTGAGCACGAAACGTTCCGCCTTCACGCCGGGGAAACGCTCCGTGTCGGTGCCCTGGAAGGCCAGGGTGGCCGAGACGGTGTTGGCGCCCATCATCAGGCGCAGGGAACGGGATTCCCCGGCCTTGAAGTTCTGGAAACGGACGTACTGCAGCAGGGAAAGCATATCCATCGTCTTCCCGTCCAGCGGCAGGGTCTGCGTCACGGGGTCTTCCGGCGGCTTGACGAACTCGGTGGTGATGGTCTTGGCCTTCCGGTCATAGGTGCACGCGAACTTGCCTTCCTTGTTCCCTTTCTTGATGGGGTTGAAGCTGTAGACCGGCTCCTGCCCGCCGGGCGTGAGGTAGGCGTCCGCGATGTACTCCGCGTTCATGAACAGGCGGAAAATGGAGGAGGCGCGGATGGAGGCGTGCGAATGCAGGACGGCCTGCTGCTCCCATTTGCCTTTCTCCAGGGAGATGGTGGCATCGGCCACCTTGGTGTCGAGGGCGCCCAGTTTGTAGCGGACCTCATATTGGACGGCACCGAGCGCTTCCGAAGACACGTTCTTCGGGGCGGGGAGCTGGCCCGGAATCAGGAGGGCCAGCAAAGCGAAAGTTTTCAGCATCATCGTACTTCAATAATCACACGGCGGTAGGCGGGCAGGCGGAAGGGGCCGTCATCGTGGACCTCGCAGACGAGGTGGTAGTTGCGTCCGGCTGCATCGGCGGGAATGTGCACGACGGGCCGGGGACTGTCTGCGCCGTCCAGCTGCGGCGGCGTCCCGTCATCCTCCGGGAACCGCTGGAACCACCATTCAAATTGCAGGCCATCCCCGTCGGGATCGCTGGAAAGGGAGGCGTCCGGATTCAGCGTCGCGCCGGGCCGGGCGTTTATCCGGACGGGATCGAGCCCGCCCCGGCGGCCGATCCGCACGACCGGGTTGCGGTTGCCGGCCCCTTCCGCCGCCCACTGCATCCGCGCGGCGAAATCCCGGAACTCGTCCGGGTAGAACTTCTTCTCGTAGGCGTCGGAGATGTCCTTCAGCGGCTGCTGCCAGTTGGTCCAGGCGTTCGTGATCCGGTCCGGCGAGAGGCCGAAGGCGTGCTGTCCGCCCCAGCCGGCCTGCGTAGGGTCGTCCGGGTCGTTGAGGCCGTTGGGCATCACGTGCAGGAAGCTCGGCGTGTCGCCCTCGACGCCCCAGAGGAAGTGCGGATACACGCCGCCCAGCGCCCCGTGGCCCTGGATCTGTTCCGCATAGGAATCCCAGTCCGCCTTCCCGAGTGCGTTCTGGTTCAGCCAGGCGCTCTCGTCCCAGACAAGCATCAGGTCCTCGGAAAACTCGCGCCGCAGCCATTGGTGGGAACTGTAGGCGCGGTTCATCCGCATCGCGTACACCATATCCTGGTCCGTGATGGTGTAGAGCCGGAACTTGCGCAGGAAGGCTTTCAACTCTTCGGGCGAGCGCTCCTGCTGCACCTTCCAGACGGCCTGGGCGAAGGTGTTGCCGCCGCCCCAGACGCACACCCATATGGGGCGCTCGTCGGGCTCGTCGGCCAGGCGGATGATGAGTTCGCTGCCGGGGGTGTCGTTGTCCGGCCCGATTACGCCGATGCCGGCGCGCGGGCTGCCGGGCACGGTGCGGCTGCGGAGATAGTCCGCGCTGGGCCAGTAGCCCAGGCGCTGGGCGCCCTGCTCCTGCTCCGCGGGGAGGAACCCCGTCTGTCCGGAACGTTTCATCAGGTTCTGCACGTCCTGCTCGTAGGCGTCCTCCACCCGGCGGAGGTATTCGGCCCACTCCGGGGGATAGGGGTCGCAGTTCCAGCCGATGGTGGTGATGAGCCCCTCGATCTCGAAACGGTCCGCATAGGCGAGCAGGCGGACGGCGGACTCGTTGTCGTCCGGTTCCACTTCGGCGGGGCCGATGTCGGTCAGCACTACGATGCGGGGTTTGAGGGCGTCGTCCCCGCCGGAAACGGCGGAAGAGCAGCTGAAAAGTGCCGATACGGCGGCTGCGGCGAGCAGGAAGGTCGGGATTTTCATTTCATGCAGGAACAGGATCAAACAAAGATACGCTTTTACGGCGAAACAACGGTTTTTACCGTCTCTTTTTTTTATTTTTGTGGCAACAGCCATTCAATGCGCGCCATATGAACAAAGCTTTCACCCTGCCTTACGAAGGAGCCCTGATCGAAAAGAACCTCCCCGGCGGCATCCTGCACAATTACGAGAAGATCTGGACGGACATCTATCCGGAATCCCGGACGGCCTCGGAAGCCGTGGCGGACCTCGTGGCCGCCGCCATCCAGGGCTGCGAGGGCCGGCTTTTCCGGCTGGGACTGTCCACGGGAGCCACCCCGGTGTCGCTTTACGGGGAACTGGCCCGTCGCTGCAAGGCCGGTGAACTCTCCTTCCGGAACGTGGAGGTGGTTTCCATTGACGAATACTACCCGTCCTCGCCGGATGCGCTGCAGAGCCGCAACCGGCGCCTGCATGAAGCGCTGCTGGACCAGGTGGACATCCGCCCGGAGAACATCCATATTCCGGACGGTACCGTTCCGCAGGAACGGCTTTCGGCGTATTGCGCCGAATTCGACAGACTGGCCCGCGGACTCGACCTGCTGGTCATGGGCGTGGGCGAACGGGGCCAGGTGGGTTTCAACGAGAGCGGAAGCAACGAGAAGACGCGCACCCGTACGGTCCGCCTGCCTTACCGCTCCCGCAAGCGGCAGGCGCGTTTTTTCAACCACGACCTTACCGCCACCCCGCACAGCGCCGTCACGATGGGTATCGGCACGATGCTCTCGGCCGGGCGCATCGTCCTGATGGCCTGGGGTGAGGACAAGGCGCAGGCGGTCCGGGACATTGCCGAAGGCGAAATGGACCCCGCCTGTCCGGCCTCCCTGCTGCAGCGGCACGACCACATCCGTTTCGTCGTGGACGAAGCCGCCGCCGCGCAACTGACCCGCATGGTCGCCCCCTGGCTCGTCGGCCCCTGCGACTGGACGCGGAAACTGATGCGCAAGGCCGTGATCTGGCTGTGCCGGACCGTCGGGAAGCCGATCCTCAAACTCACCGAGCAGGACTATCTGGAGAATTCGCTCGGTGAACTCCTGGAGCGATACGGCAGTTTCGACCGGGTAAACATCGACGTATTCAACGACCTCCAGCATACGATCACGGGCTGGCCGGGCGGAAAGCCCGGCGCCGACGACAGCACCCGGCCGGTAAGCGCGTCGCCCTATCCCAAGACCGTGCTCATCTTCTCCCCGCATCCCGACGATGACGTAATTTCGATGGGCGGCACTTTCATCCGCCTGGTTTCGCAGGGACACGACGTGCACGTGGCCTATGAGACTTCCGGCGACGTGGCCGTCCACGACGACGTGGTGCTCCAGCACATGGATGCCGCATTCCAGTTGGGGCTGGCCGACCGTTTCGCCGAGGTGAAGGCGCTGGTGGACGCCAAGGTCCCCGGCCAGCCGGAACCGCGCGAGCTGCTGGAACTCAAGGGAGCCATCCGGCGCAGCGAGGCGCGGGGCGCCGTGCGTTCCTTCGGCCTGGACGACGAGAAGAACGTCCACTTCCTGAACCTGCCGTTCTACGAATCCGGCGGTATCAAGAAGCATCCCCGCACACAGGCGGACACGGATATCATCAAGGACCTGGTGATGCGCCTGCGTCCGCACATGATCTTCATGGCGGGCGACCTCGCAGACCCGCACGGCACCCACCGCGTCTGCACGGAAGCGGCCCTGGAGGCCGTGGAGCAGCTCCGGGCGGAAGGGAACGCCTGGCTGGCGGACACCCACATCTGGCTGTACCGCGGAGCGTGGATGGAGTGGGAACTGGGACGCGTGGACATGGCGGTTCCCCTGAGTCCCGACGAGGTGGTCAAAAAACGCCACGCCATCTTCCACCACCTTTCCCAGAAGGACATCGTGCCGTTCCCCGGCGAAGACCCGCGGGAATTCTGGCAGCGCGCCGAAGAACGCACGGAAAACACCGCCCGGGAGTATGACCGCCTGGGCATGGCGGAATACCAGGCCATCGAAGTCTTCTTAAAACTCTGCTGACCGGCCCGGGCCCCGGTGCCGGGCCCGCGGAAGTTGCCTAGAGGCCGGAGAAACCGATCTTGTAGAGCTTGGACGTCGTGTCGTCGCCGACCCAGATGCAGCTGTTTTCGTGATCGACGTACAGTCCTTCCCCGTTGTCGATGAACGGTACCGGGTAGGAGACCAGCACCTTCCCTTCCATCGTGCACAGGTTGATGGTCCGCAGTTCGCTGTCGGCGATCCAGAGCGCGTCGCGTACGGGGTCGTAGCACAGGTCGGAGATGTCCCGGATACCCTCCGTGATTTCCGTGCGTCCCACGACGCCGTCGGTCAGCGAGTAGCGGATGAGCAGGCGCGGCTTTTCCTGGTTGCCGAGCAGCAGGGTGCCGTCGCCCAGCCAGGTGACGGCTTCCAGCCCGCTGTTGGTGCGCAGGCCCTCGGGGATGACCGTCAGCAGTTCCGATTCCTGGTACTCCGGAGCGCGCAGGCGACGGAGTTCCTGCCTGCGTTCCACGATGTAGTAGACGTCGCCCGTTTCCGGGTCCGAGGTAACGCCCTCGCAGTCCAGGCCGCGGCTCTCCACGTAGAACGGCTCGGTTTCTCCGCTGAAGCTGACGTGATACACGCCGTTCTCGTCGGAAGCGGCCAGCAGGCTCTTTCCGTCCGGCGCCAGGCAGAGTCCGGAGACCTCGGGAACGGCCGTATCCACGGTGCAGACTTCTCCCATCACGGGCCGGTAGGACTGGCGCTTGAAGGCGTTCACGTCCGGGGTCATCAGCAGGGGGAGGAAGGTGTAGTCGTGGTGCGTGGGCCAGGCGTTGGCGCCGAAGAAGCCCGCGAACAGGAACGCGGCGGCCGCGAGGCTGGAAATGCTTCTTTTCATATCAGGTCAGTGTTTGTGGTATGCGATGCCCAGGGCGTCGTAGTAAGGATATTCATGGTCCGTGACGATGCTGAAGAAGCGGTTGAAGTCTTCCGTGAAGAGGGGATCGTCCGCGACGGTGGTCCCCGCCCAGACGGGCGTGGCGTTCCAGCCGCGCTCGAAAAGCCCCAGCGCTTTCGGGAAGAGGTAGTAGGTCACGTGGTCGAAGCTGCGCAGGGTCTCGGCCCAGAGCTGCCCCTGTACCCCGAGGATCTGCCCGCGGGCGGACAGCTGCAGGGGGACCTTCCCCTCGCCGGAGCGGGACAGGTCCACGGGCCGGCCCCGGTCGTCCCAGCGGACGGAGCGATACATGTCGTACGGCTGCAGGGAGAAGGTGCGGCGCTCGTCCACGTAGCCGCCCCAGTTGTGCCCGCGTTCCGTCTTGCCGTAGTTGTAGGCGAAGTCGAGATAGCAGTTGGGGGCGCTGGAGATGACCACGGGGATACCTTCATTGGCGAAGCGGTAGGGGAGGATATCCTGCCCGTTCGAGACGGTCCAGAGGTTGGTGAATGCCAGGCGGGTTTTCAGGCGCTCCAGGGTGGCGGGCTCCAGGTGCTGGCAGATGTCCTGCCAGCCGGCGAGCCTGACCCCGCGCGCCTCGGCGATGTTGAGGATGCGGCCCAGGAAGTAGTCCTTCAGCCAGGCGACGTCGGTCTTTCCGTTCGCTTCCAGCAGCGCACGGCAGGCCGGCGAACGGGTCCAGGCACCCTCCGGCACCTCGTCTCCGCCGATGTGGATGGCGTCCAGCGGGACGCCCGCCTCGGCATAGAGGGCGATCAGGCCGTCGAATACCTTTTCGAAGAAGGTATAGGTGGACGGCAGCGCGACGTTCATCACGTTGTCGGTATAGTCCTGCACGGACACGTATTCCGAAGCGTCATCCGCTTCGGAGAGCAGGCAGCTGCCGTCGCCGGTGCGCTGCGCGCGCACCTCCATCGACTTCACGGCGGAGCGGGAGTGCCCGGGCGTGTCGAATTCCGGAACCACGCGGATGCGCCGTTCCCATGCGTAGCGAAGGATCTCCACGAAGTCCCGGTGGGAGTAGAATCCGTTTCCGGGTGAATCGGCGCCGCGGTCCGGGGCCACGCAATAGGTGGGCTGCAGGCCGTCCGGCTCGGCGATGGTGCCGTCGTCCTGCAGGACGGGCAGGCAGCGGAAGGCGCCGTAGGAGGTCAGCTCCGGCAGGGCGTCGATCTCGATGCGCCAGCCTTCGTCGTCGCCGAAATGCAGGTGGAGATAGTTCACCTTATAATGCGCCGCGATGTCGATCAGGCGGAGCAGGTCGTCCTTTTTCGTGAAATTGCGGCTTACGTCCAGCATCAGTCCGCGGTACGGCAGGTCCGGCCAGTCGGTCACCACGGCGCTCGGGACCTTACCGTCCTTTGCGGCGCGCCGGAGGTTCTCCAGGGTCACGGCGGCGTACCGGGCGCCGTCCTGGTCGGCCGCTTCGATCCGGACGTTTCCGTCCAGGGTGATGCGGTACCAGCCCGGGATCTGCCCGTCGACGAACTGTACCTCGCCGGCCGGGGCGGCGGGGTCGGACTCTCCCGGAAGCACCTCCACGTTCTTCACGCGGGGAATCATGTCATAGGGTCCGGTCTCGGCCGGGGCCGGGTCGAAGGTGCGTACGGGTTCTGCCGGAAGGAAGATATAGGACGTTTCCAGGGGGACGGGCTTCTTCCCGCGGCGCTGCAGATGGAATCCTTCCGGGGCCCGGCACTGGTTCGCCAGGGGCCGCGCCCGATAGCGGAGCGTCATCGTGCCGCCCAGGTTTCCCATTGCCGGAACCACGCGGTACAGGGTGCCGCTGATGTATTCGATGGCGCCCGGAGCGTCCGCCTCCATCGTGACGGGGGTGCGGAACTGGCTGAACCACACGGTCCAGTCCGTGCCCGCGGGGGCGTTCAGGATTTCCATCGTGTGAAGGGCTTCCCCGGTGGCGGGGTCCGTCTCTCCTTCCGTCCAGATGATCGTGCAGGGTTTTGGGGTGCAGGCCGCACAAATCGCGAAGGCAAGGATCAGGGAGGAAAAGTGTTTGATATTCACGGTCAGCGGGGTTGATTTCCGATACAAATATGTGAAAAAATAGAATGGAATCCATATTTTTGTAAAAACGATCGCATTTATGAAACAGATCCGGATCCTCCTCCTCGTGGCGGCGGTACTGTGCGCCTGCACGCAGCAGACCCTCCTGGAAAACGGCGGCAGCCTGGCCCTGGACGGCCCCTGGCATCTTTCGCGAGCAGGCGGGCCGGAGCGTTGCGAGGCCGTCGTTCCCGCCACCGTGGCGGGCGCCCTCGCCGAGGCCGGTTTCTTCGGGGAAGACCTCCTTGAAGGGCGCAATTACGCTGCCGCGGACAAATCCATCTTCGACGACACCTGGGTGTGGAAGACCACCTTCGCCGGCCGTCCCGCCCCGGGGCAGCGCTGCGAACTGGTGTTCGACGGCCTGAACTACTATGCCGACATCTTCCTGAACGGCAGGCAGATCGCCTCGTCGGACACGACCTTCGGCGTGTTCCGCCGCCGCGCGTATGACGTTACGGAGCTGCTGAAGGGCAGGAACAAGCTGGAAGTGCGCCTGCGCCACGCGCAGCCGGGCGACCTGAACATCGGTTTCGTGGACTGGAACCCCCGTCCGCTGGACGAGAGCATGGGCATCGTCCGCCCCGTCACGCTCCGGACCACGGGAACCGTGTCGGTGGAGGACGTTTTCGTGATTCCCGACCTGGACGCGGAGACGCTTGCGGCGGCGGACCTGGAAGTGCGCGTGCGGCTGCGTGCGGCCGCGCCCGCCGAAGGGACGCTGGCGCTGGACCTGGAGGGCGTGGGCAGCTGCCGCGTGCCCTTCTCCGTGCCGACCGGCGAGACGACGCTCCGCCTGACTCCGGAGCAGGCGCCCCTGCTGCACCTGGACCACCCGCGCGTATGGTGGAGCTGGGACCTGGGCAAGCCTGAGATGTACCGCCTGGCCGTACGCGCCGAGGCGGGCGGCACCCTGTCCGACGCCCGGACGGCGGACTTCGGCGTGCGAAGGATCGAGAGCCGCCTGACGCCGGAGAACTACCGCCAGTTCACCCTGAACGGCAGGGATATCCTCCTCAAGGGCGCCGGCTGGACCGACGACATCTTCCTGCGGGACACCCCGGAAAGCATCGCCCGGCAGGTGGCCTATGTCAAGGACATGAACCTCAACTGCATCCGCTTCGAGAACATCTGGGGCAAGGACGACTCGGTCTATGACCTATGCGACCGGGAAGGCGTGCTCGCACTCGTGGGCTGGAGCTGCCAGTGGGAGTGGGAGAGCTATTGCGGCCTGCCCGAAGTGGGGCATTTCGGCTGTATCAATACCCCGGAGGCGGAGGATCTGGCCGTCGCGTATTTCCGCGACCAGGTGGTCCGCCTGCATAACCATCCCGCCCTGATCGGCTGGCTGACCGGCAGCGACCGCATCCCGAATCCGGGCCTGGAGGCGCGCTATCTGGAGATTTACGCGGCGGAGGAATACCGGCCCTATGTGTGCTCCGCCAAGAATATGGAGAGCATCGCGGGCTGGTCCGGCACCAAGATGGAGGGCCCGTACGAGTACGTGGCGCCCGACTACTGGTACCTGGACCGGAAGGCCGGCGGCGCCTTCGGTTTCAACACCGAGACGGGCATCGGCGCCAACCTGCCGCAGAGCGAATCGCTGCGCCGGATGATCCCGGAAGGGGAACTCTGGCCGGCCGGAGAGGCCTGGGACTATCACTGCACGGCCTCCTCTTCCGCGATGAACTCGATGAAGATGCTGTCCTCCGTGATTGCCGGCCAGTACGGCGGGGCGGCGGATTTCGCCGACTTCGTCCGGAAGGCGCACGCCGTGGACTATGACGGCACCCGCGCCATGTTCGAGGCGTTCCGCGCCCGGATGCCGGAGGCCACGGGCATCGTCCAGTGGATGCTGAATTCGGCCTGGCCGTCGCTCTACTGGCAGCTGTACGACTGGTACGGTGTGCCCACGGCGGGCTACTACGGTACCAAGAAGGCCTGCGAGCCGCTCCAGCTCATCTTCGATTATGCCGACCGCCGGGTGCACGCGGTGAGCGAATGCCCCGAAAGGCGCGTGCTGAACGCCGCCGTGCTGGTGTACGACGAGCAGTCCCGCCTGCTGGGCGGGGACCGGCGCGAAATCGCCCTGGACTACCGCGGGAACGTGCCGGTCTTCGACCTGAAGCGCTACGACGGCCGTCCGCATTTCGTGGCGCTCTCGCTCACGGCCCCGGACGGGAAGCCCGTTTCCGACAACTTCTACTGCATCCCCGCCGACGGGACCGAATACAACTGGCGGCGGAGCAACTGGTATCTCACGCCGATTACGCGCCAGCCCGACCTGCGCTTCGCTTTCGCCCGGGAGCCGGCCGACGTGGAACTGTCCGTCCATCCCGGCGCGGGAGAATACGCCGTGACCCTGACGAACCGCTCGCAGGTCATCTCCTATATGAACGTGCTGAAGGCGAAGGATGCCGACGGCCGCCTGGTTGTGCCGGCTTTCTGGAGCGACAATTTCTTCCCGCTCCTGCCGGGGCAGACGAAGACCGTTACCTGTCGCACCGACGCGGAAAACGTCCGTTTTGAGCTGGAATAATCCGGCTTAAGCCCGCTTCAAACCGATTCCGCTGAGCCACAGGCCCAGCCAGGTCAGCAGGGCGTTGTAGAGCAGCAACTCGAAGCCGATCCTGTAGCCGCCGAACCAGGCCTCGCTGTGGGCGGAGAGCACGTAGCAGAGGACCGGGGAGAGCACGCAAATCAGCGGGACCCAGGCGTCCCGCACCCGGCGGCGCGTCAGGAGCCCGAAGAAGAACAGGCCCAGCAGGGGGCCGTAGGTGTAGCCCGCGACGGTGTAGATGGCGTTGATGACGCTCCCGTCCCCGATGGCCCCGAAACCCAGGATCACCAGCCCCAGCACCACGGCCGCGCCCGCGTGCACCCGCCGGCGGGTGCGCAGCAGCCCGGCCTCGTCCTGCCGCCTGTCGGCGTGCAGGAAATCCAGGGTGAAGGTGGTGGTGAGGGCGGTGAGCGCGGAACCCGAGCTGCTGAAGGCCGAGGCGGTGATGCCGAGCGCGAACAGCAGGCTCACCACGGGCGGCATCCAGGGCCGGCCGGATGCGTCCGTCCCGCACGCGATGGTGGGGAAGAGGTCGTCGGGCCTGGCGAAATCCACCCCCCGCACCGCGGCGAAGCGGTACAGCAGCACGCCCAGCGCCAGGAACAGCAGGTTCACCGGGATGAACGCCGCCCCGTAGCTCATCATGTTCCGCTGGCTCTCGCGCAAAGTCTTGCAGGACAGGTTCTTCTGCATCATGTCCTGGTCCAGGCCCGTCATCGCGACGGTGGTCAGGGCCCCCGCGGCGAACTGTTTCCAGAACAGGCGCGTGTCCGCCCAGTCGTCGAAGAACCAGATGCGCGCCATGCCGCTGTCCCGGATGCCGGTGCACATCGCCCCAAAATCCAGGCCCATCTCGCGGCCGATCCGCACCAGGCACAGCACCACCACGGTGAGCAGCGCGAGCGTCTGGAGCATATCGGTCCACACCAGGGTGCGCACCCCGCCCCGGAAGGTGTACAGCCACACGCAGAGCATCGTGGCGGCCACGTTCACCCAGAATGGGATGCCCAGCGGCCCGAAGACCACCAGCTGCAGCACGATGGCCGTCAGGTACATCCGTACCCCGCAGATCAGGACCTTCGAGAGCAGGAAGAAACCGGCGCCGGCGCGGTGGCTCCAGCGTCCGAAACGCGCCTCCAGCCAGGTGTACAGGCTGTTGAGGTCCATGCGGTAATACAGCGGCAGCAGCACGTAGGCGATGACGGCGTAGCCCGCCACGAAGCCCAGCGCCATCTGCAGGTAGGACCACTGCGAGGCAGCCACCATCCCGGGCACGGACACGAAGGTGATGCCGGAGATGGAGGTGCTGACCATCGCCACGGCGACGGCCCACCAGGGCGATTTCCGCCCGCCGCGGAAAAAGTCGGCACTCCCGGCGCTGCGGCGCGACAGCCGCCAGCCCAGGCCGATGACCACGGCCAGGTAGGCCGCGACGGCGGCGAGCAGGACGGCGGGGGACATGGCCTAGAGCGCGAACAGCAGGCCGAAGCCGAACGGGAAGTCGTAGTAGTCGAAGAGGCCCTTGCTGCCGTAGCCGCCCACGCCGAAGCCGCCGTGGAATTCCAGGGCGAACTTGGGGGCGACCCACCAGTCATAGGCGATCCGGGCGGCCAGGAAGGTGTCCGACGAACGGCCCACGGCCGGCTTGTAACGGATGGCGAAGCCCAGCCCGCCGTAATCGATCCCGGCGCCGAAACTGAAGGTGAAGGCGGTGTTCTCGTGCCAGGAGTCCGGGAAGACGGACAGACCGGCGTCGGCCAGCAGGGAGAATCCGCCCATGCCGCCGAAGCGGGCCTTCATCTGCGCCACGTTGCGCCAGTCGCGCAGGGTGGAGAAATACTCCGTACCCAGGCCGAGGGCCACATAGGGGAAGCGGTCGTCGCTGACGTTCCAGTTCTTCGCAGCCGCGACGCCCATCGCCGCGGTGGCGCCCACGGCGGTGGCCGCCATGCCCACCAGCAGGCCGGAATCCTCCAGCGGGTAGAGGTCTTCGATCCGGCGCGAATGCCGGTAGTAGCCGGGCAGCGGGAAGACCGGCACCCAGTCCAGAAAGACGAAGGCGTAGTCGTTCCGGTTCACTTCGTGGAAACCCCGCGCGTTCAGGCGCTGGTAATAAACCACCCCTTCGCGGGGGTTGATGTGGCCGGACCACTGCTTGTACACGCGGCCGTACTTGTCCACGGCCGTGAGTTTGTGGTGCACCGGGGTGAGGTCGAGGCTCAGCGTTCCCTCGGCGTCCAGTTCGGGCTGGCTGTCGTATGCGGCGGTCACGTCGCCGATGTATTCTTCGTCCACGTAGATGCGGATGGGCACGATGTCGAGGGCGTCGGTCCAGAAGCAGACAGACTGGGCGGACGCGGCGGCCGGCAGCAGGAAAAACGCCGCCAGGAGAGGCAAAAAGCGGAAATTCTTCATTTTGCAGCTCAGTTTTCTGCAAAGATACAACAAAGAATGATTATCTTTGTATTTCTATGGATGATTTGATCAGGGATCTCTCCGCCCAGGAGTACAAGGACGGCTTCGTGACCGAAGTCGCCCAGGAGTATGTGCCGAAGGGCCTCAACGAGGACATCATCCGCCTGATTTCCGCCAAGAAAGGCGAGCCGGACTGGCTGCTGGAGTTCCGTCTGGGGGCGTTCCGCAAGTGGCGGCAGATGACCCCGCCGCAGTGGGGGCACCTCAAGCTGCCGCCCATCGATTTCCAGGACATCATCTACTGGGCGGCGCCCAAACGCGACGAAGACCGCCCGGACGAGATCGACCCCGCGCTGCTGGAAACCTTCGACAAGCTGGGCATCCCGCTGCACGAGCGGGAGGTGCTGGCCGGCGTGAAGCCCAAGGGCGGCGTGGCGGTGGACGCCGTGTTCGATTCCGTGAGCGTGACTACGACCTTCCGCAAGAGCCTGGCCGAGAAAGGCATCATCTTCTGCTCCTTCTCCGAGGCGGTGCGCGAGCATCCGGACCTGGTGCGCAAGTACCTGGCGAGCGTGGTGCCCGTGGGGGACAACTTCTATGCGGCCCTGAACTCCGCGGTCTTCTCCGACGGGTCCTTCTGCTACATCCCCAAGGGGGTGAAGTGTCCGATGGACCTGTCCAGCTACTTCCGCATCAACGCCTCCGGCACCGGCCAGTTCGAGCGCACGCTGATCATCGCCGACGAAGGCTCGTCGGTAAGCTATATGGAAGGCTGCACCGCGCCGATGCGCGACGAGAACCAGCTGCACGCCGCCGTGGTGGAGATCATCGTGGAGAAGGACGCCGACGTGAAGTACAGCACCGTGCAGAACTGGTATCCCGGCGACGCGCAGGGCCGCGGCGGTATCCTGAACCTCGTGACCAAGCGCGGCATCTGCAAGGGAAGCGGCGCGCACCTGTCCTGGACCCAGGTGGAGACGGGCTCCGCCGTCACTTGGAAGTACCCGTCCACCATCCTGCAGGGGGACTATTCCACCTCCGAGTTCTACAGCGTGGCGATGACGAACAATTACCAGCAGGCCGACACCGGCACCAAGATGATCCACCTGGGCCGCGGCACCCGCAGCCGGGTGGTGTCCAAGGGCATTTCGGCCGGCTACAGCGAGAACAGCTACCGCGGTCTGGTGCAGATGGGACCTGCGGCGGAGGGCGCCCGCAACTACTCGCAGTGCGACTCACTGCTGATCGGCAGCCGCTGCGGCGCGCACACCTTCCCGGTGATCCGCAACCACAACCCGCACGCCGTCGTGGAGCACGAGGCCACGACCTCCAAGATCAGTGAAGACCAGCTCTTCTACTGCACCCAGCGCGGCATCGCCCCGGAGGACGCCGTCGCGCTCATCGTGGGCGGCTACGCCCGCGAAGTCCTTTCGCGCCTGCCGATGGAATTCGCCGTCGAGGCGCAAAAACTGTTGTCCGTTTCACTTGAAGGCGCCGTCGGATGAGTTGGATAGAAATCATTTCGGCCGTTCTGGGGCTGTCCTGCGTGTTCCTCGCGGGGCGGAACTCCAAGTATAATTTCTGGGTGGGATACGTCTACAACGTGTTCCTGTTCGTGCTGTTCTGGCGGCAGCACCTGTACAGCGCGATGCTGCTCCAGCCCGTGTCCTTCGCCATCAACGCCTTCGGGCACTGGCGCTGGACGCATCCCCGGGAGGAGGAGCGCAGCGCGGCGGACGGAAGCCGCCTCAAGGTGGGACACATCACCAAAGAACAGTGGCCGGCGCTGATCCTGATCGTCTGCGTGGTGGGCGCCGTCTGGGCGATGTGCCTGGACTGGCTGCCCGTCAAGTGGCCTTCCGTGTTCCAGCCGGACCCGTCTCCCTGGCTGGATTCCTACCTGCTGATGCTCACGCTCCTGGCGCAGTACCTCAGCGCCCAGAAGTGCTGGGAATGCTGGATCGTGTGGCTGGTGGTGAACGCGGCCAACATCGTCCTCTACATCACTTCCGGACTCTACCTGATGCCGATCGTGAGCGCGCTGTACCTCGCCAACGGCATCTGGTCCCTCGTATCGTGGAAAAAACTCTTCAATAAGAATGAATAACGAAGTTCTGCTGGAAATCAAGGGCCTTCGCGCCGGCGTGGAAGGCAAGGAGATCCTCAAGGGGGTGGACCTGACGGTCCGCCGCGGGGAAGTGCACGCCGTGATGGGGCCCAACGGGGCCGGCAAGAGCACGCTGGGCGCCGTCCTGGCGGGCCGCCCCTCGTTCACGGTCACGGCCGGCAGCGTCACCTACGCGGGCCGCGACCTGCTTGCCCTCAGCCCCGAGGAGCGCTCCTGGGCGGGCATCTTCCTGAGCTTCCAGTACCCGGTGGAGATCCCCGGGGTGAGCATCACCAACTTCATGAAGGCCGCCGTGAACGCGCGCCGCAAGGCCGCCGGCCTGCCGGAACTCAGCCCGGCGGAATACCTGAAACTCCTCAAGGAGAAGATGGCCCTGGTGCAGATGAAGGGCGAATTCGCCCGCCGCGAGGTGAACGTGGGCTTCTCCGGCGGCGAGAAGAAACGCAACGAGATCTTCCAGATGGCGATGCTCGAGCCCACGCTCAGCATCCTGGACGAGACGGACTCCGGACTGGACGTGGACGCCCTGCGCATCGTCGCGGAAGGCGTGAACCGGCTCCGCACCCCGGACACCGCCGCCCTCGTGATCACCCACTACCAGCGCCTGCTGGACTACATCGTCCCGGATGTCGTCCACGTGCTCAAGGAAGGGCGCATCGTGCTGACCGGCGGCCGCGAACTGGTGGACCGCATCGAGAATGAAGGCTACGAAAGCATCCATGGATAGCGAGGTTTACATCATCGGGCGCGACGCCGTGCCGCAGTTTCTCCGGCTGGACGCCGGGGAGGCGCGGTCGATGACCCTGGTCGTGCCGCCCGGGACCTCCGCCCGCCTCGGCCTGGAGATCGACCTGTGCGGGCCGGGCGCGTCGCTGGACCTGGCCGGGGTGTACCTCTGCAACGACGCCGAACGGGTGGACCTGCGCGTGCTGGTCCGCCACAGCTCCGGCGGCTGCACCTCCCGCCAGCTGTTCAAGGGCATCGTGGGCGGGACGGCCCGCGCCGCCTTCGACGGCCTGATCTACGTGGCGCAGGACGCCCAGAAGACGCAGGCCTACCAGGAAAACCACACCCTGCTGCTCTCCGGAACGGCTTTCGCCGAGTCCCGGCCGCAGCTGGAGATCTACGCCGACGACGTGCAGTGCTCGCACGGCGCCACGACCGGCTACCTCAACCCCGACGAACTGTTCTACCTGCGTTCGCGCGGCATTCCCGAAGCCGAGGCGCGCCGCCTGCAGATGGCGGCCTTCCTCGCGCCGGTTCTTTCCCGCCTGCCCGAATCCTTAACCGAAGAGATTTATGCTGGTCTACCCTAATGTCAAGATCAACCTCGGCCTGAGCGTGCTCCGCCGGCGCCCCGACGGCTACCACGACATCGAGACGCTCTTCGTCCCGTATTTCGGGATGAGCGATGTGCTGGAGATCGTGCCCTCCGACAAACTGCGCTTCGTCCCGTCGGACAACGTGACCTGGCAGGACGACCTGACCCTGCGGGCCTACAGCCTGCTGAAGTCGGACTTCGACCTGCCGCCGGTGGAGATCCGCCTGGAGAAGCGCTCCGCCGTGGGTGCGGGGCTGGGCGGCGGCTCGGCCGACGCGGCCTTCACCCTGATGGCCCTGACCGACATGTTCAAGCTCCCGCTGGAGGACTGGCAGCTGGCCGACTATGCCGCCTGCCTGGGCTCCGACTGCTCTTTCTTCATCTACAACCGCCAGATGATCGGCGAGGGCCGGGGCGACGTGCTCTCGGAGTACGAGCTCGACCTGTCCGGTTACGAAATCCGGGTGGAGGTGCCGGAAGGCGTGCGCGTGAGCACGAGCGAGGCGTATTCGCGCGTCATCCCGCGCGACCGCCTGGCCCTGCCCCCGCTGCGCGAATCGCTGCGCTATCCCGTGGAGATGTGGCCGGACGTGCTGTTCAACGACTTCGAGTCGTCGGTCTTCCCCATCCATCCGGAAGTCCGCGCCCTGAAGGAGCGTTTCTACGCGGAAGGGGCCGCGTACGCTTCTATGTCCGGTTCCGGCTCCGCCGTTTTCGGCCTGTTTAAAAAGTAACGTCCGTGAAGGCTTCAGGACAGCTTTCGGAAAACAGCAGGAGGATAGCCCGGAACACCCTCCTGCTGTATTTCCGTATGTTCCTGCTGATGCTCATCGGCCTGTTCACCTCGCGCGTGGTGCTCAGGACACTGGGCGTCGATGACTACGGCACCTACAATGTCGTGGGCGGGGTGGTGACGGTGTTCACCTTCCTCACCACGTCCATTTCCGCGGCGATCAGCCGCTTCCTGGCCGTCGGCCTGGGCGGGGGAGACTCCGTCCGGCTGCGGCGCATCTTCTCCACCGGCGTGCTCATCCAGCTGGGCCTGTCGCTGCTGCTGGTGCTGCTCGTGGAGACGGCCGGCGTGTGGTGGCTGAACCACCGGCTCGTAATTCCGGAAGGCCGCCTGGAGGCCGCCCGGTGGGTGCTGCAATGTTCCCTGGGCGTGCTGGTGGTGAACCTGCTGGCCGTTCCGTACAACGCCGCCATCGTCGCGCACGAGCGGATGTCGGCCTTTGCCGTAATCAGCCTCGGCGAGGCGCTGCTCAAGCTGGGCGTGGCGCTGCTGCTGTACGTTTCTCCCTTCGACAAGCTGGTCAGCTACGCCGTGCTGATGCTGGCCGTGGCCGTGCTGGTGCGCGCCGCGTACGGCTTCTACTGCCGCCGGCAGTTCGCGGAGAGCCGCGGCCGCCTGGTGTGGGACGGGGCGCTGATGCGCGAGATGACCGCCTTCGCGGGCTGGAGTTTCTTCGGCTCGAGCGCCTATGTGTTCAACACGCAGGGTGTCAACCAGGTGGTGAACCTCTTCTTCGGCGTGGCCGTGAACGCCGCCCGGGGCATCGTCCTGCAGGTGGAGAACATCGTCAAGCAGTTCGTCTCCAACTTCCTGACCGCCGTGAATCCCCAGATCACCAAGAGCTGGGCCGCGGGGAAGCGGGATTACTGCTTCTCCCTGGTGAACAAGGGCGCCAAGTACTCCTGGCTCGTGATCCTCGTGTTCTTCGTGCCCGTGCTGGGGGAGGCGGAATGGCTGCTGGACCTGTGGCTGGGCCCCGACAAGGTGCCGCCGCACGCCGCTACCTTCCTGCGGCTCACGCTGGTGGGCCTGCTGGCGGACCTGGTGGGAAACCCGCTGCTGACCCTCGTACAGGCCACCGGGCGCGTCAAGAAGTATTACCTGGTCACCGGCCTGACCTCCTACCTGGGCCTGCCGCTGGTGTGGCTGGCCTTCAGGCTGGGCGCCGGACCCGCCTGGGCCTATATCATCTTCATCGCGGTCTATCTGACCGTGCTGGTGCAGCGCATCGTGATCGCGCACCGGCTGGCGGACTTTCCCGTGAAACCCTTCCTGCGCCTGATCCTGCTGCTGGTGATGACCACCTGCTTCGCATTGGTGTTCCCCATCGTGCTGCGCGGCCTGGACTGGGCGCCGGTGTGGCGCCTGCTGCTCGGCACCCTGCTGGGCTGGGCGTGCATCGCCCATTACAGCTGGTATTACCTGCTGACGGGCGGCGAGCGGGGATTCATCCTCCGGAAGGTCGGCAAGTATCTGCCGGACCGGCTGTTCCTCAAGGCCAAATACCGCGTGGTCTTCGACCGGCCGCTGTCCGTGACCGGGCCGGAGCACTTCACCGAGAAGATCCAGTGGCAGAAGCTGCGCGACCGGAACCCCTTGTACCACACGCTGGTGGACAAGGCGGCGGTAAAGCCCTACGTGGCGGAACGGGTGGGCGCGGAGCACGTGATCCCGACCCTGGGCGTATGGGAACGTCCGGAGCAGATTGAGTGGGACGCCCTGCCCGCGCAGTTCGTGCTGAAGTGCACGCACGACAGCGGCAGCACCCTCGTCTGCACCGACAAGACGTCCTTCGACCGGGCGGCCGCCTGCGCGAAACTGGGCGCCGCGCTGCGGAGCGACTACTGGCGGCGCGACCGCGAATGGGCCTACAAGGGCGTGCAGCCGCGCATCATCGCGGAAGAGTACCTGGGCGCCGGCCTCGCGGACTACAAGATCTTCTGCTTCGGCGGCAAGCCGGAGTTCCTATTCGTCGCTACGGACCGCGACAATCCTTTCGAAGAGACGAAGTTCGATTTCTTCGACACGCAGTGGCGGCACCTGGACATCCGCAACGGGCATCCCAACGCCGCCGTGCCGCCCGCGAAGCCCGCGCATCTGGACGAGATGCTGCGCCTGTCTGATGCCCTGGCGGGGGACTTCCCGCAAGTGCGCCTCGACTTTTATGAAACGCCGGACGGCCGCGTGCTGTTCGGCGAGTACACCTTCTACCACTGGAGCGGCTTCGTGCCCTTCGATCCCGACGAAGCGGACGTGCGGCTGGGGCGTTATTTCAAAATACCTTTCAAATGACGGAGCGGATTGCCATCTACACTTGCATCGTCGGCGGCTACGACGAGCTGCAGCAGCCGCGCGTGGCGGATGAAGGCTTCGACTTCATCTGCTTCGTGGGGAAGGGGGAGAAGACGGCGGATCGCATCGGCGTATGGGAGATCCGGGAACTGACGGAGTCCACCGGCAACCCCGGACTGGACTCCCGCTGGCCCAAGATGCACCCCCACGTGCTGCTGCCGGACTATGACTGCAGCGTGTGGATCGACGGCAACGTCGCCCTGCTGGACGGCACGCTCTACCGTGCCGCGCGCATCAAGGCGGCGGCCGGGGTGAAGTACAGCGGGGTGACGCATCCGGACCGCGACTGCACCTACGAAGAGGCGCGCAAGTGCCTGGATATGAAGTACCTGAGCATATTCGGCCTGCTGCGGGTGTGGTGGTTCCTGTGGACGCACGGCCTGCCGCGTCACGCCGGGCTGATGGAGAACAACCTCATTTTCCGCCGCCACAATGACCCGGACGTCGTGGTCCTGGACGAGCTGTGGTGGGACCGGGTGCTGCACCTGAGCCGCCGCGACCAACTGTCGCTGAGCTGGTGCCTGCGGCGCTGCGGCATCCCGCGCGACTACCTGCTGCCGCCCGGCCAGAACACCCGCAACCATCCGGGTTTCAAATATTTGCTTCATAAATAAATTATTCATACCTTTGCCGTCCATTCCTCGGGTAGGAATGATTTAAGGTTTAATTTTTTAACGCAACAGATTCACAATGGCTGTTAAGATTCGTTTACAGCGCCACGGAAAGAAGAATTTCGCATTCTTCCACATTGTTGTGGCGGACTCCCGCGCACCGCGCGACGGTCGTTTCATCGAGCAACTCGGCTCGTACAACCCCAACACCAACCCGGCTACGATCATCCTCAACTCCGAGCGTGCCCTCGCTTGGCTGAAGGTGGGTGCCGAGCCGACCCTCACCGCACGCCGCATCCTCTCCTATGAGGGTGTGATGCTGCGCCACCACCTGGACGGCGGTGTGGCCAAGGGTGCCCTCACCCAGGAAGCCGCCGACAAGAAGTGGAACGACTGGAAAGCCCAGCGCGACGCCAAGGTCGAGGCCAAGATTTCCGGCATCAAGAATGCCGCCATCGAGGCCCGCAAGGCCGCCAAGGCCGAAGAGGCCAAGGTGAACGAGGCCCGTGCCGAGGCGCTTGCCAAGAAGGCTGCCGAGCTGGCCGCCGCGAAGGCCGCCGAGGCCGCTGCCGCCGAAGCTCCTGCTGAGGAGGCTGCCGAGACCGAGGCCCCTGCCGAGGCGTAATGCTCCAGATCGCCAAGATCCTCAAATCCAACGGCACCGATGGCGGCCTCCTGATCGGAGTGCGCGACATCGAGGTCGGGCAGATCGAGCTGCAGGAACCGGTGTTCATCGAATTCGATGGACTGCCGGTTCCCTTTTTTATCCAGGACATCCAGCAGCGCGGCACCGCCAAGGCCGTCATCCACCTGAACGACATCGTAAACCTGGAGGATGCCGAGGAAGTCGTCGGCCGGCCCATCTTCATCGAGGGTGAGTGGGAGGAAGAAGAGGAAATGGACTTCACCGGCTGGACCCTGCTCAACCGCGGACAGCGCGTCGGCACCGTCACCGGGATGGAACCCATCCCCGGCAACCTCTGCCTGTATGTCGGCGAAACCCTCGTCCCCCTGCACCCTGACCTCATCCTCTCCGCCGACCCCGCCACCCGCATCCTTGACCTCGACCTCCCGGAAGGATTGTTGTAGCCCGCCGCCGGGCGCTGGCCTGATTGGCTAAAAGCAGATTCGGTAACTGAAGTTCGGTAATATTGGAAGAAGGGCGATTTCCTGCCATTCTTCCGTCGTTCCGTTGAAGTAGAGAATAAACGGGTTGAAGTGATTCGTGACGTTGCACACACCGAGGTTCACTTCGTGGTCAAGCCCCCATGCGTTGAATGAAAAGCGGTATCCGATATCCAGCCTGATGATATCCGGCATATGGTAATCGTTTATGCCTCCCTCCGTAAAGTATTTGGCTATCCATTCTTCACCTAGGACGTGCATCACCGCCTGCTGCGCCATACCGTTTTCCCAATGCCCGCTTTGGTAAGTGAATGCGGCATTGAATCCTTTCCAAAACGCTGCAGCATATAAGACGTGCGTCCGATCGAAGCGCGCGTGGAAAGGGGCTCCGTCCAGGATGCTTGCGAAGCCTTCCCGCCAGGTCTTCGACCAAGTATAGGACACGCGTGCCTGGAAATCTTTTCCCAGGTACTCATACAGCGACTCCGCACCATACGAGAAGCCCTTTCCCGTATCTGCCTGATCCTCCCATTCGGCGAGCGATCCGTTGAAAAGACTCTCTGCATATTTATTGATTACCAGACCGTTCATCCGTTTATGGAAAGCTCCGACTGTCAAATTATGCTTTCCAAACAGAAGATCCATCCCGGAATACGCCTGGAAAGCCGTTTCCGGCCGGATGGCCTTTCCCGAGGGAACGAGCAGATCGATGGACCAGCCGGTAGGCATCCCTTCCAGCGTATGGTAATACTGCGATGTCCGGTCCAGCGTCGCTTCAATACTGATATGCTTTCCGGGAGACCATTTGACGGACAGTCCCGCGTCCGGAACAAAAACAGTCTTGCCGGCCCTGAACCGGGTATAAACATTCCCCCTCAAGGTGGTCATCAATGACAGTTTGTCGGAGAACTTCATATTGCCCTGGACCCACAATGTGGATAGAAACGCGTACGACTTGTGGCTGATGCCGGCTACTTGTCCCGGGTTGAAGATCGCCTCTTTTAGATTGAGACCATAAGAAAGGACAAGCGGTCCTGCTAAGTGCCGGATTTGTTCTGCAGATAAAGAAAACTCCGTCAACTGCGACCGCAAAGAAATGTGCTGCCAGTAGGAACGGTACTTCTTGCTCCAGATTTCGCTGGAGGAATACCGGTTCACATAGGCACATATTGACGTGTGTATATGCCCTGCCTGACGGGAATAAGCAACCGAAACGATTCCATTGCCCCACCCCATCGATTCGTCGGCCCCGCCCGGGTCCGTGAACCGGTATCTGTCCAGACTGCCCAGGATGAAGGCATCCACCTGACTCCTTGGATTTACTTTCCAAGCCATACGGCCGTATATGTCTCCGACCCGGGCCCTGAAGTCATCGAAACCGCTGAGCAGGCCGGGCAGTTTATTCCTGAAAGCCCGGTATTCAAACGTCAACGGCGAAATCCTTGCAGAAACGCCATAAGACAGTTTATCATTTACTTTGTTCTCCCACCCGGCCGAGACAAGGAAATTGTTCAAGGAAGCATAGGTTTCCTTGCCGTCACTGCCCGGGATCTTGGTGTTGATGCGCAGATGCGACGAGGTGAAATTGCCCTGCCGGCCTTCAAATCCGCCCTTGGAGAGTTCGACGTCTTCGATGGCATCCTGCGGGATGACCGTCGTCAGTCCCAGCAGATGGGAATAACCATATACCGGCACTCCGTCCAACGAAATTAGGTTGTTCCCAAGGTTTCCGCCCCGCACGTACAAGGCGGAAGTCCCGTCGGCACCCGAAGCCACTCCGGGCAAGGTCTGTACCCACCGGAGCGGGTCTCCTTCACCAAGCGGAGAAATGATGCCACGAATACCGGGGAGATCACTCCGAAGTGAACCCGTATTCCTGACCGTGCGCAACCTGTCCGTTTTGACGGCGGCCGTCAATGTGTCCACCCAGGCGGCCCCGGTTTGTGCAGGACGAGGCTGTCCAAACAAAGGCACCGTCAATAACGCTGCGGATAATACGGCAAGCGTCCTTATTATGTTTGGAGAACCACAGGCTGGTATTGTTCCCACCATACATCTGCGCGTTGAACAGGAAGTATTCCTGTAGTTTTCGAACCAAATACTCCAACGCCACCCTCAATGTTCGTAAAAGAGGAATCCCTTGAAAATAGGGTGGCCAGATCAGAATAACCCTGTAGCCTGGAAGCAGCAGAATCAATATATGAACTATAATTATCAGACAGGGCAGAAAACAGCAGATAATCCCGATGGCTGGGGTGTGAATCCCAGTTGAAAGCCCCCCAGATAGTAAAATAAGCTTGTTCCGACGCCTTGGTCTTATCGATTTTCAGGTAATTGATATAATTGCTTGCCCCATCTAAAAGCGGATTCTCTTTATAACAGGCATAATCAGACTGGAACAACTCCGATTTATAAACGGTACCATTCAAATTCGTCCCAACGACCCCCGGGCTGTCCGTACACAATGTCCGACAAAGATTGTAAACGTCTGATTCCGAATCGTATACGAATCCTTCCACAAGCAAATGATCCGGTAAGGAGGCCGTTTGATAGTAATAAACCGCTGTCCGCACATAAGTATCTCGCTCAGGCCACCTTTCGTCCGCAGGCAGATGCACGCGATGAAAAAAATAGGTCGAGTCTATGTCCTGAAGGCGATCGAGGGGAAATCCGTAGGACACATTGACCGCTGGCGGCAATGTGTCCTCTGCCCGAACGTTTCCGTAACCGGGGACATCTATCTCAAGGCGGTAGCTGTGTTCCGGAAGCGCGGCGTAATCCAGGACCCAGACACCGTCTTCTCCCAGGATAAAATAGCCCGCCAGTCCTCCTGCCGTCAGATCCACAAGGGCTGCGACAGCACCTTCCAACGCGTCAGGACCGATCCCGGAGACACCGTTGGTCAGGGACAGGAGCAACGTCTGTTGCGGAGCTTCACTGAGGATGCATTCAACCACAACTTGCCTGTCTCCGGTTGTCAAGTTGACCGTCTGAACGCATCCTGACAAAACCTGGAGCGAGAGAGCCCCAAGCAACAGTATAGTATTAGTCCTCATAGACTGATGATAGTATGGATCTCTATCGACTACTGTTGATTAATTGTTATGGTTGTTTCGAGAATCCCGGACCACATAAATACCCGAACTTGTCTGGATTGGCCTGTGTTATTCTGATCTACTGCAACAAGCAACTCATTGCTGTAACCATTTCTCGGGACGCTTGCATGGAACCAGGCTCCTTCCAAAACATCATTGGTGCCATATTGAGAGGATGTCGCATAAGTGCATTCCCCTTCCTTCCACGCTTGCCCATCCAAGTGATATTCAATACCATAATGAATAGCCCACTCGCTGCGGTTCAATGCAGTAACCGTTTCCGCCCCACCCTCGGGCGAGAAAGAAATGGAAGGCTTATCCACTTGAATATAGTATTCCTGGGGGATCAAAGGATCCTCCATCCGATCACACTGAACATTTATCAGCAGGAGTGCAAAGAGACTGACGATGACACCTGACCGTTTCATATAAAAAGGGGTTGTTTTAGTTGCAGTATGTGTCTAGCGGTTATTTCCAAGATTGAGGCGGAGGCCGGTGGTGACGGAGAACATAAGCGGATGTTCGCTCCGGTAGGTTTGAAGGACCCGGCTCTCCGAAGGGAGGGTCCAACTCAGTTCCGGTTCTACGTAAATCCCAAAATGCTTGTTGAGGTTGAACTGGATGCCGCCTGCGCCGAGCAGGGAGAGGTTGAAGCCGTCTTTCCGGATTCTTTCTCCCGCGAGTGTCGCCCCTATGCAGAAGCCGCCCTCGATGCCGCCGCCAAAATAGACGTCGAACCGTCGGTTGCCGGCCAGCATCCAATCCAGGCGCACCGGAACTCCCAGATAGTGAGACACTTGTTTCTTCTCTCCCTCGATGTAACTGATCAGATTGGTTTGATAACGGCTGTATTCGAGTCCGGTCGTCAATCTGAATCTTTCCGAGACGGGGATTCCGACCGACAATCCTCCCCTGAAAGGAAACCGCGTTTTGAAGCTATCTTCGGGGTAATAGACCGGTGTTCCCGGGCCGGTCTGGCCTCTGGGTCCGGACCCCGTGGCCGGAAGGGCGCTCCCTTTTATGGCAGTAGTGACCAAAGCGAACAGCAAGCCGCCTCCTGCGAGGATGCCGGCAGCAGGTTCCATTTGCATCCTCACGGGTTCTTCGCCCGCGTTATCTGGAGCGGGAGGCGGTATGGTGGTCACTGTGACCGAGTCTTCTTCGGGTTTCTCTTCAGGAACCGTTATTTCCAATTCGAGGTGGGTCGCCGCAGTTTCGTCCGTGGGCATCCCAGACTCAACAAGGGTTACCAACTCCGTTGGCGGTTCGGAGGGGGATGAGGCGGCCTTGGGAGCAGACTTCAGGGCAATGAGAGGCTTTGCCGGGAGGAGCTCAACCGGGAACGGTTCGGATGCTTCCGTGGTGTCTGCGATGGATGCAGTCGGAGTCGGGACTTGCCGGATGGGCTGGATGCCATCGCCGGGAGAAGCCGGCTGGCGGAGGAACAGGATGGCGGCCACGCCGGCGGCGACAGCTGCGGCCAGTACCCAGGTCAACGGGAAACGTTTGGCAGGAAGAGGACCGGCCATGGGCGCGGCGGAAGCGTTGCGGCGAGCGCGGAACTCGTCAAGGCATCCTGCCGGGAGAGTTCGTTCATATCCCTCCAGTTTGTCCTTGAGTATGTCTTCCCACTTGCTCATCTGCCTTGTTCTTTCAGGTAGTTCCTAATCATCCCTTTCAATTGTTTCCTGGCTTTGGAAAGGATTCCCGCCGATCCTTTCTCGCTGATTCCCAGCATTTCTGCGATCTCTTTATGCGAGTATCCGTCGATACAGAACATATTGAAGACCACCCTTCTCGTATCCGGAAGCCTTGCGATCCACTCCAATAATTTATCCTGTGGTATCGCCTCAATCTCTTCTTCTGCCGGTTCCGGCGTGTTGTCCCGCGCCCACAGGTCCAGGAAAGCCGCCCACCGCTTCCGCCGCTTTAGTTGATCGATTGCCTTGTTGATGGCGATCCTGCCGATCCACCCGTCTAGGGAGCCTTTCCCGGTGTAGTGAAACGTCTGTATCTTGTCAAGGGCAGAAATGATCGATTCCTGCATCAGATCCTTCGCCTCTTCGTCGTCGCCGACATATCTCCCGCAGAGTGTATAAATCCTGGCTGCATATCTTTTATACAGCTCTTCCTCCGCCAATCGGTCTTTCTGTGAACAGAACCTGGCCAGCGCCTGTTCATCCAGTCCTCTATACACTCACGTTCATGCTAACTTCATAAAGATACATTTTTGCGTTCATTTCATCAAGGAGCGTCTATAATAGAAACTGACATCCGGGCATAATACGTCTCCGTCCGTCGGTAATTCTTCCCTTGTCGCAGAAACAATGGTAGGAGAAAATGTTGTCATTTTTATCATTTTGTTAACATTTTGCTGTATATTTGTAGATGATAAAAACAAATCAGGATGGGTACGGTTCAGGCAGGAATCAGAATGGACGTCTCGCTCTATGAGCGTCTGAAACGCTTGGCAAAGAAACAGAATCGATCACTTAATAACTATGTGGTGACCATTTTGGAGGAAGCTACGGCGCCGGTCTTTCCCCACGTGGAAGATAAAGACTTGCAGATTGACGAAGACTTGCTCCGTTTGGGGGAGGTTATCGGAGACGTACCGGAGGAATTGCTGAATAACGATCCGAAACTGGCTTATATCCTTTCGAAATGAAAGTCTTTCTGGATACGAACGTGCTCCTTGATATGTTGATTGCCTCAAGGACGGACCACCTATGCTCCCTCCAGCTTCTCAAACTCATCAGGGACAAGAAGATCAGCGGGGTTTTGACCACCCAGTCCATCATCGATGCCGCATATGTCTAGACCCAGCGCGGGAAAGTGACCGTCCAGGATTTCAAGACCGCCATGAAACTGATCTGCAGTTTGGTCGAAGTAGTTTCCATTACATCCGAAGATATTGACCGCGTCAACGCTTCTTCGATTGAAGACTACGAAGATGCGGCACAGGTTTCGTGTGCATTGGATTGCGGTTGTGATGTAATCGTTACCCGCGATTCGAGGATCGGTCGTTTTACCGATTTGGATCTCTATTCTCCGCAGGGATTAATTGAGAAAATGAAAGCGTCAGGAAATGAACGAAGGTTCTAGTATGGAAGCGCCGCTGGTCAGCATCGTCATCGTGTGCATGAACCGACTGGACAACCTGTATCCCTGCCTGGAGGGGGTGCGGGCGCACACCGGCGTGCCGTACGAGTGCTTCGTGGTGGCGTACCGCTTTTCACCGGAAAACCTGGCGAAGGCGCAGGCGGATTTCCCGTGGGTGAACTGGGTGGTGAGCGACGAAGTCCGCGGTTTCAGCGAGAACAACAACCTGGCGCTGCGGCAGGCGCGCGGCAAGTATTGCTTCATCCTGAACGACGACACGGAGGTCCGGGAGGACGTGATCGGGGCGCTGGTGAAGGATTTTGACCTGCTGCCGCCGGAAGCCGCCATCGTGAGCCCGCGGCTGCTGAACGCCGACGGCTCGCTCCAGCTCTGCGGCCGCCCGCCCTATCCGGCGCGCTATTATGTGCTGCAGCAGTGGCACCTGCACAAGGAACCCATCGACGACACCGTGGGCAAGACGCCGCTGTTCGGCGAGGTGTTTGCGACCTCCAACATCACCGGCGCGGCTTTCCTGATCAGGACGGAGGTTTTCCGGGAACTGGGCTGGTTTGACGAGCGCTATTTCTTCACTCCGGAGGACATCGCCCTGTCCACGCTGGTGCGCGAAAAGGGCTATGGCGTTTACGTGGACCGCGCCGTGAGCCTCACGCACAAGTGGCGCACCACCGCCACGCGCATTTCTCCGGCCATCCGGCCGGCGGCTGTGCGGGGCTCGCTGCTGTTCTTCAGCGGCGGCTCGCCCGGGAAGTACTTCCTGCTGGCGCTGCCCGTCTGGCTGGCGGAGAGCGCCAAGCGCGCCAAGGCCGCGCTGCTGCTGGCGCTGCACCCGTCGGAGGAGCGCCGCATCGCCCGGGACACCTACCGCAACATCACGCGGAGCATCTTCACGCGGAAGAGCCCGAAACAACTCTTTATCAGATACTTCCATGGCTAGGGTGCTCGTCGTCATCGTGACCTTCAATGCCCTGAAGTGGATCCAGAAGGCCCTGCGGAGCGTGGAAAAATCCTCGCTTCCCGCGGACGTCATCCTCATCGACAACGGCTCCACTGACGGCACGCTGCCGCTCGTGCGCACGGATTTCCCGGGTACGCGCATCCTCGAGACGGGCGAGAACCTGGGCTTCGGGGCCGCCAACAACCTTGGGCTGCGCATCGCCCTGGACGAGGGCTACGACTTCGCCTATCTGATGAACCAGGACGCCTGGCTGAAGAAGGATACCCTGGAAAAACTCGTGGCCGCGCACCGGCAGGAGTGGGGCGTCCTCAGTCCGATGCAGCTGGATGCGCACGGCGGGCGCGACAAGCGCTTCGCGAAGAAGTGCGGCAAGTATGTCGATGCCGCCCTGGGCGGCTATCACAATGATACCCTGGTGGTTGAGGTGCCTTTCGTGATGGCGGCGCACTGGCTGCTGAGCCGCCGGGCCCTCGAGACGGTGGGCGGTTTCTCGCCCGCCTTCCGGCAATATGGCGAGGACGACAACTGGATCCACCGCCTGCATTACCACGGCCTGCACTGCGGCGTGGTGCCGGCCGCCGAAGCGGTGCACGACCGCGGCGGCCGCCGCCTGCCCCGCGAAAAGAAGATGCAGCTCAAGTGCATCGCCGCGGTGGTCAAGGTTTCCGATCCCAACCGCAGCTGGCGCTGGATGCGCGTCCGCGAGGTGCTGGAGCTGGTGGGCATGGGCCTCAAGAACTTCTCCGATATCCCCTGGAAGTTCATCCCGGAACTGAAAGAACGCTTCCCGGAGCTGGAGGCATACCGGGAAGCGTCTAAACGGAAAGGGGCTTTCCTGGACGGAACTACTGCGTGATATAGACCCGGAAGCTCATGTCGCCCGGGCGGTCTCCCGCATACAGGTCCGAAGTGGTGACGAAGATGTCGACGGTCCTTTCGGACCACTCGTAATCCGTGAAAGTGGTGTAGAAGAACTCGGTGTCGCCGTCCAGATACGATTCGACGCGCATCGCGGGCAGCGGCGTCCAGGTCGCGTTCTGCGGATAGTAGCGGGACACCTGCACGTTACCGTATTTGACGACCTGGGGCGTAATGTCCGGCACGTCCAGCGTGACGCGGTAATACCCGTCTTCTTCGTAGTATCCGTCTTCCTGGTACTGCCACTGGCTGGACCGGACGTCATAGTCCAGGTAGGTCATCTCCAGGCCCTGCGTGATATACTGTTTGGTGCAACCTGTAAGGAGCAATCCTGCCGCGAGGGCGAGGACAAGGGTTTTCAAGGCTCTCATAACGTTATGCTTTTGGGTGTTAGTCCCGTTTCCCGCAAAAAGCAAGCCAAGGCGGCCATCCCCATAAATAAGGATTGTTTTTTTCGTCCGGGCGTGCCATCTTTGCACCTTGGTTAACAGGCAAAGAATGACACTGCGAGAACTTCCGGTCGGCGGCAGCGCCGAAATCCTTTCCGTGGGGGGCGAAGGAGCCCTGCGCCAGCATTTCCTGGACATGGGCCTCATCCCCGGCGCCCGGGTGAAACTGGTCAAGTACGCCCCGCTGGGCGACCCGATGGAGCTGATGATCAACGGTTATGCGCTCACGCTGCGCCTGGCGGACGCGGGCCGGATCGGCGTCGTCCGGGTGACGGGCGCCGTTGAAACGGAGAATGCCCTGGCGGACGACCCGTCCGTGCATTCGGTGGACCCGAACGAGCATCCGGGCTTCGGCGAGGGCGGCAAGTACCACGACAAGACGCACGAGAACCCGCTGCCGGAGGGGACGACCCTGACCTTCGCCCTGGCCGGCAACCAGAACTGCGGCAAGACCACGCTGTTCAACCAGCTGACCGGCGCCAACCAGCACGTGGGCAATTTCCCCGGCGTGACGGTGGACCGCAAGGACGGCGTCATACGCGGCCAGGCCGGGACGCTGGTGACCGACCTGCCCGGCATCTATTCGCTCTCTCCCTATACCTCCGAGGAAATCGTCTCCCGCGACTTCATCCTGCACGAGAAACCGCGCGGCATCATCAACATCGTGGATGCGGGCAACATCGAACGCAACCTCTACCTGACGATGCAGCTGATGGAGCTGGGCGTCCCGATGGTGCTGGCGCTCAATATGATGGACGAGGTCCGCAACAACGGCGGGTCCGTCCGCGTGAACGAGATGGAGGAAATCCTCGGCCTGCCGGTCGTGCCGATCTCCGCGGCGAAGAACGAGGGCATCGACGAACTCGTGGAGCACGCGATCCACGTGGCGCGCTACCAGGAGAAGCCCGCCCGCCAGGACTTCTGTGACAAGGACGACCACGGCGGGGCGGTACACCGCTGCCTGCACGGCATCATGCACCTCATCGAGGACCACGCCCAGCGGGCGGACCTGCCGCTGCGCTTTGCGGCGAGCCGTCTCGTGGAGGGCGACGCCGCGGTGGAGAAGGCCCTGGGCCTGCAGCCGAACGAGAAGGAGATGGTGGAGCACATCATCGTCCAGATGGAACGGGAGCGGGGCCTGGACCGCAACGCGGCGATGGCGGACATGCGTTTCGCCTTCATCCGCAAGCTGACGGCACAGACGGTGGTGAAGCCGCGCGAGAGCAAGGAATACCGCCGCAGCCGCCGCATCGACCGGGTGCTGACCGGCCGCTGGACGGCGATCCCCATCTTCGTGCTGGTGATGTCTCTGGTGATCTGGCTGTCGATCGACGTGCTGGGCGCTCCGCTCCAGGACCTGCTGGACCAGGGGATCCAGTGGCTCGCCGGCGTGACGGACGTCGGCCTGGAGAACTGGGGGGTGGCCCCGGCCGTACGCTCGCTCGTGGTGGACGGCGTGTTCGGCGGCGTGGGGACGGTGGTCAGCTTCGTGCCGATCATCATCATCCTGTTCTTCTTCCTGTCCATGCTGGAAGACAGCGGCTATATGGCGCGGGTGGCGTTCGTGACGGACAAGCTGCTGCGCAAGATCGGCCTGAGCGGCCGGAGCATCGTGCCGCTGCTGATCGGCTTCGGCTGCAGCGTGCCCGCCGTAATGGCCACGCGCACCCTGCCTTCCTCGCGCGACCGGCGGATGACCATCCTGCTGACCCCGTATATGAGCTGCTCGGCGAAGATCCCCATCTACGCCTTCTTCACGAACGCCTTCTTCCCGGGACACGGGGGCCTAGTGCTTGTGATCCTGTATCTTTCCGCCATCCTAGTGGGCATCCTGATCGCGCTGGTCTGCAAGTCCCTGCCGAAGGGCGGCGGCGCCGCTCCTTTCGTGATGGAGCTGCCGAACTACCGCCTGCCGGGCGCGAAGAACGTGGGACACCTGCTCTGGGACAAGACCAAGGACTTCCTCCAGCGTGCCTTCACGGTGATTTTCATCGCGTCGATCGTCATCTGGGTGCTGCAGAGCTTCGATTTCCGCTTCCGCCTGGTGGATCCGGAGGACAGCATGCTCGCCGCCGTGGCCGGGTTGATCGCCCCGCTGTTCCGGCCGCTCGGACTAGGCGACTGGCGCATCGTGACGGCGCTGGTGACGGGTTTCCTGGCGAAGGAGAGCGTGGTGGCCACCTTGGAGGTGCTGGACGTGACCGCCACGATGACGGCGCTCACCGCCATCCCGATGCTGGCGTTCTGCCTGCTGTATACGCCCTGCGTCGCCGCCATCGCCGCGGTCAAGCGCGAACTGGGCGGCAAATGGGCAGCGGGCGTAGTGGTGTTCCAGTGCCTGGTGGCCTGGCTGGTGGCCTGGCTGGCCTATCTGGTTGCGGGCCTGTTTTTCTGATGACGCCATGAACCTTCCGACCCTGATCGTCCTGCTGCTGGTTGCCGTTGCGCTGTTCTTCGCGCTGCGCGCGTTCCTGCGCGCCGGCCGCTCCGGCGGCTGCAGCTGCGGTTCTTCGGGTTGCGGAGGCTGTTCCGGCGCGCCCGGCTGTCCGTACTGCAAAGGAAAATAAAGCTTGCTTAATCGTCGGTTTTTCACTATCATTGGGATATGAAACCGATGATTCCCTTCTGGGCCTCCCTGCTGCTGGGCCTGCTGTTCCCCGTTACCGTGGGAGCCACGCATTATCTGGACATCCGCGTAGTGGATCAGGACTATCTGATGCTGCACTTCCGCGACGGGGAAGTGCACTACCGGGACGACGGCACCGGCCCGAGCGCCTTCCTCGGGCATTCCTTCGCCGAGGGCGACGACACCCTGCTGGTGTTCCATCCGCGCCTGGACGTGGAAGCGGCGGCCCGCGTGGCGGACTGGACGGTCCGCTCGGCCGATGACCGGGCTTTCGGCACGGCGCGGCCCCTGGCGGCATACCGCAAGAGCAAGCCGATGAACACGGACCATACGCTCAGCAGCGAACTGGACCACTGGATCTTCCTGCGCCTGCCGCGCCCGATGCGGCAGGGCTGCAGCTATACGGTGGAGATTCCCGCCGCGCTGGGCGCCGACGTGCGCAGCGCCACCGTGGCCTATGACTACTGGAAGCAGCCCTCCGAGGCCGTCCACGTGAACCTGCTGGGCTATTCGCCGCAGGAGGCCGTCTGCGCGGCGGACCTGTACCTGTGGCTTGGGGACGGTGGCGCGCGGGACTATTCCTCCTTCGAGGGGAAGAAGGTGTATCTGTACGACGTCGCCCGTGCCGAGGCGCGCGAGGCGGGGACCGTGCAGCCCTGGAAGGGGGCGGAGGACAGCCGGTACGAGGCCGGCCGGAAGGACCTGACGGGCTCCGCCGTTTGGAGCGTGGATTTCCGGGAGGCGGCGCCCGGACGCTACCGCCTGGTCGTGGAGGACGTGGGCTGCAGCATGGAATTCGAGATCTCGCCGGAAATCTACCGCGAGCCGTACCGGTTCTCGGTGCGCGGCTACTACTATATGCGCCTGGGCGAGCCGATCCTGGAGAACATCTCGCCCGCGCCGCGCCAGCCGCGTTTCGTGCCCGGCGAGGACCCCTCGGGCTTCGTCGTGTACAAGACGGACCTGCACCCCTGGCATCCCGACTGGCGCAAGCTGCGCGGCGACGTCTGGGACGAGCCGCACTTCAAGGCGGCGGAGACGTCCGCCTTCTGGGCTCACCGCCTGCCCGGGAACCCGGTCAATCCGGCGGCGCGCGGCGGCCATTCCGACGCCTTCGACTGGGACCGGCACCTCGCGCACGTGAGCAACATCTATGACCTGCTGCTGCCCTACCTGCTCACCGGCGGCCGCCTTTCCGAGGATGACCTGGGCATACGCGAGAGCGGCAACGGCATCCCGGACCTGATCGACGAGGCGCGCAACGAGGTGGACTTCTTCCTGTCCATCCGCGACGGGGAGGCCTACTCGCAGGGCATCACGAATCCGGACAAGGACTGGACGATGATGTTCCAGGCCGGCTGCACGACGATGGCCGCCTGGGCGAACGCGGCGAACTGCGCGATGCTCGCGGAGGCCTTCCACGTGCAGGGAAACGTGCAATTGCGCGACTACTATACGGCCGAGGCCGTGAAGGCCTTCCGCTTCGCGGAGCGGCAGGAGGACCTGCAGCTGGACGAGCAGCAGGGCATCGGCAACGAGCGGATGCGCGGGCGGGATTTCCGCCAGATGGCGGCCGCGTTCCTGTACAACGTGACCGGGGACCGCGCCTGGGAGGACATCCTGGCGGCGGAGAGCGTGGTCACGGGGCCCGACGTGCGCATCATCTCGCAGGCGCGCGGGCAGGCCTGGTACCAGCTGTGGGGGACGGCGGCCTACCTGACCTGCCGGCACGAAGTGCATTATCCGAAGTTGTATGCCGATATGCTCGCGGCCGTGCGTGCCCAGGCCAAGGCGGACCATCTGGACCGCTGGAGCGAGCGCCCGTCGCGCCGCAGCAGCTCCGACGCCCGCTGGCAGACGAACGAGAACCTCCAGCTGGTGATGCTCCTGCACCACCTGACGCCGTCGGCGGCGGAGCGGCTCGCCTGCGAGCAGGCGATGTACCAGGAAGCCGGCTGGGGCCTGGGCCGCAACCCGGCGAATACCGTGGAAATGACCGGCCTGGGGCAGCGCCACATCACCGACTGCTACTCCACCGGCCGCAACGACGGCGTGCCCGGCACGCATCCCGGCCAGACGCCCTTCAACGGCACCGAAACATGGTCGCGCGGCGACGGGGGAGACGCCCAGATCCTGCTGAGGCGCTGCTATCCGGACTGGAACACCGGCGGGTGGCCGCGCCAGGAATCTTTCTTCAACCAGCGTTACCTGTGGGTGAACGGCGAGTTCACCCCGCGCGAGACGATGCGCGGTAAAACGGCCCTGCTGGCCTACCTGTACGGAATCAGATAGGCCAGCAGGAGGATGTCCTGACAGTCTCTAAAGCTTGAAACTGACGCTCTTGAGGGCGGCGCCCAGCTCTTCGGACCTGGCGCCCGGAGCTGCGGTGCCCACCGTGATCCTGTATGTTCCCTTCAGCAGTCTGGCATTGCCGTCCGCCTGGAACTCCTTCATCTGCTCCGGCGTCACCGTGAAGTGCAGCGTCCGGCTCTCGCCCGGGCGCAGGGTGACCCTTTCGAAGGCGGAAAGCTGGCTGAACGGAGCACCCGCCCCCGCGTTGGGCGTGGAGACGTAGAGCTGCACCGTTTCCGTGCGTTCCACCCCGCCGGTGTTGGTGACGGGGATTTCGACTTCCACGGGCTGGCCGAACTTGGGCTTCCGGGTCAGCATCGTCAGCTCGCCGTATTGGCTGCTGCCGTAGGACAGACCGTATCCGAACGGATACATCGTGTTGCCGCTCATATACTTATAGGTGCGCCCCTCCATGGTGTAGTCGTCGAACGCGGGAAGGGTATCGGACGTGATGGGGAAGGTGATGGGCAGCCTGCCGCTGAAATTCCTCTCGCCGAAGAGCAGCTCCGCCAGGGCGTCGCCGCCTTCCTGGCCGGGGTACCAGGCCATGATCACCGCGTCGGCGCCCGCCGCGATCTCCTGCAGGTTGATGGGGCTGCCGCCGGTGAGCACCACGATCAGGTGGTTGTTGCTGCGGCGCATCCGCACCACGCTCCGGAAGAACGACAGCTGGTTCTCGGGCAGGTCGATGCTCAGGCGGTCGCCGATGCTCGGGGAGCTGATGGCGTCGCTTTCCTCACCCTCGGTGGTGCCGTTGTTGCCCATGAACATGATGGTATAGTCGGCCTGGGCGGCCTGGGCGGTGGCGTAGTTGCCCGGGTTCACATCCCGCGTGGGGACGATGGTGTAGGCCGGCTTGTAATTCACGTTGGTGCCGTCGCTCACCTTGCTCACGATGCCCTGCAGGTAGGTGCTGTAGTGGTCGGAGATGCCGTAGTAGTTTCCCATCATGGAATAGGTGTCCGTGGCGGCCGTTCCGGTCACGTAGACGTTCTGGATGTCCTTGCGCAGCGGCAGGAGGCCGCCGTCGTTCTTGAGCAGGACCATGGACTCCACGGCGGCCTGCCGGGCCGTCGCATAGTGGTCGGCGCTGCCGATCACGGACGCAGGGATCCCGTAGTAGGGACAGTCGGGGTCGTCGAACAGGATGCCGAGCCGGAGCTGGGTCATCAGCAGCGGCTCCAGGGCCTTGTCGATGTCCGACTCCGTGAGGAGTCCGCGCTCGATGGCGTCCTTCAGGGCGTAGAAGGAGTTGCCGCACTCCAGGTTCAGGCCCGCCTTGATGGCGATGGCGCTGGCTTCCGCCGCGTCGCGGGCGATGTGGTGGCCGCCGTAGATGTCATCCACCGCGCCGCAGTCCGACACCACGTGTCCGTCGAAGCCCCACTTGTCGCGGAGGATGTCCATCAGCAGGAACTTGCTGCCGGATGCGCTGTCGCCGAACACGCGGTTGTAGGCGCCCATCACGACCTCCACGTTCGCCTCCTTCACCAGCTTCTCGAAAGCCGGCAGGTAGGTCTCGTACAGGTCCTTCATGGACGGGACCGCGTTGTAGCTGTGGCGGGTGGATTCGGGACCGGAGTGTACCGCATAATGCTTCGCGCAGGCGGCGGCCTTCAGGTAGAACGGGTCATCTCCCTGGATGCCTTTCACATAGGCCGAGCCGAGCGTTCCGGTGAGGAACGGGTCCTCTCCGTAGGTCTCCATGCCGCGGCCCCACCGGGGATCCCGGAAGATGTTCACGTTGGGCGCCCAGAAGGTAAGCCCCGTGAAGCGGCTGTAGTTCTTCATCTCGCGGGCCTTGTCGAATTTGGCCCGGCCTTCATCGGAGACGATGTCGCCGATCTTACGGACCAGTTCCGGATCGAAGGTGGCGCCCAGGCCGATGGGTTCGGGGAAGACGGTGGCGCGACCGTTGCGGGCCACGCCGTGCAGGGCCTCGTTCCACCAGTCGTACGGCTTGATGCCCAGCCGCTCCACGCCGGGCGTGCTGTTCATCATCATGCCGATCTTCTCGTCCAGGGTCATCCGGGCGATCAGTTCGGCCGCTTTCCGGTGCATCGCGGCTTCCTTGGATTCCTGGGCGTAGGCGCCCGTGGCCAGGAGAAGTCCCGCCGCCAGGGGCAGGAGGAGGGATTTCAGCGTCATATTAACGGCGTTTAACGGTTACGTTGGCCAGTTTCTCCCAGTACTGGATGACGCCGCAGTGGTCGTCGTTCACGTGACCGTCGCACTTGCAGGCCTTGAAGGCTTCCAGCACCTGGGTGGTGAGGGGGATCGGGGCGTCGATGGCCAGGGCCGCATCGCGCACGTTGAGGAGATCCTTGGTGTGCATCCAGATGGGGCCGCCGGGCTTGAAGTTGCGGTCCAGGATCCGGTCCATCTTGGCGTCCAGCACCGTGCTGCCGGCCAGGCCGCCGCGGATGGCCTGGTAAACCTTCTCCGGGTCCACGCCGGCCTTCTCGGCGAACACCATGGCCTCGGCCACCGCGGAGAGGTGGAGCGCCACCATGATCTGGTTGGCGAGCTTGCAGGTGTTGCCGCTGCCGATGTCGCCGACGAGGGTGACCGCCGAGCCCATCGCGTAGAGGACGTCCTTGACGGACTCGAACACCTCTTCCTTGCCGCCCACCATGATGGACATCGTGCCGTCGATGGCCTTGGGCTCGCCGCCGCTGACGGGCGCGTCGAGCATCTCGACGCCCTTCTCCGCCACGATGGCGCAGAGTTTCTTGGAGACGACGGGGGAGATCGAGCTCATATCGATGTACACGGAGCCGGGGCGCACGCCCTCGAGGATGCCGTCCGGGCCGCATACGACGCTCTCCACGTGGGGCGAGTTGGGCAGCATCGTGATGATGATGTCGCAGGCCGCGGCGAGCTGCGCGGGTGTCGCGGCCGACTTGGCGCCGAGCGCCACCACTTCCTGCACCGGTTCGGGCTTGATGTCGAATACGGTGAGGGAGAAGCCGTTCTTGAGGATGTTCTTGGCCATCGGCTTGCCCATGACGCCCAGTCCGATGAGGCCTATCTGCTTTGATTTGTTGTCCATATCGATTGATTAATAATATAATGCAACTTCATTCTTGAGCTGGTTGGCGCTGAGGATGTAGTCCCGGCCGTCCGCCGTGAACACCTGGGTCTGGGTGGGACCGGCCTGCTCCTCGAGGATTTCCTTGGCGAAACGCCCGTCCGGGAGGCGGCGGTACAGGTTCAGCGTGAGCGGTCCGCGGCGGTTGCCCACCACGATGACCGGCTCGCCCCGGAACCTGCCGCAGCTGAGGCCGTGGCCGAACCAGAGTTCGTCCGTATAGAGTTTCTCCCAGCTTCCGCCGGCGTTCTTGTAAACGTTCAGGGTGTTGCCGTGGAACGGCTCGATGGTCACGAGCTCGTCCGCCCCGTCGCCGTCCAGGTCGATGAGGCCGAACTCGCTGACCTCGTGGTCGAACAGGCGGCAGGTTTTCCAGGCCCCGTTCTCGCGGACCATGTAGAAGACGCCCTCCGCTCCGGAGAACAGCAGGGTGTCGTCGCCGTGGACGCGGGCCTTGAGCATCCCGTGGTGGCGCCAGATCTTGTCATAGACCAGCTCGGGGGTCCCGGGGAGGCCGGTTTCCGTATCGAGCGGAATCACATACAGTTCGCCGCTCTGGGACCAGTCGGCGGGATTCTCCTTGAACTTGCTGCAGGAGGCGGCGAACAGCCAGCTGCGGCCCTCCTTTTCCAGGATGTCGCAGCGGTGGGCGAAGGGAAGGGCCATGGCCTTGGCGGTCTCCCAGGTCTCGCCCGTGCGGCGGTGCATGAAGACGCCGGCTTCCATCCCGACGAAAGGCGGGAAGAGGCCCATGATGGAATAGAACAGGTCGGGATGACCGGGGGCGGGGACGAAGCTCATCACCCCGCCGGGGCAGCCGTTCACGAAGCAGGATGTACCTGCCTGCAGGTCATGTACATAGACCGCCGGGGTGGTTTCCGACCCGGCGCCGACATAAGGTACACCGTCAATGAGGAAAGCGTTGGCGGTATAGACGGATTGGATTTCGAGGATAGATTTCTTTTCCATGATACTAACAGAAAACAGCGTGCATGAAACACATGGTCAGCATGGCGGACATGCCGCAGAGGAAAGTGCCCAGGGTGTGGAGCTTGTATCCGGTCTTGATGTTCATGCCGGACATCTGCGTCACCACCCAGAAGAAACTGTCGTTGACGTGCGAGACCATCATGGCGCCGGAGCACAGGGCCGTCACGAGGATGGCCTTTTCGAGCGGCGCGACGAAGCCCATCACCCCCATCAGGGGCGCGATGATGGACGCGGTCGTGATGATGGCGACGGTGGAGGAGCCCTGGGCCGTCTTGAGCGCGAAGGCGATCAGGAACGGGAGCCAGATGCCCAGGTTGAAGCGGGAGAGGGACTCACTGAGGACGTCCGCGATGCCCGAATCCCGGAGGATCATGCCGAAGGAACCGCCCGCGGCGGTGATCATGATGATGATGGCGGCGGAACTGAGCGACTTGCCCACCCAGCCCGTCGTCGAAAGCATCTCCTTGTCGAACTTCTTCGGCAGGGTGAACGCCAGGACCATGCCGATGAGCAGCGCCACCACCGGCTCGCCGATGAAGCCGATGACCTTTGCGAAACCGCCTTCCCCGAACGGGGCGGACGGGAAGGAGGACACCGACTTGAGGACGATCAGCAGCAGCGGAATCACGACGGGCAGGAAGGAACGGGTGGCCGAGGGGGCCTGCTTGACCTTTTCGACGATATCCGCATCCGTTTCGTTGGGCTCGGGATCGATGTAGGTGCGCGTGGCCCATTTGGTCACGAACAGCCAGGCGACGAGCAGCGGAAGGACGCTGGCTGCGATGCCGGTCAGGATGACCAGGCCGAGGTCCGCCCCCATGATGCCCGCGGCCGCGATGGGGCCCGGCGTGGGCGGGACGAGGCAGTGGGTGATGGTGAGGCCGAGGCCCAGGGCGCAGGCCGTGGCGGCCAGCGTGATGCCGGCTTTCTTGGACAGCGCCCGGTTCAGCGGCGTCAGGATCACGAAGCCGGAGTCGGCATAGACCGGGATGGAGATGAAGTATCCGAGGATGAGCATCGCCAGCGGTACGCGCTTCTCTCCGACGAGCCCCAGGACGCTCCGGGCCATCACGTACGCACCGCCGGACTCTTCCAGGAAGGTTCCGATGATGCATCCGATCACGATCACGATGCCGATGGAACTGACCGTGCTCCCGAATCCGTTGTTGACCGACGCGATGATCTTGTCAAGCGGGATGCCGGAGCACAGGCCGTATCCGATGGCGGCGATGATCAGCGCCAGGAACGGATGCAGCTTGAGCTTCGTCGTCGAGATGACGATGAAGGCGATGGCCAGGATGAGCAGGACGATCAGCATAAGCTAGGCGGCCAGGAGTTCCTTGACGGTGTCCGCCATGGTGTGCAGGATCAGGTAGCAGGAAGCGGAGCCCGCATCCATCACGCCCCGGGAACGTTCTCCGAGCCGGCTGGAGCGGCCGAGTTTGGCCACCATGTCCACGGTGCTGTCACGGCCTTTGAGGGCGGCGGCGTCCATGGCGTCGAGCGTCTCCGCGAAGGAACGGCCCTCCGCCACGGCAGCGGCGTAGGCTTCGTCGGCGGGAATCAGCACGTCCATCAGGGTCTTGTCGCCCACCTGTGCGGGGGAGATGGCGTGGATGGCGTCCAGCGCGGCCCGCAGGGCCTGCCCGAACTCGTCGCGGCCGATTTCGTCCACGCCTTCGAGCGCCTTGCCGATGGAAAGGAAGAATTTGCCGTAGAGCGGTCCCATCGAGCCCCCGATCTTCATCATCAGGATCTTGCCGAGGGTCTTCAGCCCGTAGGTGAAGTCGCCGTTCTGCTTGTCGAGGGCCTCCCGGCAGAGGGTGAAGCCCTTGTTCATGTTGATGCCGTGGTCTCCGTCGCCGATGGCGCCGTCGATGTCGCTCAGGTACTGCTTGTTCTCCTGGATGGCCAGGATGAGCCTGTCGATGATGAGGCTTCCGGCCTCCTGTGTGAATTTCTCCATGATGTCAGTCTTTGGGATAGCGGGTGAGTCCGACGGAGTTGCACTCGAGGTCGAAACAGGCCTTGAGCTCGTCGTCGAGTTTCATGACCGTGAGCGTGATGCCGGCCATCTCCAGGGAGGTGAAATAGTTGCCTACGAGGGCCTGGTGCACCTGGATGCCCTTCGCGGTGAGGATCTTCTCCACCTCACCGTAGAAGATGTACTGCTCGAGGAGCGGCGTAGAGCCCAGGCCGGACACGAGGACCACGACCTCGTCGCCGGAGGCGAAAGGCAGGTCGGGCAGGATGACGTCGCACATCCGCTTCGCGATCTGCTCCGCCGTCTCGAGTTTCGCGACCTCGATGCCGGGTTCGCCGTGGTGGCCGATGCCGACCTCCATGAAACCGGGTTCGATGGTGAAGTTGGGGTGTCCCACTTCCGGGATCGTGCAGGGGCTGAGCCCGACGCCCATGCTGCGGGTGTTGTCGATGGCCTTCTGCGCGGCGGCGAGCACCTCTTCGAGGCTGCCGCCCATCGCGGCCTTGGCGCCGCCGACCTTCCACATCAGGATCTCGCCGGCCACGCCGCGCCGTTTCTCCCGGGTCTCTTTCGGGGAGGAAGGGACGTCGTCGTTGGCGACGACCTTGCCGACCTTGATGCCGTCTTCCTCGGCCAGTTCCATGGCCATGGCGACGTTCATGTTGTCGCCGGCGTAGTTGCCGTACAGGATGGCGACGCCCTTGCCGGCGTCGGCCTCGTGGATGGCGTCGTAAAACATCTGGGCGGGCGGCGAGGAGAAGAGTTCGCCGACGGCGACCGCGTCGCACATATTCTTGCCTATGTAGCCGATGAAGGCCGGCTTGTGGCCGGATCCGCCGCCGGTGACGATACCGACCTTCCCCTCGACGGGGGCGTTCTTGTACTTCAGGACGCGCTCGTTCTCCGTGGTGGAGACGAGGTCCTGATGCGCCTTGACGTAGCCCTGGAGCATCTCGTCAACGACGCAGGACGGGTCATTGATGATCTTTTGCATAATGGTATGTGGTTATTTGGATTCGAACGATTGTTTCTCGAGCGCGCGCATCTGGTCCACCTTGGGCTGCGAGCCGCCGCCCTGGAACTCGGAGGCGAGCCAGGCGGTCACGATGGTCTTGGCCAGCTCCGGCCCGATGACGCGGGCGCCCATGGTGAGGACCTGGGCGTCGTTGCTCTTGCGGAGCCGCTCGGCCGAGAACACGTCGTGGCAGACGCCGGCATACACGCCCCGGACCTTGTTGGCGATCATCGCCATGCCCAGGCCGGTGCCGCAGATGAGGATGCCCCTTTCGAAGGAACCGTCCTGGATCTTAAGCGCCAGGTTGTAGCCGATTTCGGGATAATACGCGCCGGGGTGGGATCCGAGATAGTCCAGATCCACGGCCTCGACGCCGCTCTTCTCAAGATGCGCCACGATGGTCTTCTTCAGGTCGATGGCGGCATCGTCACAGTCTATGACAACTTTCATATCGTTTGGTTTTATTGCGTTTTGTCCTTGATGAACTCAGAGGGAAGCATGCCGAACTGCTTCTGGAAGCTGAGGGTGAAATACGAAGGGGAGGTGTAGCCGACGAGGTACGCCACTTCGTTGATGCGGTAGTTGTTCTCCGCCAGGAGTTCGACGGCCTTCTTGAGCCGGCTGATCCGGACGTATTCGTTCACGGTCAGGCCGGTGTTGGCCTTGACCTTCCGGGTGAGCGTGGCGCGGGACACGGCCATGGCGTCGGCCAGCCGGTCGATGGTGAGCTCCGTTTCGGAGATGTGGTCCTGGATGAAGGCGTGGAGGGAGTTCATGAAATCCTGCTCCACCTTGCTCACGCTGGAGAAATTGTAGTGCGAGAGGGGGGAGGAGGAGAACTGCTCGTTGCGGATGTCCCGGTTCCGGAACAGGTTGCTGATGTTCGCCTTGAGGACGTCCATCTTGAAGGGCTTCTCGATGTAGGCGTCGGCACCGGACTTGAGCGAGCGGATGTGCGTCTCGACGCCCACGGCGGCGGTCAGGAGCAGGACCGGGATGTGGCTGAGGCTGAGGTCCTCCTTGATGGCGTTGCAGAGCTCGCAGCCGTCCATCCGGGGCATCATGATGTCGCTGACTACGAGGTCCACGCGGGAGTTCCGGACGATCGACAGAGCCTCCTCGCCGTCTCCGGCGGAGAGGATGTCGTAGTCCTTCACCAGGGCGTTGCGGATGAGGTCGCGCATGGTGTCGTTGTCCTCGACGACGAGCACCACGGCCTTCTGCCCGGGCATCTCGGGCGCCTCGTCTTCCAGGACGGGCGCCGGTCTGGCGGCGGGCGCAGCGCCGGGGGCCTCCGACGCGGGCTGCTTGACGGGAATCTCCAGGACGAAGGAGTTGAGGTCCTTGACCGCCGTGTCGAGGTACAGCCGTCCCTGGTGGAGGGTCGCGATCTTCCGGGAATAGGTAAGCCCGAGCCCCGTGCCGTTCTTCTCCAGGGACTTGCTCTGGTAGAAGGCCTCGAAAATGCGTTCGCTTTCGTCCTCGGGCACGCGCACGCCGTCGTTCTCGACGCGGATGACGACCTTCCCGTCGTCCTCCTTCACGCTGACGTCGATCCGGGTGCCGGAATACTTGATGGAATTGGAGAGGAGGTTGCACACGACGCTCTCGATGGCGTCCGCGTCGCAGACCGCCATGATGGCGTCCCGGGAGTAGGATGATGTCAGGTCGAGGTTGCGTGTCCGCGCGGCGGTCTCAAAGGAATTGATGGACTTGCGGACGATGGCGCAGACGTCCTCCGTGGTGAAGACCATGTGCGCCTGGCCGCTGTCCATCTTCCGGAAGTCGAGCAGGTCGTCGCAGAGTTTCTTGAGCCGTTCCACGTTCAGGCGCATCGCGTTCATGTCCTCCCGGGCGCTTTCGCCGCCCTTCCGCTCGGATGCGGCCTTGTCCAGCAGGATCTGCAGCACGGAAACCGGCGTGCGGATCTCGTGGGCGATGTTGGTGAAGAAGTCCATCTTCTCGTGGGCGAGGTCCTTCTCCTTCTGGGCCTCCATGAGTTCGAGGCGCCGCTGGGCCTCGGTCTGTTCCTTGATGTTCTTCTGCCGGAAGTAGCTGTAGACCAGGCCGGCCAGGAGCAGCAGGTACAGGATCCAGGCCAGGGTGGAGCGGTACCACGGGGCGAGGACCACGATGTCCAGCCCCGCCGCGGTGGTCTCGTCCGCCACCTCCGTGAAATTGACGGTGAAACGGTAGGAGCCCGGCAGCAGGCCGGTATAGGTGATGTGGCTCTCGTCCGTGACGATATGGTTCCGGAAGCCGCGTTTGACCAGCGAACACTCGTAGGTCTCGAGGTTCGGGCTGGCGTAGTTCATGGCGGAGAAGGTGATGAGGATGAGCGCGGCGTCCTTCTGCTTGACGCGGATGGATTCGGAGGTGATGGCGGAACGGCCCTTCTGGGAGATGCTGGTGTATCCTGCGGCCGAGCCGAGCGTGATGTCCGTGATGTGGATGGCCGAATGGCCGAAGCGCTCCCGCAGGTACTCCGGCTCGAACATCAGCAGGCCTTCGTTGGTGCCGAGGAACACCCGGCCGTCCGGGGACATGAAGTTGCTCCCGAAGGTGAAGTGCCTTCCGATGACGTTGTCCGCCTGCATGTAGATCTCGCGCACCCGCTCCTGCTCCGGATAGAACTCCACCAGGCCCATCGTGGTGGCGATCCAGAAATGCCCGTCCTTGTCTTCCGTGATGCTGCCGGCGGAGTTGGACGGCAGGCCGTCGGCCTTGCTGAAGTGCTTGACATCGACGGTGTTGCCGTCGGCGGAGATGTCGATCCGGCACACGCCGGCGCCGTCGGTCGTGGCCCAGAGCCCGCCGCGGGAATCCAGCGCGAAACTGGTGATGGCTTCGCCCTGGGCGGCCTGCACCTTCCGGTAGGAACCCGTCGGGAGGTCGTAGATGCCGAAGCCCTGGTAGAAGGTGCTGATGACCAGGTGTTTGTTCTTGTCCTCGATGATGCTGTGCACGAAAGGCTTACCGACGACATCGACCAGTTCGAAGGCGTCCGCCCCCGGATTGAAGCGGTACATGCCCGCCCGCGTGCCGGCATAGATGCAGCCGTCGCTGGCCTCCATGATAGCCATGCAGTCGTTACTGGGCAGGGAATATTTCCCGACGGCCTTGCCTGCCACCGGATCGAAGGACGTGATTCCGTCGCCGTACGAGGTGATCCAGAGGAGCTGCCCGATCCGGGTGATGTCGGTGATGGCCGTTCCGAAGGCCAGGCCCGCGGAAGGCGTGAAATCGGTGAACGACTGGTCTTCCGGGTCGAAACGGCACAGATACCCTTCTTCGCTGCCGATCCAGACTTTCCCGTCGGGACCGTCGCAGATGGCCCGGACGGTGTTGCCGGTGAGCGAATGGGGCGAATCGTCGGATACGAAGCGGCTGAACCCGGCCTCATAGGTCATCCAGCACCGGAGGCCGCCGTTCCAGGTGCCCGCCCAGACATTGCCGTAGCGGTCGCTGAACAGGCAGCGGACGCTCTCGCCGCCGAGGGTGGCGATGTTCAGTTCGTCGGGAAACTGCTTTTCGACCGTACGGGTAGCGGGATCGTAGATGAGCAGACCATAGGTGGTCCCGATCCAGTACAGGCCGTCCTCATACAGCAGGCACTGGACCTCCGCCTTGTTCAGGATGATTTTTTCGTCGATCAGGGACTCGGTCTCGCCCGATTCCAGGTCCGCCAGGCAGACCTGGCGGATGCCGTCGCTGAGGAGCAGCCGGTTCCCGTCCAGATACTCGATGAACTGGAAGGAAGCGCCGGGGCGGTCCGTCCGGACGGACTTGACAGTCCCGGTTGCCGTGTCCAGAAGGTAGATGCTGTTGTTGCGGGCCGTAAAGGCGAGGCTGCCGTCGGAGGTTACGCAGGCCCGGAAAGGGGAGAACGACGTGGACTCGGTCATGTTTTCCAGTTTGCCGGAAGCCTTGTCATATTTCCAGATTCCGCTGGACGAGGTGATCCAGACCGCGCCGTCGGCCGTGACGTCGATGTCGGACACCGGGGTGCCCTGGAGCTCCCCGATCAGGGTGAAGCGGTCGGAATGGATGTCGTAGAACCCCGTACCCTGCTGCGAGACGATCCAGACGCAGCCGTCGGCGTCAAGCCCGACGGCCTGCGTGTTCAGGGAACAGTTTTCGAGATAGCCGGCATTGGTGAAGGGGACGAATTCCTCGCCGGTATAGTAGAAGACCCCGTCCTTCGATCCCACCCAGATGCGCCCGAATCCATCCTGGCAGACGGACGACAGATATGCCTCCGGCAGACCGTCCCAGCTGGTGAAGCGGGCATAGAAATGATGCGGCTGAGCGGCGTTTGATACGGCGCAGCAGAGCAGTATCGCGAGGATCGTCAGTCTGGTTCCCTTCATGTCGGATCTATAAGCATCACAAAGTTAGGACTTCGCTATAAAACAAAGTATAACAATATCGCGGCGGAGTAAAAAAATTGAATCTTTCGCGGTTTCTTGCATTTAATTATCCGATAGTATGATTTCCGGATAAAGATAACGAAAAAACGGACGGATCGGGCAGAATTTGTAATAAACGAATCAATCCATAAAAGAGCCGGGGAGGCGTCGGGATGCTTTATAGGAATTGATTCGGAAATGGCATCCGCTTCCTTTATATATGGATAATTTTGGTCCCGACGGCAACACACTTTTTTAACCAATATTCAATTTCTATTTATGAAACAACTGATTCAGAGAAAGTTTCGCCTCTTCGCCATCCTGGCGGCAGCGGCGATCTTCGGCCCGGTGGGCGCCTTCGCCCAGAACCGCGCCATCAGCGGTACCGTGCTCGACACCTCCGGACAGCCGGTCATCGGCGCGGCCGTGACGGTGGTCGGCAATTCGCGTATCGGTGCAGCCACCGACCTGGACGGCAACTTCACGCTGAGTGTCCCCGCCGGAGCCACCATCTCCGTCGAGAGCATCGGCTACAAGGGGCAGACCTTCGCCGTGGGCAGCCAGAGCGTCTTCAACATCATCCTCGAAGAGGACGCCGAACTGCTTGAGGAAACGGTCGTCATCGGCTATGGCGTCCAGAAGAAGAGCGACCTGACCGGTTCGGTCTCCTCGATCCGCGAGGAAGACTTCCAGAACAGGTCCACGTCCGATGCCGCCGCCGCCCTCCAGGGCAAGGCCGCCGGTATCCACATCATCAACAGCTCGGGCGCGCCGGGCGCTTCCGCGTCCATCCGCGTCCGCGGTTTCTCCTCCAACTCCGGCAACATCGGCCCGCTCCTCATCGTGGACGGCCTGAAGGTGGACAACATCAGCTACCTCGACCCTTCGATGATCGCGAGCATGGAGGTCCTGAAGGATGCCGCCTCCGCCGCCATCTACGGCGCGCAGGCCGGTAACGGCGTCGTGCTCATCACGACGAAGAGCGGCGCTGCCAACAACGGCCGCTCCAGCATCACCTATGATTTCAAGCTGACCCGCCAGACCCTCGGCAAGAAGGCCGAGATCTTCCGCGCCAATGAGTGGATCGCCTACAAGCAGGCTTCCGGTATCGACATGGAAGGCGCCATGGCCGCCAACCACTACGATGGCACCGACACCGACTGGTTCGACGTGGTCTTCGAGCCCACGTTCTCGCCCCAGCACTCCCTCTCTTTCCAGGGCGGCAACAACAAGGGCCATTTCTTCACCTCGCTCAACTACCTCAGGAACAACGGTATCATCGTGGGCAACAAGGACGAGTACACCCGTCTCAGCGCCCAGATCAACGCCGACTACCAGATCTATGACTGGATCCAGGTCGGTATCAACTCCTCCATCGAGAGCCGTTCGTCCAAGGGCGTGTCCCAGCAGGGACGTTACGGATCCATGCTGGGTTCCGTCCTGACCATCGACCCGCTCACCCCGGTCTATTACACCGATCCCAGCCAGTTCGCCCCGGGTATGCTCGAGGCCTACGAGAAGGGACAGAACATCATGAAGGATCCCGCCACCGGATACTGGTACGCCACTTCCAAGTACGTGGATGACGACAACGGCAGCCCGTTCATCCAGCGGGACAAGACCGATTCCTCCAACGAAGGCCTCAACTTCCGCGGCGTGCTCTACGCCAACTTCACCCCCTTCAAGGGCTTCACCTTCACCTCCCGCTTCGGCTACCGGGCGAACCAGTCCACGTCCCACAGTTACAGTGAGCCGTACTACGCCACGAAGCTCGCCTATACCGACAACTACAGCATTTCCGCAACCGCCAACACCGGCCGGTATTACCAGTGGGAGAACTTCGCCAACTACGTCCTCAATGTGAAGAAGCACGCCATGACCTTCATGGCCGGTATGTCCTATACCGAGAACCGGAGCGACAACGTCAACGCCTCCGCGTCGGGTCCCGACATCCTGATCGGATACTTGGACAACTTCAAGTATCTCAACTATGTGAATACGAACGACGACACCACCCGGAGCTTCGGCAATGCGCCCAGCCGTTCCGCCAGCCTCGCCTACTACGGCCGTCTGACCTACAGCTACGACAACCGCTACAGCTTCCAGGTCAACTTCCGCGCGGACGCCTTCGACTCCTCCAAGCTCTCCAAGCAGGCGCGCTGGGGTTATTTCCCCTCCGTCTCCGCCGGCTGGACCATCAGCAACGAGTCCTGGTTCCGGGACAACGTCAACCGCAACGCCGTCTCGTTCCTCAAGTTCCGCGGCTCCTGGGGCCGCAACGGTAATGTCAACGTGCTGAGCGGATACCAGTATGCCACCAGCATCGGCTACAACTCCAAGATGTACCAGTTCCACTACGACGACCCGACCTTCTCATACGGTTCCGCGCCCAACGGACTGGCCAACCCGAACCTGAAGTGGGAGACCTCCGAGCAGCTCGACCTCGGTTTCGACGCCCGTTTCCTCAACAACCGCCTCTCCTTCGGCTTCGACTACTTCGACAAGCGGACCAAGGACCTGCTCGTGAGCATCGCCCCCATTCCTGAGATCGGTGTGAACAGCACGTACGTGAACGCCGGTTCCGTGCTCAACACCGGTCTCGAGTTCGAGCTGAGTTGGAAGGACAGCGTGGGCGACCTGAACTACTCCGTCAACGCCAACCTCTCCAAGCTCCACAACGAGGTGACCTATCTCGATCCTTCCATCTACCGCCTCGAAAACGGCAGCCTGTCGTACAACAACCCGTTCACCACGGCGTTCGAGGTCGGCTACCCCATCTGGTACTTCCGCGGTTACAAATACCTCGGCGTCGATTCCGAAAGCGGCCAGCCGATGTTCGAGAACGCCGCGGGGGAGACCCTCGTGGGCAACAAGGTCACCGACGGTGACAGGAAGTATATCGGCAAGGGCATTCCCGACTACACCTACGGCCTGACCCTGAATCTCGACTACAAGGGCTTCGACCTCAGCATCTACGGAACCGGAACCATCGGCAACAACATCATGAACATGTTCTACCAGGCCGACTCCAATATGCGCAACTCCCTCCGCTACTTCTTCGAGAACGCCTGGACGGAGACCAACCGGAACGCCACGATGCCGAGCTGCCTGTCCGTAGCCAACTCCTGGCCGTTCTGGGCCTCCTCCGGCGCCATGTTCAACGGCAGCTACTTTAAGATCAAGCAGATCCAGCTCGGTTACACCCTGCCTTCGAACCTGACCAAGAAGATCTTCATCAACAGGGCCAGGGTCTATGTCTCCATCGACGACTACTTCACCTTCACGAAGTATCCCGGCTTCGACCCCGAAACCGCGACTTCCGGCAACTCTTCCAACATGGGTATGGACCTCGGTTCCTATCCGACCTCCCGGAAGATCGTCGGCGGTGTCTCCATCACTTTCTAAATCATTGAACGCCATGAAAAGAACAATAGCTACGATTTTGGTTTGTGTTGCCGGGCTCTTCTCCGTTTCGTGCAACCAGGACCTGCTTGAGATCCCCCAGAAGGGCGTGATCCCCATGGAGTCCTTCTACCAGACCGACGAGGATGCGCTCTCGGCCCTTACTTCCGTCTATCACGGATTCGCGACCAACATGTGCTCCATCAAGGCCATCGGCCAGAACATCTTCACGGCCTATATGTTCGCGCAGAATCTTCCCGGCGACGACGTCTATGCCGCCTGCAAGGAGTATGGAAACAACGACTGGCAGGCCGAGATGAACGAGTTCCGCTTCGACCCCAGCAACTACATCATCTCCACCCTGTACAGGAATTCGTACCTGGCCATCTATTACACCAACCTCGTCACCGACAACTTCCAGTATGGCGAAAGCGCCGTCAAGGACCGCGTCATCTCCGAGGCGCGTGTCATCCGGGCCTTCCTGTATATGACCCTGGCCATCTACTGGGGCAACCCGCCGCTGGTGGACCACGTCCTGGAAGGCGCGGACAAGCCCGGCAACTACGAGGGCGGCCAGAAGGGCCTGCTCGAGTGGTGTGCCAAGGAGTGCGAGGAGTCGGCCCCGTACCTGGACGAGAGGGCGAGCACGGCCGACAAGGACGGCACCTTCCACGCCACCAAGGGCCTGGCCTGGACCGTCCAGGGCAAGTGCCTCCTGTTCCTCGCGGACTATGCGAAGGCCAAGACGGTCCTCAAGAAGATCATCGATTCCGGCAAATACGCCCTCGTACCCGGCGAGCGCTGGAGCGAGCTGTTCCACGTCGAAGGTGACGGGAACGAGGAGAAGATCTTCGAGAGCAACGTCGCTTTCAACCCCAACGTCTCCTCCTTCACGATCATGTACAACTACTCCACCTGGCAGCAGGCCAACATGTGGTGCTGGCGCGGTGACCGCTTCGCCCGCGTCCCCATCGAGGTGGGCATGAACAAGAACGGCTGGGGCGGCCTGGGCGTCAACGTGGATTTCGCCAAGGAATTCATCGAGAACGACGGCGACTCCTACCGGCGCAAGGGCTCCATCCTCTCCTACGACGAGGTGCTCTATGAGCTCAACTACACCCAGGACGTCGACGAGAACAACGCCAAGTGGACGGTGGACGGCCAGGAGGTGGTGGGTCCCAAGACCCAGGATCCCCTCCGCGGTGTCAGCGACCTCCGCGGCGTGTACGGCAACGGCGAGTATCTCCAGTTCAAGCGGATCGTGAGTCCCCAGGATGTCCAGGGACATTCCGGCTGGAGCGAGGCGAACTACCTCTTCTTCCGCTATGCCGAGGTGCTGCTCATGTATGCCGAATGCTGCGCCCAGACCGGTGACAACGACGGCCTGAAGTACCTCAACATGATCCAGGAGCGCGCCGGCGCCAAGCACATCAGCACCACCCTGACCCTCGACGAGGTCAAGCGGGAGAAGAAATTCGAGCTCTGGACCGAGTGCTGCCGCTTCGCGGACTGCCTCCGCTGGGGCGACCTCGAGGGTATGAAGAAGGCCGGTTCCGAAGTCCCGACCCTCAAGGACAGCTTCTTCTATGCGGAGAACCCCACGCCCGAGCACCACGCCGTGGTGACCATGCATAACTTCAACGACGATCCCGCCTACGGCAACGGCAAGGAGCACGGTTTCAAGACCGGCAAGCACGAACTCTTCCCGTTCCCCGACCTCGAGACGTCCATCAATCCCAACATAGTTCAGAACCCGGGTTGGTAATTGAGTTGGTTTATTAAGGATTAAAATGAACTGGGTTAGAACTATCCTCAGCCTTGTTTCGGCTTCTCTCCTTTCCCTGCAGGTTTTCGCCGCAGGGGAAGGGGAGAGGGCGGAACTCGGCCACTATTTCGTTCCCGCTGCGATGGAGCCTGCGGCGCCGGACGCCGAAGGCTTCATCCGGCGGTGGACGATTTTGGAACCCATCGCCAGGAATTTCAGCAGCAACAGTATGCTGACGGACAACTATCTGTCCGAAGCCATGTCGGAAGTATATTTCAAGGACCAGTTCACGGTCGTTCCCGCAGACGGAGCCAAGGTAAAGTATGGCAAGTCCACCCTCCTGTGGCATGCGCTGGACTCCCGGAAGTTCTTCGTCAACCTGCTCCGTTTCGCCGAAGGCTTCGGCAAGGAGTATTTCCAGCAGATGTACTGGGCGGTGACCGTCATCGACTGCGAAGAGGACATCGAGGACGTCCGCCTGTCGGGCGGTGTGAACTCCGGCGCCGTCTGGTATCTGAACGGGGAGGAGGTCCTGCGCCTGACCAACGACCGGGACCTGATCGTGGACGACTGCATGTCGCGGCGCCTGACGCTCAAGAAGGGCCGGAACATCCTCCGCGGCGCGGTGTTCAACGGCCAGGGAATGGCCACTTTCTGCCTGCGTTTCGTGGACGCGGAGGGCCGCCCCGTCACGGGCTATACGCTTTCCGCCGTACTCCCCAAAAAGAAGAAGTGATATGAAGAAGACAGCATTGTCCGGGCTGGCCGCCTTCGCGGCCCTGTTCCTGTGCGCCGCGGCTTCCGCCCAGATAGGGAGTCCCTACATCCATGACCCTTCCACCGTCGTCGAATGCGACGGTAAATACTATACGTTCGGCACCGGCAGCGGCGGCCTCATCTCCGAGGACGGCTGGAGCTGGCACAGCGGCGGCGTCCGCCCCGGCGGCGGCGTCGCGCCCGATGCGATCAAGATCGGCGACAGATACCTCGTGGTGTATGCCGCCAGCGACCGTTCCAACAACCTCCGCTACCATTCCCGCGTCTATGCGATGTGGAACAAGACCCTGGACCCGACGTCCCCGGACTTCAAATATACGGATCCGGTCGATATCGGCGGATCGAACGGCTATGAGGACTGCGACGGCATCGACCCCGGCCTGATGATGGGCCCCGACGGCAGGCTCTGGCTTGTGTACGGCACCTATTTCGGCTATCTCCGCGTCGTGGAACTCAGCCCCGAGACCGCCGAGCCCGTCGGCCGGCCGGTCGACGTCGCGCTCTCCTGCGAAGCAGGCGAGATGATGTACAACGACGGCTGGTATTACCTGCTCGCGACGCACGGCACCTGCTGCAGCGGCGTCAACTCCACGTACGAGATCATCGTCGGGCGCTCCAAGAGCCCCACCGGCCCCTATGTGGACAACGTCGGCCGTGACATGATCCATGGCGGCGGGAAGCTTGTCCTCGCTTCGGAGCCCCGCCGGATCGGCGCCGGCCACTTCGGCCGCTTCATCGTCAGCGAAGGCGTCGAGAAGATGTCGTTCCACTTCGAGGGTGACCTCGACCGCAGCGGCCGGAGCGTGCTCGCCATGCGTCCGCTCCTGTGGAAGAACGGCTGGCCCGTGGCCGGGGAACCGTTCCGGAACGGGGAATACAGCCTCGTGTCCGAGAGAAGGGGTTACGCCCTGGAGCTCGCCGTGAACAACGTCCCCATGGCGGGCGGCATGCGCGGCTTCAGCCGCAACGGCGACGACACGGTCGTGGCGCTGGAAGACCAGAAGCTGGCCGATGTGATCGGCACCTGGCCCGAGGGCGGGATCGGCGTCCGGATCGGCCCGGAACTTTACCGTCCCCACCAGGCGTGGGAGATTACCGAAATCCCCGAACTCGGCGGCTACATCGGCGGCGCCTACTGCAAGATCACCATCGCCGGAACGGACCGTGCGCTCGCGGCCACGGCGGACCGGGAGGTCACGACCGTCCCCGCGTTCACCGGCGCCCCGGAGCAGTTGTGGAGAATCGACCGCCTGACTGACGGAACGTACCGGATTATGCCTAAATTTGTACCCGGCACCGGAGAGGAACTGGTCCTCGTTTCCGTCGCCGACAGCACGCCGTCCCTGGGTGTCTTCGACCCGGACAGCGACAATTCCAAGTGGAATCTCGTAAGACATTGATATGATGAGGAAATCCTTCAGAATCCTTCTGCTCCTGATCTTGGCGGTCGCCACCTCCGTGCCGGCCCAGGCGCAGAAAAGAAACCCCAAGATCGACGTGGCGGAAGCCCTGAAGGGCTATTTCAGACCCGTCACCACGCCGTCGGCCACCCCGGATGCGGACGGTTTCATCCGCCGCTGGATGATTCTGGAGCCGATCAGCAAGCCCAACCCCACGAACCGGGTGTTCACGGACTCCTATACCCGTGAGAACCTCAGCGTGGAGTATTTCCCCGGCCAGCTGACCATGCTCCCCAAGGACGGCGACAAGGTCAAGGTCACCATGGAGTACCAGCCCCCGGTGAACCTGAGCTCGAACCGGCCCGTCGCGCCTCCGCAGCAGCAGAACCAGCCCAAGTTCGTGAAGGCGACGCTGACCTGGCACGCCCTGGACAGCGACCATTTCTTCGTGAAGCTCTTCCGCTTCGCCACGGGGCTGGACAAGGACCGCTACGGCGTCATCTTCTGGACCGTGACCGTCATCAACTGCGAGGAGGACATCGAGAACGTCCGGCTCGCCGTCGGCTCCAACAAGGCCGCGAGGTGGTGGGTGAACGGCGAGGAGGTGCTGCTCCTCGCGGGCGACCGCCACATGGGCGTCGACAGCGCCGTGTCCGACCGGGTGACCCTCAAGAAGGGCCGGAACGTGCTCCGCGGCGTTACGATGAACGGCCCCGGCATGAGCGAGTTCTGCGCCCGTTTCATCGACGACACCGGCAAGCCGGTCACCGGATACACCATTACGTGCAACTGATAAAAGAACCGAGAGCATGAAAAAGACAGTATTCATTTCCCTGCTGCTCCTCGCCGGAGCGTCGTTGCACGCACAGACCGGTGCCCCGTACATCCACGACCCTTCGACCGTGGTGGAGTGCGACGGGAAGTATTATACCTTCGGCACCGGTGGCGGCGGCCTCATCTCCGAGGACGGCTGGACCTGGCACGGCGGGGCCGTCAGGCCCGGCGGCGGCGCCGCTCCGGACGCCATCAAGATCGGAAACCGCTATCTCGTCGTCTATGGGACCACGGGCGGCGGCATGGGCGGCGGACACGCCAGCAAGATCATGACGATGTGGAACAAGACGCTCGATCCGGAATCCCCGGACTTCGCCTATTCCGAGCCCGTGATGGTGTGCGAGTCGCTCGTGGACGAGGACTTCAACGCCATCGACCCGGGGGTCCTGCTGGACCCGACCACGGGCCGGCTCTGGCTGACCTGCGGCACCTATTTCGGGCATATCCGCCAGGTGGAGATCGACCCGAAGACGGGTTTCCGCGTCGAGGGCAACGAAGCCATCGACGTCGGGCGGAACATGGAGGCCTCGACGATGATGTACCGTGACGGCTGGTATTACCTGCTCGGCACGCACGGCACCTGCTGCGACGGAGTCAACTCTACCTACAACATCGTGGTCGGCCGTTCGCGCAGCGTCAACGGTCCCTTCATCGACAATGTGGGCCGCTCCATGATCCAGGGCGGCGGCAAGTCCGTCATCACGACGGAAGGCCGCCTCGTGGGTCCGGGCCATTTCGGCCGTTACATCGTGGAGGAAGGCGTGGAGAAGCTGTCGTTCCACTGGGAAGCGGACATGGACCAGAGCGGCCGGAGCGTCCTCGCCATCCGCCCGCTGCTGTGGAAGGACGGCTGGCCGGTGGCCGGCGAGGCTTTCCGCGAGGGCACCTATGAGATCCAGTCGGTCCGGAGCGGATACGCGCTCGAACTCGAAGTGGATTTCGTCCGCGCCCAGGGCGGCATGCGCGGCTTCGGCCGGGGCAATGAGGCCCAGCCGAACGTCATCCTCGAGGAGCAGAAGCTCGAAGAGGTGGCCGGCAGCTGGCCGGAAGGCGTCATCGGGGCCCGGAACGGCTACTACATGGCCCGTCCCTGGCAGCGCTGGAGCGTCATCCCCGTGCCCGAGGCCGGCGGCTATCTCGGCGGCCCGTACTACAAGATCGTCATCGCCGGCACCGGCCGCGCCCTGGCCGCGAACGACAAGGCCGAGGTCGAGACCGTTCCGGAATTCACCGGCGCTCCCGAGCAGCTCTGGCGCATCGACCAGCTGACCGACGGGACGTTCCGCATCATGCCCAAGGCCATTCCCGGCCACGACGAGCCCTACGCGCTCGTCTCCCTCGGAGACTGCTCTCCGACGCTGGCGCCGTTCGACTTCAACAGCGACAACTCCAAGTGGGACTTCAAGTTTTATTCTCCTGTAAAATAGACACTTATGAACGTTATTGCCAAGATGGGCATCGCCCTTGCCGCCCTGGCGGCCCTGGCCTGCACCCCCGCCTCCAAGGATCCGGCGGAACTGCCCGGCCTCAAGGATGCGTACAAGGATGCCTTCAAGATCGGCGCCGCCGTGAGTTCCTTCGAGTTGAGCGGCCGCAACCCCGAGTATGAGGCCCTGATCCTGAAGAACTTCAATACGCTTACGCCGGGCAATGAGCTCAAGCCCGAGTCCCTGCATCCCAGACCGGACGTCTGGAACTGGGAACGCGCCGACCGTTATGTGGACTTCGCCGTCGAGCACGACATGTTCGTGATGGGACATACGCTGTGCTGGCACAACCAGACGCCGGAGTTCTTCTGGAACGACGCGAAAGGCAATCCCAAGAGCCACGACGAACTCGTCGAAACGCTCCGGAGCTACATCGAGACGGTCTGCACGCATTTCAAGGGCCGGGTCGATGCCTGGGATGTCATCAACGAAATCGTCTCCGAGCAGGGCGGATACCGCGACAAGGGCTGGGTCCACGCGTTCGGCGGCGAGGAATACGGTGACGAGATCGTCAAGACCGTGTTCCGCTTCGCCGAGCAGTACGCGCCCGACACCGAGCTCTACTACAACGAGTTCAACGTGTGGCGCCCGTCCAAGCTCGAGGGGGTCCTGCACATCGTGAAGATGCTGAAGGAAGAGGGGATCCGCATCGACGGCGTGGGCATCCAGGCGCACTGGGGGCTCAACTACCCGAAGAACCAGTACGTGGTGGATGCCATCGAGAAGATCGCCGCGCTGGGCGTGAAGGTGATGATCACCGAAATCGACATCGATGTGCTGCCGCTGACCCGAGAAGGGCAGGTCATCGGCCAGGTCATGTCGGATCCGCAGTTCCAGCTCGAAGAGTTCAAGGAGTACCTGGATCCGTACCGGGACGGCCTTCCCGCCGAGGTGGAGAAGCAGCAGGCCGACCGTTACGAGGAGCTGTTCAAGATCTTCTACGACCACCGGGACGTGATTGACCGCGTGACCTTCTGGGGCGTTCAGGACGGCGGTTCCTGGAAGAACGGCTATCCGGTTCCGGGACGCACCAACTATCCGCTGGTCTTCCGCAGGGACCTTACCCCGCACGAGGCGCTGTACCGCATCCTCGCGATACCCAAGAAGAAATAATGACCCCGAAAAACCAGGAAAGGCGGCCGGAAACTCCGGTCGCCTTTTTTCGTGCGGCAGGTGAGACTCGAACTCACACAGGCCAAACGCCCACTACCCCCTCAAAGTAGCGTGTCTACCATTTCACCACTGCCGCGTCGCACTTTGGGATTGCAAAATTAGGGATATTTCTCAAAATCGCAAAAAAATTGTTTAATTTTGTGTGATGATGGACAAGTTCTCCTGCAACATGAAGCTCGCCGAGCTTGTGGAAGCCAATTACCGGCTTCTGGGCGTGTTGTCCCGCGTGGGCATCGACGGCAGCTACGGCGAAAAGACGGTTTCCGAGGCCTGCCTGCAGAATGGCCTGGACCCCGATACGGTCATCCTGCTGTGCGAGGTGTATTCCTTCCCGGAGTTCGAGCCGAGCGCGGCGCAGCTGCACCGCAGCCACGTGGGGGACATCCTGCGCTACTTGCACCAGTCGCACGACTACTATCTCTCCCGCGTGCTGGCGATGATGGAAGGCGCCGTGTCGCAGCTGCTGGAGCCGTGCACGGCTGCGCAGCGGAAAGTGGTCTGGGAGTTTTTCAGCGGCTACAAGGCCGAGCTGGAGAAGCATTTCAGCTTCGAGGAGCAGGAGGTGATCCCTTACGTGCAGGACCTGATCATCGGCCGCCGGCGCAGCGGTTTCTCCATCGACCGCTTCGAAGAGAACCATTCCAACATCGACGAGAAGCTGTCGGACTTCAAGAACCTCGTGATGAAGTCCCTTCCGTCATCGTGCGACAAGCGCCTCCGGATCGAACTCCTCATGCACGTTTTCGTGCTGCAGGAGGACCTGAAGTGCCACACCTACATCGAGGACCACGTGCTGGTGTCGATGGTACGGCTGCTGGAGAATCCCCGGAGCCTGCGGGAGTTCCCGGCCGAGCCGGAAGAGCGGGAGGAGGAGCGGCGTGAGCTGTCCGAGCGGGAGAAGGAGATCCTGGTGAGCGTGGCGCAGGGCCTGCTGAACAAGGAAATCGCCGACAAGCACCACATCTCCATCAACACCGTGATCACGCACCGCAAGAACATCACCCGCAAGACGGGCATCAAGACGGTGCCCGGCCTGACGGTGTATGCGATCCTGAACAATCTGATAGATATCAATTCCATCGAATAGGGTATGCTGAAGGTCGAGGCGCCCGGGGGCGTCGGGGAAATCCTGCTGCACGCGTGCTGTGCGCCTTGTTCCGGGGCCGTTCTGGAGTGCCTCCGGGACAGCGGGATCCGTCCCGTGGTCTTCTTCAGCAATTCCAATATCGCACCGCGCGCGGAGTACGAACTCCGGCTTTCCGAGTTGCGACGCTATACAGACCTGCTGGGCGTGGAACTCGTCGAGGACGAGTACGACCACGGGGCGTGGCTCTCGGCCGTCCGCGGGCTCGAGGACGAGCCGGAACGGGGCCGCCGCTGCGAGGCGTGTTTCCGCTTCCGCCTGCGGCGCGCCGCGCAGTATGCCGCTTCCCGCGGCCTGCCCGTCCTCGCCACCACCCTGGCCTCCTCCCGCTGGAAGGACCTCGACCAGGTCAATGCCGCCGGTTGCGAAGCGGTAGCGGCAACTGCCTCCGGAAACACTGCCACCCTCGGCACGTTAAGAGGGGGGACCGCAAGCGAAGCGCAGCGGTGGGGTCCGACGCAGGAGGACGTTTCAGGAGGCAGTTGGCCGCTACCGCAGCATACGACGGTTGTTTTTTGGCCACAGAACTGGCGGAAAGGCGGGCTGCAAGAGAGAAGGAACGAGGTGGTCCGGGAGCAGGGTTTCTACAACCAGACCTGGTGCGGATGTGAGTTCTCGAGAAAACAAAACCCTTTAAATCAATAAATTATGTTAGCAAAAATCATCTACATCCTGGGTATCGTCCTCGCCATCTGGTGCGTGCTCGATATCTTCAAGACCAGCAAGTACGGCATTGTCGGCAAGATCCTCATCTCCGTGCTGGTCCTCGCTTTCAGCTGGATCGGCTTCGCCGTGTATTATTTCCTGCTTCGCGGCAAGATTTAAGACGATTCCGCTTTTTGAGTGACGGAGGGCGCCCGATGCATATCGGCCGCCCTCTTCTTATTGCTGGCAGCGGCTACGGTTTGCCCGGGCAACTGCCTGCCTCACCTGCTCCCGCCGATAAAACAATATTAATTTATTGCAATTCGATAAATAATTATTAAATTTGCAGAAACTTGTAATAAGCGCAACAAGTGAAAAAAGTTGGTTAGATTCTTGCAGAAATAAAATTTATCCTTACCTTTGCGGTGTAATAGTTCAATAAGACACTATATGCTCATCGAACTCAAAGACGTCAACAAGACATACAACAACGGCCAGCCCCTCCACGTGCTGAAAGGGATCAACCTCGGCATCGACCGCGGCGAATTCGTCTCGATCATGGGCGCATCCGGCTCCGGCAAGTCCACCCTGCTCAACATTTTGGGCATCCTGGACAACTACGACACGGGCGAATATTATATAGACGGGAAACTGATCAAGAACCTCACCGAAAAACAGGCCGCGGACTACCGCAACCGTATGATCGGCTTCATCTTCCAGTCCTACAACCTCATCGGCTTCAAGACCGCCGTCGAGAACGTGGAGCTGCCCCTCTTCTACCAGGGCGTGCCCCGCAAGAAGCGTCACCAGATGGCCATGGAGTACCTCGACCGGCTGGGCCTCGCGGACTGGGCCTCGCACTATCCCAACGAGATGTCCGGCGGCCAGAAGCAGCGTGTCGCCATCGCCCGGGCCCTGATCACCCGCCCGCAGATCGTCCTGGCGGACGAACCCACGGGCGCCCTCGACTCGAAGACCTCGGTCGAGATCATGGAACTGCTCCAGCAGCTCAACCGCGAGGAGCAGATGACCATCATCGTGGTAACGCACGAAAGCGGCGTGGCCAACGCCACCAACAAGATCGTCCACATCAAGGACGGCATCATCGGACAGATCGAAGACAACCGCGAACACCACGCCTCGGCGTTCGGCACCACCACCATCATGAAATGAGAGACGTCTTCACTGAAATCTGGGAGAGCGTCCGGCGCAACAAACTCCGCACCTGCCTTACCGGCTTCGCGGTGTCCTGGGGCATCTTCATGCTCATCGTCTTGCTGGGCGCAGGCAACGGCCTGATGAACGCCTTCCTGACGGGCGGCGAGGACATCGCCACCAACACCATGCAGATCGGCGGCGGCAGGACCTCCAAGCCTTACGACGGACTCAAGGAGGGCCGCCGCATCTCGCTGGAGGACGGCGATGTGGCGCTGACCGGAAGCGAGTTGTTCGCCGACCACGTGGACCGGGTGGTCTCCACCGTGGGCACGAACGTGACCGTCAACTACGGCAAGCGCTATTTCGCGGGTTACATCGAGGGCAACTATCCTGCCCGGCTGGAAATGGAAAAGATCGAGGTCCGCTACGGCCGCTTCATTAACGACAAGGACATCCGCGAGAACCGCAAGGTCGTCGTCCTGTCGGAAAACCAGGTGGAGACCCTGCTGGGAGGCGGTTCCCGGGACTCCGGCGCCCGTTTCGCCACCCTGCGTTTCGATTCCGCGAGCGGCGTCACCGTGGACGTGCGTTCCCTGCTCGGGAAATATGTCAAGATCGGCACCTTCTCCTTCCGCGTGGTCGGCATTACCAAGTCCGACCGCATGAGCGACAGCAACCTCTTCTACGCGCCTTACACGACCGTCAAGATCATCTACGGCAAGGGCGAGGAGATCGACGACCTGACCTTCACCTTCCACGGACTTGATTCCGAAGAGGCCAATGAAGCCTTCGAGGACCAGTACCGGGCGGCAGTCAACCTGCGGCACCGCGCCGCGCCGGACGACCGGCGGGCTATCTGGATCTGGAACCGCTTCACGCAGAACCTCCAGATGAACAAGGGCCGCCGGATCCTCAGCACCGCGCTCTGGCTCATCGGACTGCTCACCTTGCTGGGCGGTATCGTAGGCGTGAGCAACATCATGCTCATCACCGTGAAGGAGCGCACGCACGAATTCGGCATCCGCAAGGCCATCGGCGCCAGTCCCTGGAGCATCATGAAGCTGATTCTCGCGGAAAGCGTGAGCATCACGGCCTTCTTCGGCTATGTCGGGATGCTGCTCGGGATGATTGCCTGCATGCTCCTGGACAAGACGGTCGGTCAGTCCACCGTGTCCGTGATGGACGAGCAGATCGCGATGCTTGTCAACCCTACCGTGGGGCTCGACGTGGCCCTCGGAGCCACGGTCGTGCTCATCGTCGCCGGCACCCTGGCCGGCCTGTTCCCGGCCCGCAAGGCCTCCCGTGTCAGACCCATAGAAGCCCTCCGCGCAGAATGAGATTCGATGTAGACAGTTTCCGGGAGATCGCGGACTCGCTGGTCCGCAACAAGAGCAGGAGCCTGCTCACCGGCTTCGGCGTGTTCTGGGGCATCTTCATGCTGCTCTTCCTGATGGGCGGCGGACAGGGCCTCAAGCAGCTTATATTCAGCAATTTCGAAGGGTTTGCCACCAATACGGGCATCCTGATTTCCTCGCAGACAACCCAGCCTTACAAAGGCTTCAAGGAGGGGCGCTACTGGCGGCTCAACTACATGGACGTGGAGCGGCTCAGGCAGATGATGCCGGAATTGGAGACGGTGACCCCGGTCATCAATACCGGCGGGCGCGAGGCCGTCTTCGGCACCAACACCTCCTCTGTCAGCGTGCGGGGCATCTATGCCGACTACGACCGTATCGAGGAACCCCGCATCAAGTATGGCCGCTATATCAACGAGACCGACATCCTGCAGGAGCGCAAGGTCTGCGTGATCGGCAAACGCGTCTACAACGAACTGTTCCCGGACGGGGGTGACCCTTGCGGAGAATTCATCCAGGTGGGTCCGGTTTTCTACCAGATCGTGGGCGTGGACTTCAGCAGCGGCAACATCAGCATCGGCGGCCGGGCGGACCAGACGGTGTTCGTCCCCCTGCCCCTGGCCCAGAAGATCTACAACCGGGGCGCCGACGTGGACCTCATCTGCACGGCTGCCAAATCCGGCATCCGGATGTCCGAACAGGAGCCCCGGATGCGGGAAATCCTCTCCCGGCAGCACCTCTTCGACCCCAAGGACAAGCAGGCCCTGGTAATCATCAATACCGAGCAGATGTTCGCCCTGGTGGACAATCTCTTCCGGGGGGTGAACTTCCTGATCTGGCTGGTGGGCCTGGGCACCATCCTCGCGGGCGTGATCGGCGTGAGCAACATCATGATGGTTACCGTCAAGGAGCGCACCACCGAGATCGGCATCCGCCGTGCCATCGGCGCCACGCCGCGCGATATCCTCTCGCAGATCATCCTGGAGAGCATCGCGCTGACCCTGGTGGCGGGCTCGTTCGGCATCGTGTTCTCCGTGCAGCTGCTGCGTTTGCTGGAGACCATCGTCCGGATGAATCCGGACAATCCGGCCGCCAGTTTCCAGATCGGTTTCTGGACGGCGATCATCGCGGCGCTGCTGCTGACCGCGCTGGGCGTGGTCGCGGGCCTGGCCCCCGCCTCCCGCGCGATGTCCATCAAGCCCGTGGACGCCATGAGAGATGAATAATAAATAAAGACAAACGATATGAAACGCATTTTCAAGTACATCATTTTCGCCCTGATCGCGGTGATTTTCATCGGGACCTTCATCTTCCTGTTCCGGAATTCCCGTCCCGAGAAGACGGAGTACCAGGAACTGGAGGCCGTCCTGGGCGACATCAGCCGGACCACCGTGGTCACGGGCAAGATCGAGCCGCGCAACGAGGTGAACGTGAAGCCGCAGATCAACGGCATCATCGCCGAGCTCTACAAGGAGGCCGGCCAGCAGGTCAAGGAGGGCGAGGTCATCGCCAAGCTCCGCGTGATCCCGGACATGAACTCGCTGAGCAGCGCCCAGTCCCGCGTGCGCCTGGCGGAGATCAACCTCAAGCAGGCCAAGACCAACTACGACCGTGAGAAGACCCTCTACGACAAGAAGCTCGTCAGCGACGAGGAGTACGACCAGGTCCTCCAGGCCTACAACCAGGCCGTTGAGGAGAAAGCGGCCGCCCAGGAGTCCCTGGAAGTGATCCGCGACGGCGTGTCCTCGCGCAACACCACCGGCAGCTCGACCCTGGTGCGCTCCACCATCACGGGCCTCATCCTCGACATCCCGGTCAAGGTGGGCAACTCCGTGATCCAGGCCAACACGATGAACGACGGAACCACGGTGGCTACCGTCGCCAACATGGCCGATCTCATCTTCGACGGCAACATCGACGAAACGGAAGTGGGCTCGCTCGTGGAGGGGATGCCGATGCGCATCAGCATCGGCGCCCTGCCGGACTACAGTTCCGAAGCGGCCCTGGAGTACATCTCCCCGAAGGCGACGGAGAACAACGGCGCCAACCAGTTCGAGATCAAGGCGGCCCTGAAGGAGAATTCCGGATACATGATCCGCTCCGGCTACAGCGCCAATGCGGAGATTGCCCTGGAAACGGTGAGCCAGGTGCTCTCCATCCCGGAGAGCGCGCTGGAGTTTGACGGCGACGATACGTTCGTCTGGCGCAAGAACGCCGCCGGCGGCTACGACCGCGTGCAGGTGACCACCGGCCTGAGCGACGGCGTGGATATCGAAATCAAGAGCGGCCTGAGCGTGGGCGACAAACTCCGCGGTCCGAGAATCATCAACACCGACGAAGATGAAAAGAAATAGCATCCTCCTGGCAGCCCTCCTGCTGCTTTCCGGCGGCGCCCTCCGGGCCCAGGACGGCCCGTGGAGCCTGTCCGACTGCATCGCCTATGCGCTGGACCACAACCTCACCGTGAAACAGGGCGAGCTGACGGTGGAGCAGCGCGAGGTGGAACTGAGCACGGCGAAAGGCCGCCGCCTGCCCGCCTTCAACGCCTCGGCCTCGGAGAACCTGTCCTTCGGCCGCGGCCTGACCGCGGACAACACCTATTCCAACTCCAACACCACCTCGACCTCCTTCAGCCTCGGGGGCGACCTCCCGATCTTCCAGGGCTTCGACATCACCAACGGCATCAAGCTCGGCAAGCTGAACCTGGCCGCGGCGACGGCCGACCTGGAGAAGGCGCGGGACGACATCCGCGTAGCGGTGGCGCAGGCCTACGTGCAGATCCTCTACAACCAGGAGCTGCTGCGGGTGGCCCGCGAACAGTCCGCGCACGATGCGCAGCTGCTGGAGCAGATCCGCGAACGGCTCAGCGCCGGCAAGGTAAGCGCGGCGGAGGTGTCCGCCCAGCAGGCCACCCTGGCGCAGAGCCGCCAGAGCGAGATCCAGGCCGTAGGGAACCTGCGCATCTCCGTGCTGGAGCTGACCCAGCTGCTGGAACTTCCTTCCCCGGAAGGCTTCTCCATCGTCACGCCGGAAGTCGGAGACCCTTCGCAGATCCTGCTGATGCGTCCGGAGGCCATCTACGAGGAAGCGGTGGCGGTGAAGCCGTCGGTGGAGTCCGCCCGGCTGAACGTGGACTATGCCGAACTGGGCATCGCCCGCGCCAAGGGCGCCTACCTGCCGAGCATTTCGCTCAGTGGCGGGCTGGGCTCCAACTACTACACCAACTCCAAAATCGCCTCCCAGTCGTTCGGCGAGCAGCTGAAGAACAACTTCAGCCAATATGTGGGCGTGTCGATGAACGTCCCCATCTTCCAGCGCTTCAACATCCGCAACAACGTGCGGAACGCCGAGCTGACCCTCAAGGGCCGGCAAATCCAGTTCGAGAGCGTGAAGAAAGCGCTCTACAAGGAGATCCAGCAGGCCTACTACAACGCCGTGACGGCGCAGGCGCGCTATGCGGGCAGCCGCGAGAGCGCGGCGAGCGCCCGCGAGCACTATGAACTCACCGAAGAGAAGTACAAGGTGGGCAAGGCCGGCGTGGCGGACTACAACGACGCCCGCAACAGCTGGCTCCGGGCGGAGTCGGAGCACATCCAGGCCCGTTTCCAGTGCCTCTACCAGACGCGCCTGCTGGACTTCTACCGGGGAAAGGAACTGAATTTCTAGATTTTATTGTGTTTTTTCGTGACAGCGATTAACTTTGCAATATGAAAAAGATACTTTTACTTCTTGCGGCCCTGTCCCTGTCGGCCGCCGCTTTCGCCCAGGACCGGGAGATCGATCTCGAGAGCCTGGAGGATCTGAACAAGATCGAGATCGCCTCCGGCGGCAAGGTCGAAACTGAACTGAACCTGGCCTTCCCGATGTATTTCGGTGTGTCCGTGCTGACGAATGTCAATACTCATGTACCGTGGAGCAAAAGCACGATGGACCTGAAGACCCCCAAGAATTTCGTCTATGGCCTTCAGCTGGCGGACCTGCACCTCCGTTACAATGTCCTGGACGTGTCCCTGGGCCTGCGCTGGACCTTCATGGATTTCACCTTCTCGAATTCGGAATATACGATTCGTCCGCTGAAGAACACCTATACTCTGGAAGATAACTATACTCTCTATCCCATTGACTTCGAGGCCCAGAATTATGACGGAAAGAAATCCAAGTTCCACGCCAGCTACTTCGGTTTCCCTCTCCGCGTCGGTCTTAAATTCGGTAAGACGACGGTCTATGCCGGCGCCAGCGCCGAATTTCTGACGGAAGGTTATACAAAGTACAAGCGTCCGAAATACCGCGAGCAGATCAAGGGCGCTTTCAATCCCTTCCGCGCCACGGTCGAAGGCGGCTTCTCCTACGGCAACCTCGGCGTGTTCGTGATGTACGGCCTGACCCCGCTCTTCTCGGATGTGATGTTTGCTCAGGCCAACACCCTCTCCTTCGGCCTCATCCTGGGCCTGTAGGTGATGGCCTTCAAGGAAATCGAACGTAAATTCCTGGTCGCCGGGGACTTCCGTGGGGAGGTTTCCGGCGCCAGTCATATTGTCCAGGGCTACCTGAGCACTACGCCGGGGCGTTCCGTGCGGGTGCGCCTGCGCGACGAGCAGGGCTGGATCACCGTGAAGGGCCCGATGCGCGGCCTGACCCGCATCGAGTGGGAGAAAGAGATTCCCGCGGGCGAGGCGCAGCTGCTGCTCTCGCTCTGCGAGCCGGGCGTGATCGACAAGACGCGCCACCTCGTCCCCGCCGCCGACGGGCACGTCTGGGAGGTGGACGAGTTCCACGGCGACAACGCCGGCCTGCTGGTCGCGGAGGTGGAACTGGGGTCCGAAGACGAAGCCTTCTGCCGCCCGGCCTGGCTGGGGGAGGAGGTGACCGGCGACCGCCGCTACTACAATTCCTCGCTGACAAAACGCCCATATAAAGATTGGAAAGAAGAACAGCTATGAAAAAGACCGTTCTCGTGTCCGGCGGAGCCGGATTCATCGGCAGCCACGTAACCGTGGAACTTGTCCAGGCCGGCTATGACGTGGTCATCGCCGACAACTTCTCCAACTGCGACGAAACCAACTACAAGGGGGTATGCGCCATCCTCGGCCGCGAGATTCCGCTGGTCCCGATGGATTTCTGCGACAAGGCCGCCGTCTATTCGCTCTTCGAGAAGTACCCGATCGACGCCGTAATCCATTTCGCCGCCTTCAAGGCGGTGGGCGAGTCGATGACGGAGCCGCTGAAGTACTACCGCAACAACCTCCTGTCCTTCATGAACATCCTGGATGCCGCGAAGCATCAGGGCGGCTGCAATGTCCTGTTCTCTTCGTCGGCGACGGTTTACGGGCAGACGGACCAGCTTCCCGTGACGGAAGAGACGCCGCGGCAGCCGGCGGAATCGCCCTACGGCAACACGAAGACGATGTGCGAGGACATCCTGCGCGACAGCGTAAAGGCCTACGCGGGCGTGCGCGGGATCGCCCTGCGCTATTTCAATCCCATCGGGGCACATCCTTCCGCGCTGATCGGCGAACTGCCGCGCGGCGTGCCCAACAACCTGGTGCCTTTCCTCACCCAGACCGCCATCGGCCGGCGGGAGTGCCTGTCCGTGTACGGCAACGACTATCCGACGCCCGACGGCACCTGCCTGCGCGACTTCATCGACATCGTGGACCTGGCCAAGGCGCACGTCTTTGCCGTCACCAGGATGGTGGAGGGCAGGATGAAGAAGGACTACGAGGTTTTCAACGTCGGCACGGGCCGTCCGCTCTCCGTGCTGGAACTGATCACCACCTTCGAACGCGTGAACGGCCTCAAGCTGAACTGGAAGTTCGCTCCGCGCCGTCCCGGCGACGTGGTGGCCGTCTGGGCCGATCCCTCCCTGGCGGAGCGGGAACTCGGCTGGAAGGCGGAACGCCCGCTGGAAGACACCCTGAGGTCCGCCTGGGCCTGGGAGAAGCATCTTGCCGGGCTGGCCTGACCCGGAATCTCCGACGGATTGCGCCTGTCATTCTGAGCGAAGCGAAGAATCTATGTACATCGGCCTGATTTCCGACACCCACGGGGTTTTCAGCGACGGCTTCCGGAGTTTCCTGGAGCCGGTGGACGTGATCTGGCACGCCGGAGACTTCGGCGGCGGACTCTCTTTTGCGGATTCGATCGCGGCCTTCAAGCCGCTCGTGGGCGTGGCCGGCAACTGCGACGGGCAGGACATACGCCGCGAATACCCGATGCATCAGTATCTGGAGGTCCAGGGGCTGAAGGTGCTGATGACGCACATCGGCGGCTCGCCGGGCCACTACGACCTCCGGGCGCAGGCGCTGATCGACCAGTACAAGCCCGACGTGTTCATCTGCGGGCATTCGCATATCCTGAAGGTGATGCAGGACCATCGCTGCAACTGTCTCTATATCAATCCCGGAGCCGCCGGCATCCAGGGCTGGCACGTGGTGCGCACCGCCCTGCGCTTCAAGATCGAGGCGGGCGAGGTGAAGGACATGGAGGTCTTCGAACTCCCGCGAAGATAATATTTTTCACTTTTTCCAACCTTTCGGGCGTGTTCTGCGTTATAGCTATGAAACCGCCCCGGAAAGGGGAAGAAAAAAGTTGAACGATTAAACAATAAAACGATGATGGATTTAGGTAGCATTTTGGTTCCGATCTGTATCTGCGTGGTACTTCCGGTGTTGATTGTCTTCTTGATCGGCCGCGTGCGGCAGAACGAGATGAACCGTAAAACTGAAATCGTGCTGAAGGCCATTGAGAACGGCCAGAGCATCGATCCCGATCTTTTCAAGTCGAGTCCGAAGAAGACTTCGATCAAGAAGGATCTGCTGGAGAAGCTCAACGGCGCCTGCGTCACCAGCCTGATGGGTACGGCATTCCTGCTCCTGTACCTGTTCATGGGCGATTCGTACGGATTCAATTACTTCCTCCCTTACGCAGCCGGCGCGATGCTGGCGGTAGGTATCGGGCTCTTCATCTCCTATTTTGCCGGCAAGAAGATGCTGGCGAAGGAGATCGAAGCCGAAGAAAAGGGACTTCTGGAGAACAAGTAATCATGACCCGGGAGCGGTTCATCTCCGAAGTGAGGGCGTGTCAGGGACGGCTGCGGCGGTTCCTGGCATCGCTGTGCGGAGATGCAGCCCTGGCCGACGACCTGGCGCAGGAGGCGCTGGTGCGGGCCTACGTGAGCTCCGACCGCTTCATCGGGAATTTCAAGGCCTGGCTCTTCCGGATCGCCTACAACTGCTTCATCGACAATCTGCGGCGGGTACCGGCGCCCTCGGCGTCGATGGATGCTCCGGAAGTGCTGCACGTGGCCGACGGAAGCGCCTCGGACGCCGCTTTCCGGCACGAGGAGCTGCTGCGGGCGCTGACGCGGATTCCCGAGAAAGAGCGGACCGCCATCGTCCTGCATTATTTCGAAGACCTTCCGGTCAAGGAGATCGCTTCCATCATGCAGATCCCGGCCGGCACGGTCAAATATCATCTTTCGGTGGGCAGGGACCACCTCAGACAGCACATCCGTTTATGAAAGACATCGAACAATATTTGCGCGACAATGCGCCGGATACCCCGGCCGAGGGGCAGTTCCTGATCGAGACGAATGCCCGGCTGAATGCCGTCGAGGGCATCAAGAAGACCGTGGACGGAGAACGCCGCCGCGGACGGATCGCATTGATCGTCGCGCTGGCGGCGGGTCTCGTGCTCGGCTGCCTGATTACCCTGCTGGTGCTGTTCTATCCTGTGCAGCCGGCGGCGGACAGTTCCGCTTTCACGAAGGCGCTGGAGGCGCTGCAGGACAAGAAGGAATTCCTGTACGGGGCCATCGCCCTCCTCGCCGTCACCCTGGGCGTGGTGTCCCTGACCAGGAAGCGGGAGGAGGTCCTGTAGGCGCTGGCGCTTGAATTCCTGATGCCGAAGGCACGGAAACCCATCGACACGGTCGGCGGGGTCCCGCTGCCCGTTTCCCGGAAATACAAGGAAGTCGTCGCGGCGGCTCTTTCGGAGAGCGGCTCCGCTTTGTAAAGACGATTTGTTTTTGTTACTTTGCAATGGTCTATTGGCAGACCGTGTAGATTGCTATGGCGACGAAGGCAAAGACGGTTTTTTACTGCACCTCGTGCGGGAACGAGAGCCCCAAATGGATGGGGCGCTGCCCGGCGTGCGGCGAGTGGAATACGATGAAGGAAGCCCCCGTGGAGGCGAAGAAGGGCGGTGCGTCGGGCGGAAGCCGCACCGACGGCGCCCGGCCGGACCGCCGGCCGCAGCGCCTGCACGAGATCGACGATTCGCAGGAGGCCCGCATCTCCCTCGGCATGGGGGAGGTGGACCGGATCCTCGGCGGCGGCATGGTGCGGGGCTCGCTGGTGCTCATCGGCGGCGAACCGGGCATAGGAAAATCCACGCTCAGCCTGCAGATTCCGCTGTGCAGCAAGGACTTGCGCACGCTTTACGTGACGGGCGAGGAAAGCGCCCGCCAGGTGGGGATGCGCGCCCGCCGGCTGGGCGGCGACGACGGCAACTGTTCCATCTTCTGCGAAACGCTGATCGAAACGGTCATTGAGGAGGCGCGCGCGATGATGCCCGACCTGATGATCGTGGACTCCGTGCAGACGATGTATTCCGATACGCTGGACTCCGCGCCGGGTTCCGTGAGCCAGATCAAGGAAGTGGCCGCCGCGCTGCTGCGCTTCGCCAAGGAGAGCGGGGTGCCGGTGATCCTGATCGGGCACATCACCAAGGACGGCTTCATCGCCGGCCCTAAGATCCTCGAGCACATCGTGGACGTGGTCCTGCAGTTCGAGGGCGAGAACCGCGGCTCCTACCGCATCCTGCGGAGCATCAAGAACCGCTTCGGCTCCACGGCCGAACTGGCCGTGTTCGAGATGACGGGCACGGGCCTCCGGGAGGTGGCCAACCCGTCCGAGCTGCTGATCCCGATGCACGAACAGGGGCTCAGCGGGGTGGCCATCGCCTCCACGCTGGACGGCACGCGCCCGCTGCTGTTCGAAGTGCAGGCGCTCGTGAGTACCGCCGCCTACGGAACGGCGCAGCGCAGCGCCACGGGCTTCGACGTGCGGCGGCTGAACATGCTGCTGGCCGTGCTGGAGAAGCGTGCCGGCTTCCACCTGGGCGCCAAGGACGTGTTCCTGAACATGGCCGGCGGCCTGAAGGTGAGCGACCCGGCGGTGGACCTCGCCGTGGTGTGTGCCGTGCTTTCGTCGAATTTCGATTTCGCCATCCCGCAGGACGTGTGCTTTGCGGGCGAAGTGGGCCTGAGCGGCGAGATCCGCCCTGTCGGGCAGGTGGACCGCCGCGTGCAGGAAGCCGCCCGGCTGGGTTACAAGCGCATCTTCGTGTCTTCCTTCGCCAAAGTCGAGGTGCAGCCCGAAGGCATCCGGGTGGTGAAGGTGGCGGACGTGCCCGCGCTGGTGAAAGCCCTTTTCAAATAGCGTATGGAACTGTTTTTCAGCGACGATATCATCGACGGCCGCGTCCGGCTTGACGCCGAGGAATCCACCCACTGCGTGCGGGTGCTGCGGCACCGCGCCGGCGATGAAGTTTCGGTCATCGACGGCCGCGGAACCCTGTACCGCTGCGTGCTGGACGTAGCCGACGCCCGGGGCGCCGAAGCGGGCGTGGTGGAGGCGGTGCCCGGTTTCGGGGCGCATCCCTACCGGCTCACGATGGCGGTCTGTCCCACCAAGAACATCGACCGCTACGAGTGGTTCGTGGAGAAGGCCACCGAGATCGGTGTGGACGTGATCGCGCCGGTGATCGGCGAACGCTCGGAGCGCAAGGTCCTGAAGACGGAGCGGCTGAAGCGCATCGCGCTGTCCGCCGCCAAGCAGTCGCTCAAGGCCGCCGTGCCGGCCGTCGCCGAGCCGCAGTCCGTGCGCGATTTCATTGTCGCAGCGCCCGCCGACGCACTCAAACTCATCTGCTACTGCTTCGAAGACGTTTCGCGTCAGTTGATTTCATCCGTTCTGCAGCCGGAGGCAGCTGCTGCCGCAAACCGACCTATTATGATCCTGATCGGGCCGGAGGGGGATTTCAGTCCGGAAGAGGCGGCACTGGCGCGGGAGAGCGGCTGGATCCCGGTGTCGCTGGGCGAAAGCCGCCTGCGCACGGAAACCGCGGCGGTCGTCGCTGCAACCGCCGTTTATCTATCTTATTGCCAGTAAATTACGGCCGAAGGATTTCGACCTCGCCGTCCAGGCCCAGCTTGATGATCTGGGAGGAGCGGCCCGTGGCGCCTGCGCCGAAAGGCTTCGGCACCACGTAGTCCACGGCAGCCTTGATCTCCTCGGAAATCTCTGCGAAACTCTCCGGCGTAGGTTCGCCGGAGATATTGGCCGATGTGCTTACGAGCGGGTGGCGCAGGCGCCTGACCAGCTCGCGGCAGAACGCGCCGGCGGTCAGGTTACCCTTCGGGGCGGCCTTCTTCGGGCCGGCCTCCGGCTCGTCTTCCTCCGGGACCAGCGGGATGCGGATGCCCACGGAGCCGTCCTCGGCCACCACGTTGGGGGCGAGGTACTGGGCGCCGGGGTAGATGATGGTCATCGGGGCGTCGTTCACCTCCACCAGGTCGATGGCGATGGAAGGGATGGTCTTGACGTGCCGGGCGACCATGTCCAGGTCGCAGGCCAGCAGGACCAGGGATTTCGCCCCGGAGCGGCGTTTGATTTCGAATACGCGGGCGACGGCCTTCTCGTTCGTGGCGTCGCAGCCGATGCCCCAGACGGTGTCCGTGGGGTAGAGGATCACCCCGCCTTCGCGGAGGACTTTCACGGCTTCCTGGATGATGGGTGTGCTGTCCATGGTCAAAGTCGGTTCTGGTCAAACAGGACGCCGCGCTTGCGCCACCACAGGATCATCAGCCAGCCGATGAGCATGCCGCCCAGGTGCGCGAAGTGGGCGATGCCGCTGGCCCAGCCGGTCACGCCGGTCAGCAGCTCGATGGCGGCGAAGACCACCACCATCCACTTGGCGCTGAGCGTCACGGGCGGGAAGAGCAGCGTCATCCTGGATTCGGGGAAGAGCATCGCGTAGCCCATCAGCACGCCGTAGATGGCGCCGGAGGCGCCCACGGTCGGAGTCCCCTTGATCTCGGCGATGTTCTGGAGGGCGGCGGCGTTGCCCAGGGCGGCGCCTTCCATATAGGACTGCATCTGCAGGTACTGCACCCCGAAGTGCAGCGCCACGGCGCCCAGCCCGCAGATGAAGTAGAACAGCAGGAACTTCTTGCTTCCGATGATCCGCTCCACCACGCAGCCGAAGATGAACAGGGTGTACATGTTGAAGAAGATGTGCCAGAAGCCGCCGTGCATGAACATGTGCGTGACGACCTGCCACCAGTGGAAATAGGGCGAGGTGGGGTAGAAGAGGGCGAAGGTCCCGATCATGAAGTTCTCGTTGATGAGCGTGGCCACGAAGATGATCACGTTGATGATGACCAGGTTCTTGGTGACCGGGGGGAGTTGGGACAGGAACCCTCCGCGCCTGTTTTCGTTTCCGTAGTAGTAATAGGACATGTCAGAATTGTTTGTCGAGATCCCCGATGGGGACGATGCTCACGATGCGCCGCCCGCCGGGGGTGAGTTCAGCGTTTCCGCTGGCAAATAGCGTGTCGATGAGCCGCTGCGCCTCGGTGGGGGACGCCAGCGGTTCGGCGTGGGAAGCGCCCAGCGTGGCGAATTTCTCCGCCAGGCGCTGCTGCATCACTTCCGGCAGGGCGTCGCGGTCTTCGGACAGGATGAACACGAGGTCCCCGACCAGCCGTTCGACCTTGCCGCTCTCGCAGCTGTAGCCCTCCGGCACGCCGTTCACCACCACCGTGTCGTTCCCGAACGGGGCGATGTCGAAGCCCAGGCTGCCCAGCAGGGCGGCGTTCTCCTCGAAGAGCAGGCGCTGCGGCGCGCCCACCTGCACCTGCACCGGGAAGAGGGCCGTCTGGGTGACGTGCCCCTGGCGGGACAGGGTGCGGAGGGTCTGCTCGTAGAGGATGCGCTCGCGGGCGCGGGAAATGTGGACGATCATCACGCCGGACGCGACCGGGGTGAGGATGTATTTCCCCTGCAGGATGAGGATGCGGCCGGTGGGCAGGGTCTTCTCCTCGAAGAGGCGCCCGTAGTCCTGGCTGCGGTCCACGTGGCTGCTGTACGGGGCGGCCTCCCGGGCCGGAGCCGGGGCGGCGGAAGGCGTGCCGGCGTCCGGCAGGCTGCCGAAGGGGTCGAAGCCCGGGTCCGCCTCGATGGCGGGCATCACCACGCCCTTGTACTGCTCGAAGCTCTTGCCCAGCTGGGGGAGCGGCACGGCGCCTTCGGTGTTGAAGTCGATGCCGGCGCCGAAGCTGCTGCGCCCCAGCGTCTCCTTGACGCAGGCGTACAGGATCTGGAAGATGACGGCGTCGTTCTCGAACTTGACCTCCGACTTGGTGGGATGGATGTTGACGTCCACCGTGTGCGGGTCCGCTTCCAGGAAGATGAAGTAGGCGGGGGTGACGCCGTCCGGGATCATCTCCTCGTAGGCTTTCATCACCGCCTTGTGGAGGTAGTTGCTGCGGAAATAGCGGCCGTTGATGAAGAAGAACTGGTTGCCCAGGGTCTTGCGGGCCGTGTCGGGACGGCCGACGAAGCCGCTCACGCGCACCACCGAAGTCTCGGCGCTGAGGTCCAGGACGTCGCCGGTGACATTCCCGCCGAGCAGGTCCAGGATGCGGAATTTCAGGGACTTGGCCTTCTTGAGGACGAAAACCTCCCGGCCGTTGTGGGAGATGCTGAAGCCGACGTCGGGCCGCGTGATGGCCACGCGGGTGAATTCTTCGAGGATGTGCTTGAACTCGACGTTGTCGCTTTTCAGGAACTTGCGGCGGGCGGGGGTGTTGAAGAAAAGGTTGCGCACCGCGAAGTTCGAGCCGGCGGGAGCGGCGACGGAGGCGGTGCGGACCTCCCCGAGCGGGCCGGTGCGCACTTCGGTGGCGGTCTCGTCCGAGGCGCGGCGGGTGCGCAGCGTCACCTCCGCCACGGCGGCGATGCTCGCCAGGGCCTCCCCGCGGAAGCCGTAGGTGAGGATGGCTTCCAGGTCTTCGGCGCTCGCGATCTTGGAGGTGGCGTGCCGCTCGAAGCAGAGCACGGCGTCCGCCGGGCTCATGCCGCAGCCGTCGTCGATGACCTGGATGAGCGTGCGGCCGGCGTCGGTCACGACCACGGTCACCTGCGTGGCGCCGGCGTCGACGGCGTTCTCCATCAACTCCTTCACCACGGACGCGGGCCGCTGCACGACCTCGCCCGCGGCGATCATGTTGGCGATCTGCGCCGGAAGAACCTTCAGTTTGCCCATCCGGTCCTACAGCAGCGAGTAGAATTTCGCGATGTACAGGAGCATGCCTACGATCAGCAGCATCGAGATGATGCCGATGATGGTCTGCACCCGCCGCATCGGCGTACGGGTGCGCGCGCCGTCGCGGAAAGAGCCCCGGATGTAGGAGCCGGGCACGTAGGTGCCTTCCTTCTTCTCCCGCTCCATCGTGCCGTCCACGGCCCCGAAGCGGCGCTTGCGCTCTTCTTCTTCCGGATCGTAGTAGATCGGTTTGTAATTGAATACGCGGTGCTCGTTGTCACCGAAAAAATTAAAAAGTCCCATAGATTACAAATGTAACTATTTTTTCTCTAATTTTGCAGGGTATGGATTTCAGGATAGGACAAGGCTATGACGTGCACGCCCTTGCTGAGGGCCTGCCTATGGTGCTGGGCGGCGTGCGGATCCCTTCCCGGGAGGGTTTCGTGGCGCACTCAGACGGCGACGTGGCCATCCACGCGCTGTGCGACGCGCTGCTCGGCGCGCTCGCGCTCGGCGACATCGGCCACCTTTTCCCGGACACGGACGACCGCTGGAAAGGCGTGGACAGCACCGAGCTGCTCGCGGCCGTGCTCGCGCTTCCGGAATTCAGCGGCTGGAGCGTCGTCAACGCCGACATCACCATCGCCCTGCAGGCGCCCAAGCTGGCCCCGCACATCGCCGCGATGCGCGCGCGGCTCGCCGAAGTGATGGGAATTTCCCCGGACCGCGTGAGCGTGAAGGCCACCACCACCGAGCATCTGGGCTTCGTGGGACGCCGCGAGGGCTGCGAAGTCTGGGCAATCGTACTGATTGCAAGAAAATAATTTTGCATTTTTCTAAAAGTGTTGTACATTTGCAGTCCCAAAACCGCAAGGGGCGGGAAAAATTGAGATGTGGTGTAATGGTAGCACTACAGATTCTGGCTCTGTCAGTGAGGGTTCGAATCCTTCCATCTCAACAAGTCGCTATCAAGCGACCGGCTGGCCCCGGGTATTTGGCCGCAGGGCAAATACGGAAAGGGGTTTATGGCCGCAAGGGGTGAGGGGGGATATGCCCCCTATTTAAATACTGATGGCGGGGTAGCTCAGCTGGTTAGAGCGTCGGATTCATAATCCGGAGGTCGTGGGATCGTGACCCACTCCCGCTACCACTCCGATACCGAATAATCCATCATATATTTCCCGGCGCTTTGCACAGCGGCGGTTTTTGGGCTATATGTCAAATCGTATGATGAAATCGCTGTAATAGATTTATATTCATATCTTTGCAGAGATTATCATTGATATGACAAAAAAAATGCATT
>CACWOH010000002.1 GCA_902762435.1 uncultured Bacteroidia bacterium | reverse complement strand
GAAAATGCATTTTTTTTGTCATATCAATGATAATCTCTGCAAAGATATGAATATAAATCTATTACAGCGATTTCATCATACGATTTGACATATAGCCCCAAAAACAAAACCGCGTAAGATGAAGAAACTGACCACATTGTTGTGGGGCATCCTGGCCGCTGCCGCGGCCCTCTCCGCCCAGGCCCCGAAAAACGTTTTCTGGTTCGACCATCCCGCCGCGTTCTGGGAGGAGGCGCTGCCGATCGGCAACGGCCGTATCGGCGCGATGATCATCGGCGGCACCGAAGAGGAGGAAATCCAGCTGAACGAGGAGACCATCTCCACGGGCGGCCCCTACGAGAACTGGAACCCCAATGGCCTGAAGAACCTCCAGAAGGTCCGCGACCTGGTCTTCGCGGGTGCGTACGAGGAGGCCCAGGACCTGGCCGAGAAGAACTTCCTCTCGCCGGTGGGCGAGGAAATGTCGTACCAGACCGCGGGGGCGGTGAAAATCAAGTTCTCCGGCCGCAGCGGGGAAGTGACGGACTACCGGCGCGAGCTGGACCTCGAGCGGGCCGTCGTCCGCACCAGTTACAAGGTGGACGGCGTGGAGTATGTCGAAGAGGCCTTCGCCTCGAAGCCGGACCAGCTCATCATCGTGCGCATCACGGCCTCGAAGCCGAAGGCGATCAGCTGCGAGATCGGCTACACGACCCCGATGAAGGACGTCACGATGAGCGTGCCGGAGAAGAACCTGCTGCGCCTGGAAGGCAAGGGAGCCGAGAAGGGCGGCATCCCGGGCGCCATCCGTTACGTGAACGATACCCGCGTGACGGCGAAGGGCGGGAAGGTCGTCCCTGCGGGCGAGTCGCTGCAGGTCAGCGGGGCCACGGAAGTGCTGCTGCACATCGCGATGGCCACCAATTTCGTGGACTACAAGACCGTGGACGCGGACCCGTACGCGCGCAATGCGGCCTATATGAAGAATGCTTCGAAGAAGTACGACAAGGCCCTCGCCGCGCACGTCGCGGAATATGCCCGCGTGAACCTGGAGTTCGCGCCGTCCGGCGTGCCCGACCGGCCGGTTGACGAGCGCATCCGCAACTTCTCGCAGACGCACGACGCCCAGCTGGTGTCGCTGTACTTCCAGTTCGGCCGCTACCTGCTGATCAGCTGCTCGCAGCCGGGCACGCAGGCCTCCAACCTGCAGGGCATCTGGAACGCCAGCCTGATGGCCCCCTGGTGCGCCAACTATACCACGAACATCAATACCGAGATGAACTACTGGCCCGCGGAGCTGACGAACCTGCCGGAACTGCACGAGCCGCTGCTGCGGATGATCCGCGAACTGGCCGTGACGGGTGCGAACACCGCCCGCTATATGTACGGCTGCCGGGGCTGGGTGGTGCACCACAACTCCGATCTCTGGCGCATCACGGGCGCCCTGGACTATGCCTACTGCGGCCTGTGGCCCAGCGGCGGCGCCTGGCTGTGCCAGCATCTGTGGGACCGCTATCTCTTCAACGGGGACGAGGCCTACCTGGCGGAGGTGTATCCGCTGATGAAGGGCGCCGCCGAGTTCTTCGTGGACTTCCTGGTGGAAGATCCGAATACGGGCTATTTGGTGGTAGTGCCGTCCGACTCGCCGGAGAACCGCCCCGCCAGCCAGAAGACCAATATGTTCGCCGGCGTGACGATGGACAACCAGCTGGTGACGGACCTTTTCACCAATACGGCCCGCGCCGCGGCCATCCTGAACCGTGACGCGGCGTTCGCCGATACGCTCACGACGATGCGCCGCCGCCTGCCGCCGATGCAGATCGGCCAGTACGGGCAGCTGCAGGAGTGGTTCGAGGACTGGGACAACCCGAAAGACAACCACCGCCACGTCTCGCACCTCTGGGGCTTCTACCCGGGCTACCAGATCTCACCCTACCGCACTCCGCTGCTCACCGAGGGCGTGAAGAACACCCTGATCCAGCGCGGAGACGCATCCACCGGCTGGTCGATGGGCTGGAAGGTGTGCCTGTGGGCGCGGATGCTGGACGGCAACCACGCGTTCAAGCTGATCACGGACCAGCTGACGCTGGTTACGCCGGGCCGTCGCTTCAGTATGGCGGGCGGCACGTATCCGAACCTGTTCGACGCCCATCCGCCGTTCCAGATCGACGGCAACTTCGGCTGCGCCGCCGGTATCGCCGAGCTCTTCCTGCAGAGCCACGACGAGGCCGTCCACCTGCTGCCGGCCCTGCCGGACGCGCTGAAGGATGGCCGCGTGGAGGGCCTTCGGGCCCGTGGCGGCTTCGTGCTGGAAAGCCTGGTGTGGAAGGACGGACACATCGTGGAAGCGCGGATCCGCTCCACGATCGGCGGCAACCTCCGCGTGCGTTCCTATGACGCGCTCGCGGGCCTGGAAGAGGCCGAAGGGCCCAATCCCAACCCGCTGTTCGCCACGCAGGAGATCCTGCGTCCGATGGTGAGCGAACGCGCGCCGCTCCGCGGCTTCACCGCCCCCGCCGCATATCTGTACGATATTGCGACGGAGCCGGGTGAAGTGGTGACGCTGCGGGCCGCGGACTAGACGGTCCCGGCCAGTTCCTTTTCCGTAATGTAGGGAAGATTATTGTCCGCAATGACCTTGCGGGCAAGGTCTCCTTCGTCCGTGCGGAAAACCAGGATTCCCCGGCCTCCCAGCAGGAAAGCATACATGTAGGTGATGTCCACCCCGGCATCGCCCAGGAAGCGCACGACGTCCGCGGCTCCGCCGGGCTGGTTGTCCAGTTCGAGGGCGAACACGTCCGAGATGGCGACGGCCAGCCCGGCCTGCTTGAGTTCGGTGCAGGCGCGCTGCGGCTCACTGCAGATGATGCGGAAGATGCCGTATTCGGCGGTTTCCGCGATGGTGCAGGCGATCATCTGGATCTTCGACTGCTTCATCAGGTCCAGCACCTTGAGCAGGGTGCCGGTCCGGTTCTCGATGAAGATGGATAATTGGCTGATGGTCATAAGTTTCGGTGTTGAGGGTCAATACAGTTTGCGTTTGTCGATGACGTGGGCGCTCTTGCCCTGGCTGCGCTCGATGGTGCCGGGGGCCTTGATCTGCACCTTGGCGCTGATGCTCAGCACGCTGCGCAGCTTGGCCGCCAGCTGCTTCTCCAGTTCGGCGATGGCCACGGGCGAGTCGAGGGTGGCGGTGAAGTACTCCTGGCGCAGTTCGACCTGCACCATCAGGGTGTCGAGGTTGTTGATGCGGTCCACGATGAGCATATAGACGGGAGCGAACTCCTTCATCGTGAGCACCACGCTCTCCACCTGCGAAGGGAAGACGTTGATGCCGCGGATGATGAGCATGTCGTCGCTGCGTCCGTGGATGGCGGACATCCGGACGTTGGTGCGCCCGCAGGGGCATTCGCCGGGCAGCAGGGAACAGAGGTCGCGCGTGCGGTAGCGCAGCACGGGCATGCCTTCCTTGGTGAGGGTGGTGAACACCAGCTCGCCCGTCTGGCCGGCGGGCAGGGGTTCGAGGGTGACCGGGTCGATGATCTCCGGGAAGAAGTGGTCCTCGTTGATGTGGGAGCCGTCCTGGCACTCGCACTCATAGCTCACGCTCGGTCCCATGATCTCGCTCAGGCCGTAAAGATTGAAGCCCTTCAGGCCCAGGCGTTCCTGGATCTCGGTGCGCATGTTTTCCGTCCAGGGTTCGGCGCCGAACGCGCCGACCCGCAGGTGGATCTGGTCTTTGGTGATGCCCAGGCGGTCCATCGTCTCGGCCAGATAGAGGGCGTAGGACGGGGTGCAGGCGATGCCGGTGATGCCCAGGTCGCGGATCAGGCGGGCGTGCTTTTCGGTGTTGCCGGTGGAGGCGGGCACGACGGACGCGCCCACCATCTCCACGCCGTTGTGGGCGCCCAGGCCGCCCGTGAACAGGCCGTAGCCGTACGAGACGGAGAAGATGTCGTCGCGGCCTACGCCGTACGAACTGAGGCTGCGCGCCATGCATTCGCTCCAGATGCTGATGTCCTTGCGGGTGTAGCCCACGATGGTGGGGTTGCCGGTGGTGCCGGAGGAGGCGTGGATGCGGATGATTTCGCTCTGCGGGGCGGCCTGCAGCCCGAAGGGATAGTTGTCCCGCAGGTCCTTCTTGGTGGTGAAGGGCAGCTTGACGATGTCGTCGATGCTGCGGATGTCCGCGGGGGTCAGGTCCATTTCCTGGAGCTTGTTGCGGTAGAAGGGAACGTTGTGGTAAACGTATTCCACGATCTTGTGGAGACGTTTGCCCTGGAGCTCGCGCATCTGGTCGCGGCTCATGCATTCCTTGGTGGGGTTCCAGATCATTTTACACTACTTACTGACGGTTTTCAGGGCGTGGCCGAGTCCGGCCTCGAAGGCGCGCAGATTGGCCTGGACCACGTCCGGGCCCTTGCGCCCGAATACGCTTTCGAGCGCGGCGCGCAGCTGTTCCTCCGACAGGAGGGGAATGTAGGGGGCGGCCATCCCGAGCAGGATCATGTTGGCGCTGCGTGGGCTCTGCAGTTCGCGGGCGAGTCCTTCGATGTCGAGCCGGACTACGCGGGGCAGGGCGTCGAGTTCGGCGAGCAGGGCCGCCTCGTCGGGATAGTCGGGGATGTTCACCAGGGGCCGGGAGGAGGTCACGACTACGCCGGACTCCGACAGCCAGGGCAGGTAGCGCAGGGCCTCCATCGGCTCCATCGAAAGGATGAGGTCGGCGCCGCCGAGGGGGATCTGGTCGCTGAAGACCGACTCGGTGGAGAGCCGCAGGTCGCTTTGGACGTCGCCGCCGCGCTGGCTCATCCCGTGCACTTCGGCCTGTTTCAGGTTGACGCCGGCCGCGGTGGCGGCCTGGCCGAGGACGGTGGCGATGGAGAGGATACCCTGTCCTCCCACGCCGGAGAGTTTGATGTCTATCTTGCTCATTGCGCCTGTTTTTTTGCGCGCAGCTTGCGGCCGAGCGTCTGCATGCATTCGCGTTGCGGTATGATTACCGAAACACCTTGATATTCAATTTCTTCCCGCAGGATGCGGGTGATTTCTTCCATGTTCTTGGGGAGCGGGACGACGACGTGGAGGTGCTCCCGCTCGACGCCCAGGGCCAGGCAGATCGCCTCGAACTTGTGCGTGCCGGCGGAGTCCTGGCCGCCCGTCATCGCCGTGGTGAGGTTGTCGCTGATGATGACGGTGATGGGGGAGCGGTCGTTCACGGCGTCCAGCAGGCCCGTCATCCCGGAATGGGTGAAGGTGGAGTCGCCGATGATGGCGATGGCGGGGTGAATGCCCGCGTCCGCGGCGCCTTTCGCCATCGTGATGGAGGCGCCCATGTCCACGCAGCTGTCGATGGCGCGGAAGGGGGGCAGGGCGCCGAGGGTATAACAGCCGATGTCGCCGAAGATGCGCGCGCCGGGATACTCGGCGGCGACCTTGTTCAGGGCGGTGTACACGTCGCGGTGGCCGCATCCCTGGCAGAGCTGCGGGGGACGGGGGGCGAGCAGCCTGGCGGGGCCGAAGGGACCCGCGTTGGTGATGCCGAAGGCGGCCGCCACGTTGTCGGGATTGAGCTCTCCCGTGCGCGGGAGCTGCCCGTCCAGGCGTCCGCCCACCGGATAGTCCGCGCCGAGCAGCCCGCGGACCTGCTCTTCCACGAAGGGCTGGCCGTCCTCGACGACGAGGATGCGGCTGCAGTGTGCGGCGAGTTCCCGGATGCGTGCGGCGGGAAGGGGGTATTGTGTCAGTTTCAGGACGGAAACGCCCTGCGGGGCGGCTTCCCGGACGTAGTTCCAGCCGGTGCCGGCGGCAATCACGCCCAGTCCGCCTTCCTCGCCGGCCTCCAGCGCGTTGAAGCGGGACTCGTTTGCCCGCCGGACGAGGTCGGGCTGCTTGTCCACGAGGGCGGCATACTGGCGGCGGGCGTTGCCCGGCAGGAGCACCCAGCGGGTCCGCTCGCTGGCGGGGGGCAGCACGCGCTGCGGCTGGGGATCGCCCACTTCCACGGCGGCGCGGGAATGTGCCAGGCGGGTGACGGTGCGCATCAGCACGGGGAGCCGGAGTTCCTCCGACAGTTCGAACGCATAGGCCATCAGGTCGAAGGCTTCCTGCTGGGTGGAGGGCTCCAGGATGGGGACCAGGGCGAACTTGCCGTAGAAACGGGAGTCCTGTTCGTTCTGGGAGGAATGCATCGAAGGGTCGTCGGCGGCCAGCACGACCAGGCCGCCGTTCACACCGGTGACGCCGGCGTTGATGAAGGCGTCAGCGCAGACGTTCATTCCCACGTGTTTCATGCACACGAGGGCGCGCCGGCCGGCGAAGGACATTCCCAGGGCCGCTTCCATCGCCGTCTTCTCATTGGTGCACCAGCGGCTGCGCACCCCGCGCTCGCGCGCCAGGGGGCTCTGCTGGATGAATTCGGTGATTTCGGTGGAAGGCGTGCCCGGATAGGCATAGACGCCGGACAGACCGGCGTGCAAGGCACCCAATGCTATGGCTTCATCGCCTAGCAGTAATCTTCTTTCAGGCATAACTACTCACTTAACGTGAACAAAAATAAGAGATTCTTCACAAGAATCCAAGACTATTGCGCACTTTCCGCCTCTTTCCCCTCGTCGCGGAACTCGGTGGGCGTGATGCCGTATTCCTTCTTGAAGATCTTGCTGAAGTAGTGGGGGTCGTTGAATCCCGTCGCATAGGAGATTTCGGCCATCGTCCGGCCGCCTTCGCGGATGAGCTGTTTCGCGCGTTCCAGCCGCAGGCGGCGCAGGAAGGTGGCCGGCGTCGTGCCCAGCAGGGTCCGGCAGCGCTCGAAGAGCACCGAGCGGCTGACGTTCATCGCATCGCACATCTGCCCGACGTCCAGCGTGCCGTCGTCGATGCGGGACTCCAGGAAGGCGATGTACTCTTCCGCGAAGCGAAGGTCGTCGCCGTGCAGTTCCCGCAGGCGCGGGTCCGCCGGGGTGTCTGCTCCGGCTGCTGCGGGCGGTTCCTTCTTCCATTTTCGGGTCAGCAGGAAAACGAGGAGTGCGGCGCCCAGCAGGAACATGAGTGCGTCCCAGCGCGAGCGGATGAAGACGCGGCGTACGAGCAGGGTGAAGGTGCGGCCGTTGTCCACCGCGAGGCCGTCGCCGTTGGTGGAGCGCAGGTGCAGTTCGTAGCGTCCCGGACGCAGCGGGGGGATGCTGACGGTGGCCTGGTGGCCGAGCGGGATCCAGTCCTTGTCCCGGCCTTCCAGTTTGTAGGAATAGAGCACCTGCTCGGGGGCCGAGAGGTCCACGGCGGCGAATTGCACGCGGATCCCGTCCGTCGGCCGGATGCGCAGGGCGGTGACCCCGTCGACGTCCTGCCGGACACCGGCGACGTAGAAGCCCTGGACCACCAGGTCGGGGACGAAATCGCTGTTGGAGATTTCCTGCGGGTTGAAATAGAGGATGCCGCCGGTCGTGTTGAAATACAGGTTGCCGTCGCGCGCGAGCAGGGGCTGTCCTTCGTTGAAACGCATCGGGTGCCGGATGCGGTCGTAGGGGAAGCCGATGAGGCTTTCCGTCTCCGGATTATAGCGGTTCAGTCCGCCCAGCGTTGCGATCCAGAGGTTTCCGGCGGCATCTTCGATGGTGGAGAGGACGTAGTCCGAGAGCAGGCCGTCGTCCGTCGTGAGCGCGCGGTAGCCGCTGTCGGTGGACGTCCCTTCGAAGTGCAGCAGGCCCGCTCCGTAGGAGGATGCATACAACTCTCCGCGCCGGGTGAACAGGATGTGCTGGATGTCGATGTCCCGGGTGGCCTCGAAGCGTTCGAAATGCAGTTCCTCCGGCTCGCTGTCGGGCCGCTCGCAGGCGAACAGGCCCATCTGGCCGCCGGCATAGAGCCGGCCGTCCGGCCCGAGGAACAGGCAGCGCATGCGGTTCCGACGTTCGGTCGGGAAACTCAGTCGGTTGCGTTTGCTGACGAACTGGCGGTACGGTTCGTCGAGGTTCACGTATGCGACGCCGTCGTCGAAGGTGCCGATCCAGAGGCGGTGGGCATTGTCTTCGAGCAGGGAGTAGATCTGGTTGCTGTTGGGGCCGTAGAAGCGTTCGTCGCGCGGGTAGCGGTCGATGTTGAAGTTGAGTCCGTCCGCCGTCTGCGGGGAGAGTTCCAGCAGGCCGGCGCCGTTGGTGCCGACCCAGATCCGGCCGTCGTGGGCGGGGATGACCGCGTAGCCGGGACCGCCCGTAGCCCAGGAGGCCAGCTCCTGGAGCGATTCGGAGAAGGCGTGCAGGCGGGCGTCCCGCGTGGCGGCGAAAATCCGTCCGGAGCGGTCCTGCGCCAGGGCGCGGACGTTGTTTTCGGCGGAAACCAGGCCGCTGCCGTCGATCGGGCGGAACTTGAAGTTGTCCTGCTGGAAGACGACACGTTCCAGCCCGCCCCAGGTCGATCCGATCCACAGGTTGCCCTGCCGGTCGGGAAAGACGGTCGTGATGCCGCTTTCGGAGTTCCAGCCCTGCTGCAGGTTCCGGCTTTCGAGGGGGAGGAGGCGGTGCGCCTGCTTGTCGTACCAATAGAGCGATCCCGCAGAGGAATAGATCCAGATGTTCCCTCGGCCGTCGGTCCGGCAGGTCAGGGTTCCGGGGTCGACGGAACTGTTGTCAAAAGGCAGGCGCGTGTGGGTACCGTCGTCGGGCCGGTGGACCTCGATGCCGTCGTCGGTGCCCAGGAGCAGTTCCTGGGTGCCCGGCACCCGGACGATGAAACGGATGTCCGCCGAAGTACCGGCGGGCAGGGACGTCAGCAACTGGTCCCGGTAGCGCAGGATTTCCCCGGACGACCCGATGTAGAGGGTGCTGTCGGTCAGGGTGGCGCAGAAAGCGGGTTTTTCGGAGATCTTGGCTCCCGCGAAGCGGTAGATGCCCCGCTCGGTCAGGATCCAGGGTTCCTCGCCGGGGGCGCACTCGACGCCGTGCACGGTGGCCTCGCGACTCACGCTGAAAAGGGGACGGAAGTTTTGGTCCAGTACTTCGTTGCTGCTCGTCAGGTAATAGCAGTTCCCGTCTTCCGGGAGGAAGATCCGCTGGATGGCGTAGCCTTGGCTGTCCACCGGGTCCAGCACGCGGGTAGAAGGATTGAAGCGGTAGAGCCGGTCGTCATAGGAGACGACGAGCCGCGTTCCGTCCGGAAGGATCCGGACTTCCACGAAACGGTTGCTGCGCGGATTGTCCCGGTCGTCAGGCAGGTCGGTCCGGTAGTTCTGGAAGGTCCTTCCGTCAAAACTGTACAGGCCGCCCCAGGTGGCGAGCCAGAGCTCTCCGTGGCTGTCCTGGGCCATGTCTTCGACGGTCGTCCCGGCGAAACCGTTCTCCCGGCCGAAGCGGGTGAACGAACAGGGCGGCTGGGCCGCGGCCATCGTGCAGACAAGCCCGATCAGGACGGAGAGAAACCTAAAACAGCGCATATTGTACATTAATCCGTACAAAATTACACCTTTTTTGGATTTTTATACGAAAATACACCGAATCAGGACGGTATTCGACAAAAATTAACTGGCCAATGGCTACCTTTGATACACAACAATCAAGCAGTCCTAACCTTAAACGATATCCTGGATACTAACGGTTAATAATTGGTTTTTCGGGGTCCCTGCCAGGAAGGGACCCTTTTTTATGCGCACACGCATAAAAAAGGGTCCGACGTTTCACTATGCCGGGGGAAGGTTCCCCCGGGGCCCCCTCTGTCGCTGAGCTCCGAAGCACCGGCAACCATTCACTATGCCGGTGGATGGTTCCCTTTAATACTGGGCGACGAATTCGTAGACGATATTCCCGGCCTGCTTGGGCGGGGCGTCCGCCTTGGCGGAGAATTTGGACAGGCGGGCGGCGCGGACCGCGAAATCCCGCAGGCACCTGTCTTTTGACGACACGGCGTCGTCCACCTTGGCTTCCCGGACGGTTCCGCCCGGGTCCACGGCAATCAGTACGGTCACCTGCCCGGCTCCCATGCAACGATACGCCGGAATCGGCAGCCTGCTGGCTTTCCTGCCTTCCAGATAGTAGGAGACGACGGAAGGTCCGCTGTACACCGGCGTGTCCGTCTGCGTCTCTTTTTCGGGCTGTTTTTCCTGTTGTGTGGGCGTGCCCGGATCTGCCACGTCCTCGCGCTTGACTTCATATCCGGCCGCCAGTTCCTGGCGAAGCCGCTCGGCATCGCGATACAGTTGCTCGGCGTCGGTGCCGCGGTCGTCCCTCAGGGCGGCCCGGTCCACCGCCACGCCCCGTACCGCCGGAGCCGTGGCGAGCTGCCGGTCCAGTTTCTGCCGGATGCTTTCCTTGAATTCCGCTTCCTCCCGGAGCCGCTCTTCTTCCTGCTGTATCCGTTCCTTCTCTTCCAGTTTCGAGAAGTCCAGCACAAAGCTGTTCTCCGGCCGGATGGCCGTGCCCAGCCCCGCCAGCAACAAGACAATCACCACCGCGAGGTGAACGATCACGGTGGTGTAAATGCCGGCCCTGTCTTCTTTCGGAAGCCGGAACACGGATTAAGCGAGTTTCTGCAGGGCCTTCTCGATCGTGGCCGTGATGATGTCTACGGCAACCTTATTGTGTCCGCCCTGCGGGATGATGATGTCTGCGTAGCGTTTGCTGGGCTCGATGAACTGGAGGTACATCGGCTTTACGGTGCGCGAATAGCGTTCGATCACCCAGTGCACGTCCTTGCCGCGCTCGCTGATGTCGCGCGCCATCACGCGCATCAGGCGGTCGTCGTCATCGGCATCCACGAAGATCTTGATGTCCATCTGGTCGCGGAGCGCCTTGCAGGTGAAGATCAGGATGCCTTCGATGATGATGACGTCCGCCGGCTCCACCGTCACCGTTTCCGTCTTCGAGCGGGAACAGGAGATGTAGGAATAGACCGGCTGCTGGATTGTCCTGCCCTTCTTCAGCTCCGAGAGTTGCTGGCACAGCAGTTCCCAGTCGATGGCGTCGGGATGGTCGAAATTGTGGGCGCGCTTTTCCTCGTCGGAGAGGTCGCTGGAGTCCTTGTAATAGGAGTCCTGGGGGATGACCACCACGCGCTTGGCGTTGAGTTCCTGCGTGATGGCGTTGACCACGGTGGTCTTGCCGGAGCCGGATCCGCCGGCGATGCCGATGACTAACATATTACTGTCGTTTTTTTCCTCTGTTTCTTCCTCCCCTACGGTTAGGGGAGGACGGGAGGAGGGGTGATCGTATGGGTTCGTGAAACGACGAGTTCGTCAGAACTCGGCGTTCTTGGGCGTGCGGGGGAACGGGATGACGTCCCGGATGTTCGACATGCCGGTGATGAAGAGCAGCAGGCGCTCGAAACCGAGGCCGAAGCCGCTGTGCGGGCAGCTGCCGAAGCGGCGGGTGTCGATGTACCACTCGAGGTTGTTGCGGCTCATTCCGAGCTCGGCGATGCGCTTCTCGAGCTTTCCGAGGTCGGCCTCGCGCTCGGAGCCGCCGATGATCTCGCCGATCTTCGGGAAGAGCACGTCCATCGCACGGACGGTCTTGCCGTCCTCGTTCTGCTTCATGTAGAAGGCCTTGATGTCCTTGGGATAACCCGTCAGGATAACCGGCTTGCCGAAGTGCTTCTCCACGAGGTAGCGCTCGTGCTCGCTCTGCAGGTCCACGCCCCAGCTGACAGGATACTCGAACTGGACGCCGTTCCGGACCGCCTCCTCGAGGATGCGGATGCCTTCGGTGTACTCGAGGCGGACGAATTCCGTCCCCACCACGCTGCGCAGGCGCTCGATCAGTTCGGGGTCATAGCGGTCGTTCAGGAAGCGGATGTCGTCCATGCAGTTCTCCAGGGCGTAGGACACGAGGTGCTTGATGAAGTCCTCGGCGAGGTCCATGTTGTCCCGGATGTCGTAGAAGGCCATTTCCGGCTCGATCATCCAGAACTCCGCCAGGTGGCGCGGGGTGTTGGAATTCTCGGCCCGGAAGGTCGGTCCGAAGGTGTAGATCTCACCGAGTGCGGTGGCGCCGAGTTCGCCCTCGAGCTGGCCGCTGACGGTCAGGCTCGTCTGTTTGCCGAAGAAGTCCTTTCCGTAGTCGATGCGGCCCTTCTTGTCACGCGGGATGTTCTCCAGGTCCAGGGTGGTCACCTGGAACATCTGCCCGGCGCCTTCGCAGTCGGATTCTGTGATGAGCGGGGTGTGCAGATAAACGAAACCCTTGCTGTGGAAATACTCGTGGATGGCGAAGGCCATCTGGCTGCGGAGCCGGTAGATGGCGCCGAAGGTGTTGGTCCTGGGGCGGAGATGGGCGACGGTACGGAGGTACTCGAAGGAGGTGTCCTTCTTCTGCAGGGGGTAGCGTACGGGATCGCAAGTGCCGTAGACGGTGATTTCCTCCGCCTTGATCTCGACGGCCTGTCCGCTGCCCGGCGACTCCACCAGATTGCCGCGGACGCAGATGCAGGCTCCCGTGCCGATCTGTGCGAGCACGGGTTCCGTGTCCGCATTCTTGTCCACGACCACCTGTATGTTGTGGATGGTCGATCCGTCGTTGAGCGCGATGAACGCGATTTCCTTGTTCCCTCTCTTGGTCCTGACCCAACCTTTGGCCAGCACCTCCCTGCCTGCTTCCATTCCGAGCAGGTCTTTCACCTTGGTACGAAGTAGTTCCTTCATTTCGTTTCTTCTGTATTTTAAAAAGCAGCCCTCATTGAAGGGGGCTGCTCGGTATTCAATCCTGCTTCAGGCTTACTTGGCAGGTTTTCTTGCTGAGTACATGATCTTCAACGCGGAGCAGCGGCGAAGCTCCTGCTTCACGTCGGTGACGATACCCATTCTGACATCCTGGTCGGCCCGGATGGACACGGTCATCAGCTGACGGTCAGCCTCGCTGCGGGCGTCGCGCTCCGCGGCGATGAAGTCGCGGATGTCGTCCGTGGTGCGGAAGGAGTCGTTCAACTGGATACGGGCGTCGGTACCGTACTGCGCCTGGTAGGCGAGGGTCGGGGAACCGATGTTGATGTAAGCGTTGAGGTCCTTGCGCTCCAGCTTGACGACTTCGGAAGCCTCAGGCGTGGTGACCTTGACCTTGTTCTCGGTCTCACGCATCTGCGTGGTGACCATGAAGAAGAACAGGAGCATGAACACGATATCGGACAGCGAGCTCGAGGTGATCCCGGGCATCTCTTTTTTATCGCCTTTCTTGAATCTTGACATAATCTTTATCTCCTATTAACTTCTTATCTTCTGCGACCTACGTCCTTCGGCTCCGCCTCGGAAATGTTCTGCGGGATGCAGTCACGGACGATCTTTTGCGTATCCTCGTCGAGCGCGGAATACTTCTTGCCGAATTCACGCATGGCAAATTCGTCGCGAAGCTCGTTGACGGCCTTCACCAGTTCGTTCTGGACGGCGATGTAGGCCTGGTAACTCGTACCGCGGTCGTTCTGCAGGGAGATGACTCCCTTGGATACGGGGTAGGTGCCCTTGCTGTATCCTTCGATCTGCTTCACTTCCTTTTCGGGGAGATTCGGGTCGTTGGAGGGGTTGCTGATGAACTCTTTGATCTTGTCTTTGAGCTGAGAGACGTCTATGGCATCGGTACCGGCAAGAATCCTATCGGCAGAATTGATCTTCACCACGATGATGTTGCGGCGATTGACCTTCTGGTCCTCGACCTTCTGATTGGGGTCAGGCATCGGGGGGAGACGACGGGAAAGTCCGAAGTGCGAACCCATTGTCGTGGTCATGAGGAAGTAGCACAACAACAGGAAGGCGATATCGGCCGTAGAACTCGAATTGATTGCTGGTGTTTTCTTAGCCATGATTACTTCTTGTTAGCGATAGCCAGACGGATTTCGCCGACGATGATGGAAAGGATGGCGCCAACACCGGCGATGGCCGTGAGGATCAGGATGGTATCAGTAAGTTTGAGCATGCCGGCGGAAACCGCGGGTCCGGTATAGCCGGGGACGGGGTTGCCCTTCGCAAGAAGGAAGGCGACCAGGCACAGCGCGGCGATGCAGACCAGCACAATTCCCATCTTGATGAGGGACTTGGGGTCGTTCATGACGCTCACGATGAGTCCGACGACAATCCAGCAGAAGAGGGCGACGCCGATCATGATCGCAGCCCAGGTAAGGAGGGCGTTCGTCGGAGGCAGAGCTTCATGCGTGGAAGTCTCGAACCCTGAAACGAATCCCCATACCAGGAGCGCGACGCTGACGAGGATCAGCACCACCATACCCCACTTGAATATCTTGTTGAGTTTCATTATTCAGTTTTTTAAACCGGGGATTGGATGATTATTACTTCTGGCCGTATTTGGTCAGCACGTCGATCAGGCTGATGGAGGAGTCCTCCATGTCGATGGTGATGGACTCGATCTTGGCGAGGATGTAGTTGTAGAAGACCTGCAGGATCATGGCGACGATGAGACCGCCGACCGTGGTGATAAGGGCGACCTTCATACCGCCGGCAACGACGTTCGGGGAGATGTCACCCGCAGCCTGGATGGCGTCGAAGGCGTTGATCATACCGATAACCGTACCGAGGAATCCGAGGGACGGGGCGATGGCGATGAACAGGGAGATCCAGCTCAGGCCGCTCTCCAGCTGGCTCTGCTGAACGGAACCGTAGGAGACGATGGTCTTCTCGACGACGTCGAGACCCTGGTCATAGCGGAGGAGACCCTGATAGAAGATGCTGGCGACCGGACCGCGGGTGTTGCGGCACACTTCTTTCGCCTTCTCGATACCACCTTCCTGGAGGGCGGCTTCGACCTTCTCGACCAGCTTCTTGGTGTTGATCTTGGAGAAGGAGAGATAGAGGATACGCTCGATGGCGAGGGCAAGACCGATGATCAAGCAGATGATGATCAGGGACATGAAAGCCGGACCACCTTCGATGAATTTCTGCTTGAGGGCCTGGTTGAGGGGCTGCTCACCACTGCCGCTGAGGAGATCGGCTGCGCTCATCTCGTCCTGGGCGAATGCGAAGTTTGCAGAGAAGGCCATAGCGCCTGCAACTGCCAAAAACCTGAAAAACTTTTTCATAATGAATTTGATAATGTATTAGTTGTGATATCTTCTATGCGTTCAATAATATCTAAAAGCGGTGCAATTTAGCAAAAAAAATCCATTAATCAATAATTATTTTGATATTTCGCCTTTCAAATTCTTCTCGAGAAGGGCCTTGACCTTTTCGTTGTCCGCGTGCCCGCCCATCAGGTAGAAGAGCTTTCCGAGCGCGCTCTCCGTGGTGATGTCGTGCCCGCAGACCACGCCCGCGTCCTTCAGGGCGCGCCCGGTCGCATACAGGTCCATGTCCACGTCGCCGCTCATGCACTGCGTGACGTTGAGGAGGATCTTCCCCCGCGAGGCGGCCTCCCGCACGAGCGAGAGGAACCAGGGGCGGCAGGGGGCGTTGCCGGAGCCGTAGGTCTCCAGGATCACGGCGCGGGAGCCGTCGCCCAGCAGGATGTCCCGCACCGCCTGCTCGGTGATGCCGGGATGCAGCTTGAGCACGGACACCCGGGTGTCCAGGTCCGTGTGGACGGTCAGGCCCTTGCGGCGGTCGTAGCCGTAGTGGATGAAGCTGTTGTTGTACTTGATGCTGATGCCCGCGGTGGCGAGCGGCGGGTAGTTCGGCGACTTGAAGGCGTCGAAGCCGGTGGCGTTGACCTTGACGCTCCGGTTGCCGCGGAGCAGCTGCGCGTTGAAGCAGATGCTCACCTCCGGGACCATCGGGTGCCGGTGCGAGTCCTTGGCCGCGGCGATCTCGACGGCGGAGATGAGGTTCTCCTTGCCGTCGGTGCGCAGCTTGCCGATCGGCAGCTGGCTGCCGGTGAAGACGACGGGCTTGCCGAGGTTCTCCAGCATGAAGCTGAGCGCGGAGGCGCTGTAGGCCATGGTGTCCGTGCCGTGCAGGACCACAAAACCGTCGTAGTCGTCGTAACGGTCGCGGATGAGCCGGGCCAGGGCCTGCCACAGGGAGGGTTCGACGTCGGAGGAGTCGATGAGCGGGTTGAAGGTGTAGGAGTCGATCTTCACGGCGAACTTGCGCAGTTCCGGCACCTCTTCGAGGATGCCGCTGAAGTCGAAGGGCCTGAGGGTCCCGTCGGCGGGATCCTCCTTCATCCCGATCGTGCCGCCGGTGTAGATCAGCAGCACCGCCGTCTGGGAGCTCTTCTCCGGGAACAGTTTGAAATTCAGCTTCATAGGGCAAACAGTCTTTTTGCGTTTCCGGTGGTTACCGCGGCCACTTCTTCCACGCTCACGCCCTTGCGCTCCGCCAGGAAGGCGGCGATCAGGGGGATGTAGGCGCTCTCGTTGCGCTCGCCGCGATGGGGGGCGGGGGTGAGGTAGGGGGCGTCGGTCTCCAGCAGGATGCGTTCCAGGGGGATGTGCCGGACCGTCTCGGCCAGGGAGGCCTTCTTGAAGGTGAGCACCCCGCCGATGCCCACGTACCAGTCGCCGCCGAGCCGCAGCAGGCGTTCGAAAGTCTCCGCGCTGCCGCTGAAGGCGTGCAGGTTGCCCCGCAGGCCGAGGTGCCGGCATTCGCCGAGGATGGCAAAGAAGTCTTCCGTGGCCTCCCGCAGATGGATGTTCACCGGCAGGTCCCACGCGGCGGCCAGTTCCAGCTGGACGCGGAAGGCTTCCTGCTGCTCCCGCTTGAACTCCGCGCCGTAGTGGTAGTCCAGGCCGATCTCGCCCACGGCCACGATCCCGCGGCCGCGCCAGGCCTCCATGGCGTCGATCTCGCGGCGCCAGTCCCGGTCCACCGAGCCCGGATAGAGCCCGAGCATGGGGCGCACCACGCCCGGGTGCCGCTCCGCGAGGGCGAACATCCGCTCCCGCTCGCGGGAATCCACGTCCGCCTGCAGCTGGACGCTCACCCCGGCGGCCAGCGCCCGGGCGACAATCTCGTCCTCGCAGCCGGCGAAGGCCTCGTCGTAGGTGTGGGTATGCGTGTCGATGAATTCCATCAAACAAATTTAAGCATTTTTTGCATTAATGGTGCATCTTTGAAGCACATCGATGCGGATGAACCCTTCTTCCTCCAGCAGGCCCGCGCCGCGCGCCACTTCTGCGTACGGAAGGTCCGCGGCGCGGCACAGTTCGTCGAAGCAGATGCCGCGCGTGGCGCGGACGAGTTCCGCGAGGCGCGCCAGGCGGTCCGTCTCCTCCGGCGGCAGGGCGGCCCCGAATCGTTCCCGCACGGCGGTCTGCAGGTCCGCGGCCCGCCGCCGCCCGATCCGGCCCAGCCCGAGGGCGGCGGGCAGGATCTCCGGCTCGGTCACCGGGGCGGCCAGCTGCTCGCGGATGAGCAGGTTGCAGCCCTGCGAGCGCACGTCGTCGAGGCGGCCCGGCACGGCGAACACGTCCCGGCCGTAGCCGGCGGCGAGCCGGGCGGTGATCATCCCGCCGCCCTTGATGCGGGATTCCACGAGGACGGTGGCTCCGGCGAGTCCGGCGATGATGCGGTTCCGGCGCAGGAAAGTGAACGGGGCGGGTGCCGTCCCGGGCGGATAGTCCGTCACCAGGGCGCAGCCGGGCGTTCCGCACAGGCGCTGCGCGAAGGCGGTGTGGCGCCGGGGGTACACCTCGTCGATCCCCACCGGGCTCACGCCCACCGTAGGCAGTCCGCCGTCGAGGGCGGCGGCGTGTGCGGTTACGTCCACGCCGATGGCCATCCCGCTGACAATCAGCGGTTTGGATGGCGCTTCGCTGAGGGCGCGCAGGATGCGCTGGCAGCATTCGCGGCCGTACAGGCTCTGGTCGCGGGTGCCGACGACGGCTACGGCGGGCCGTTTCCCGAACAGCTCGCGCGCCGGCGTGGCGCTGCGCACGTAGAGCAGCAGCGGCGCGTCGGGGCATTCCCGCAGGGCGGCGGGGTAGCCGTCGTCGAAGATGTCCAGGAACTGGTAGCCGCGGCCGGAGAGCCGCTCCAGCTCATCCGCCGCCGCATCGAGCGCGGCGGGGCCGATCCGGTCCGCCAGCCCGTTGTACGGGCCGAACAGGTCCCTGCGCTCCTTTTCGGAGAGCGCGAACACGGCCTCGGCGGAACCGAGGGCGTCGATCAGGTGATGGGAAAACTTCGGCTCATTGCCGAAGAGGGCGTTGAGCGCGACGGCGCTCACCAGGGGGAGGAAGTCCTTGTCCATTTCTCATAGTTTAAGAGTCCTGGACAAAGATAGGGAATCCGCGTCAGATAATCAACAGGGCGTCGCCGTAAGGGCCGAAGCGGTAGTCGTTCTGCAGGGCGCACTGATAGGCGTTCATCACCTTCTCGAAGCCGCCGAAAGCAGCCACGGACATCAGCATCGTGGATTCCGGCAGGTGGAAGTTGGACACCAGCGCGTCGGGCACGGAGAAGTCGTACGGAGGGAAGATGAACTTGTTGGTCCAGCTGTCGTTGGCGCGCACTTCGTGGTCCGTGGTCACGTAGGTCTCCAGGGCCCGGAGCACCGTCACGCCCACCGCGCAGATCCTGCGGCCGCTGCGCTTGGTGCGGTTGATCTCGGCGGCGGCCTGCTCGCTGATGATGAAGCGTTCGCCGTCCATCCGGTGCTTCGACAGGTCCTCCACGTCCACGGTGCGGAAGTGCCCGATGCCCATATGTACGGTGATGAAGGTCTTCTCTATATCCTTGAGGATCATCCGGTTGAGAAGTTCGCGGCTGAAGTGCAGGCCGGCCGCCGGGGCGGAAACGGCGCCTTCGTGCGTGGCGAACACGGTCTGGAATTCCTCGGCGTCGCGCTCGGTCGGGGTCTGCTTCACCCATTCCGGCACCGGCGTCTGCCCGAGGGCGAACAGGGCCGCCTTGAACTCGTCGTAGGGACCGTCGTACAGGAAACGCAGGGTGCGGCCGCGGGAGGTCGTGTTGTCGATGACCTCGGCCACCATGCTCTCGTCTTCGCCGAAGTAGAGCTTGTTGCCGATGCGGATCTTGCGGGCCGGGTCCACGATCACATCCCAGAGCCGCTGCTCCCGGTTGAGCTCGCGCAGCAGGAACACCATGATGTCGGCGCCGGTCTTCTCCTTCTTGCCGTACAGCTTGGCGGGGAATACCTTGGTGTCGTTGAGGACGAAGCGGTCGCCCTTGCCGAAGTAGTCGATGATGTCCTTGAAGACACGGTGTTCGATTTCGCCGCTGTCCTTGTGGAGGACCATCAGCTTGCATTCGTCGCGCCACTGGATGTGCCCGTTGACCTCGGGCATCAGTTCGGTGGCTATCTTCTCTTGCGGGAGTTCAAAGTCGAATTGGGAGAGTTTCATACCTTACGCGAAAAAGCACATGCTTTCCTTATACGGCGGAGTATGGCAAAAAGTTTCACGCTGCCGTTACTTTCTGGCCTGGCTCTTCTTTTTGGCGATAAGCTGGAGGTTCCGGGTGGCGGCGTAGTCGCCGGGATCGAGCCTGAGGGCCTTCTTGTAGAACTTCTCGGCCTGCTTGTCATTGTTTCGCGCCACCTGCCAGTAGGATCCGATATTGTCCAGGAAGACCGGATTCTTCGGATACAGCTTGTTCATCTGCTCGGAGATATCCTTGAAATACTCGTAACTGGTATCGGAGCCGGTCTGGAAGAAGTTGTAGCAGACTTCGCCCACGAGCTGCTGGAAGATTTCCGTATCGGCGGGTTCGCCGTCCAGCGTCCAGGACGGCTTGGACGACGCCTGGCGCCGGATGAGCGTCCGCAGTTCCGAGACGGCCATGTCCGGGCTCTCCTTTTCGTAGGCGCACAAGGCAGGGATCTTCAGGGCATACCAGCGCAGTTCGTCGGGATGCGCGGCGATCTGCTGGTCCAGCACGCGCATCGCCATGCCGAAGAACTCCTCGTCGTAGAAGTCCTCCTCGAAATACGGGACGTCGCTGCCGTCGGGGTCCTTGAGGGTCAGCGAGGGCTGCTTGCCCATGAAACGGCGCAGGCCGGGCTTGGGCACCATTTCCGTGCTGCGGCCCTTCTCAAGATAGTAGTTGAACCGGGCCCGGTGGACGGCCGGGTCGTCGGGATAGTCCGCGGCCCAGCGGTCGAGCACGGTTTCGATGCCTACGCCATCGTAGCCCAGGTTGCGGACGAGCCGCTCATAACGGGCCTGGTATTCGTCCCGCGTGGTTTCCTGCGCGAAAGCGGCGCAGGCGCCCAGGAGCACCAGGCAGGTGAGGATGAGTCTCTTCATTTTCATACGTTCATCAAGATCCGGCGGCCCTTCGGGAGCAGGTTGTTGCATCGGGAACCGATGTTCTTCACGAAGCCCAGGGGGTGGCCGAGATAGGTGATCACATTGTAGCCGGGGGCGGCCTGCGGCAGCACGAGCGCATCCCGGTGGAGGAAGCGCAGGGCCGTCTGCCGGTCCACGTCCACGGCCGGATAGTCCTTGCTATCAAATTTTATGCTCAACGCGTAGTCGGGGTCCGGAATGAAGTCCTTTCCTTTCGCCTCTCCCTTCCGCAGGCCGCTGCGGACCGGGTGCAGGTCCGCCGGGGAGGCGTTTTTCGCCAGCGCTTGCGGGGCGGTCTTGCGCAGCGCGCCCGCCCACTGGCCCTCTCCCGGCACGACGCCCGCTTCCAGCAGGTGCCCGTGCGGGGTGCGGCGCACGCCGGCGTCCCTGAATTCATCTTCCGGCTCCAGGATCTCTCCGCCCAGCTCTGCGGCGGCCCAGGCCAGGTTTTCGTCGTTTTCGGCGCTTTCGTAGGTGCAGGTGCTGTAGATCAGCAGGCCGCCTTCGCGCAGCGCGGGCCAGACGTCCGCGAGGATGCGTTTCTGGCGGGCGGCGCAGAGTTCCACCACCGCCGGGCTCCATTCTTCCCGGGCGCGGGGGTCCTTGCGGAACATGCCTTCGCCGCTGCAGGGCACGTCCGCGACGATGACGTCGAACCAGCCGGCGAGGCGCGCGAACGCCGCCGGGTCCGCACAGGTGACGATCACGTTGGGGTCGCCCCAGCGGGCGACGTTGTCGTCCAGGATGCCCACGCGCGCCTTCATCACCTCGTTCGCGACCAGCACGAAGCCGTCGCCGAAGGCCTCCCGCAGCGACGCCGCCAGGTCCGTCGTTTTGCCCCCAGGGGCAGCGCACAGGTCCAGAACCTTGACAGGTTCCGTACCTGTGCCTTTTAAGGGGGCTCCGCCCCCTGTCACCCCCTGCGGCCTCAAGGCCCTTTCCGACTTTCGCTGCGCAAAAGTCCCGGGCCCGGCCGGTCCGCTGAGGCGGACTTCGCTTCGCTCAACCTGCCCCGTGGCAGCGGCAACTGCCTCCGGAAACCCTGCCACCCTCGGCACGGTAAGAGGGGGGACCGCAAGCGGAGCGCCGCGGTGGGGTCCGACGAAGGAGGACGTTTCGGGAGGCAGTTGGCCGTTGCACGGGGAGATGCCGAGCATTTTCCTAAAGCAATGCCCGACGAACATCGCGGAGCTGTCCTGGACGTAGTAACAGCCGGCGTGGAAGAGGGGGTCGAGGGTGAAGACGGGGCGGTCCGCCAGGATGCGGCCATAGGGCGACCAGGGGACCGGGATGCCTTCCGGCCCCGCCAGTCCCTTGAAAGGATTCAGGCGGATCGAGACGGACGCCTCCTCCATCATCCGCGCAGATCGTCCGGCATCTGCGGCATGCGGCCCTCGGAAGCGTCCACGAGGCCGTCCACCATCTTGTCGAGCGCCTGCTGCAGCTTGCCGCCGAGCATCGTCTTCATCATGAAGTTGAGATTGGCGTCCAGGTCGATCCAGAAATCGGTCCGGCCCGGAATCGCGGAAGGTTCGAAGTGCAGCACGCCCACGAACTCCACCGGCGACTCCGCGCTGCCGAGGCGGATCAGCCGGTAGGGCTGGCGTTCGTCCACGCGCAGGCCGATGCGGAAGCCCTGCACCGTGGCGGTCAGATGGTCGAAATCGGCCTCGACCTCCGCCTGGACCTTGTCCTGCGGGATCATCTGCGCGAAATTGCGCAGGTCGGTGAAGACCATATACATTTCCTCGGGGCGCTTGGCCACCTGGCCGTGCTTGCTGGTATAATGTGCTGTCATAGTCGGTAAAAATGATTACATTTGCAACGGATGCAAAGATAGCAATTTTCTGATGCACAAGATTTATTTCGAACGGCGGCTCATCATTATCTGCAGTCCCGGCGAGCAGGCGCTCTCCGACCCCAACGCCGTGGAGTTCCACTTCGGCGAGGATGTCAGCATCCGCGCCCTCGTGGCGATGTTCGAGGCGTCGCAGTCCCTGTCCCGCATCTACATCCCCACCGACAATACCGAATGGATGTACCGGCGCGTGTGCGCGGAGTTCCGCGAGGTCGACGCCGCCGGCGGCCTGGTGTCCAACCAGCGCGGGGACTACCTGCTGATCCAGCGGTCCGGCCTGTGGGACCTTCCGAAGGGGCATCGCGAGGCGGACGAGGACATCCGGGAAACGGCCCTGCGCGAGGTGCAGGAGGAGACCGGCGTGGACCAGCTCGAGCTGCGGGACCTCATCTGCGTGACGGACCACTGCTATCTGCGCGGCGGCGTGTGGCACCTCAAGCACACCTGGTGGTACGACATGCTCTACACCGATCCGGTGAACCTGACCCCGCAGCGGGAGGAGGACATCACGCGCGCCGCCTGGGTGGCCCGCTCCAGCCTGCCTCCGTACCTGAAAAACACCTACCCCTCCATCCAGGAGGTATTCCGAGAAGCGAAAGTATAAACAGTATAAGATGAAAAAGAGAATCCTTCTCCTTCTGGCGGCCGGCGTGTTCGTCGTGACCGGCTGCCCCCGCACCTCCGGGCAGGCTGCCGGCGAAGCGCAGCCGGTTGCGGTTGCGGCTGCGGCCGAGTCTGAAACCGCCCCGGACGTGACGGCCGCCGCCGAGGGCTTCAGCTTCGACGAACTCTTCAGGATCTTCTCCATCTTCGGCGACAACATCATGACGGCGAAGTTCGCCCCGCAGAGTGTCAAGGACCGGATCAAGCCGGAACTCAAGGAGTCCTACGACGGCGTCGTCGAGTTTGTCGGCCCTACCAATCACCTGGAATACAGCCTGTTCGACGGCGACTGCTACGACGGTTTCGAGATGGCCTGCTACCGCTATTCCGCCGACGGCCACGTGCTGGTGCTCCTGTCGGAGAACGGCGGCTGCGACGTCTCCTCCGTCAAATACTTGCGCGCGTACGAGTACGACCCGGAAACGGGGAACGCCCGCGAGGTGGACCTGCCGTTCAACCCGGCGCCCGCGCGCGACGACTTCGAGGACCTGGTCCGCCTGGCGGGAGCCGACGTGGAGGAACTGCGCGGCGTGATGCAGGCCGGCCTGTATGACTACGAATGGCGCACCGACGGCGCGCTGGTCCGGCTCAACGATCCGATGGACTTTGACGAGCACGTCTATCACGGCGCCCTGTTCGTGGATTACCTGTGGAACGGCTCGGAACTCGTGCGCAACGAGGATTACGTCTATCCCTGCATCCACGCCGAAGGCTTCGGGAGCATCCTGCTCGGCCAGGGCGTCCCCGACCTCCGCTTCGACTACGACCCCGTCGGCTATGACGTGAGATACTCCGAGGGCGGCGACCTCTGGCTGGTGGAACTGGACGGCAAGGACGTGCTCCAGATCCAGATGGAGTTCGACCAGGTGCAGTCCATCGAGGTCTTCTCGCCCAAGTACTGCGTGGCGAAGACGGCCTATGAGAACGACGGCATGCAGCAGCCCCGCGTGGGCGGCCGCATAGGTGACTGCCTTGCGTTCGGGGAGGAGGCCCCGCAGGTATGGATGCTGATGGACGGTACGGTGCAGATCGAAGACGACATCTGGAACAGCAGGATCGCGTTCCGCACCGCCCGTGAGTCGCTGGTGAATCCGCCGCAGCCCTCCGCGAACGGGCGCATCCGCATCGAGAATCCGAAGTTCAAGCCCTCGGCTACGATCGGATCCATCCTTCTCTGGCGGGAATAGCTACTCCGCCTTGACGGTCCGGGCGGGATCGACTTTCGAGATGAACAGGGTGGGGATCAGCAGCAGAAGCAGGATCCCCGCGAAGGCCGCGGCGTCCGCAGCCAGGATGCCGGGCAGGTCCACGTGCACCGGCACGAAGGAGACGAAATAGTTCTCCGGATTGAGTTTGAGCACGTGCGTGGTGCCCTGGACCAGGCAGAACAGCAGGGCGGCCGCATTGCCGGCGGCCATGCCGATGGCCACGGTCCGGGCGCCCACCCGCAGGAACACCCCGGCGATGGAGCGGTCCTTCATGCCGAGGGTCTTGAGCGTGCCGATCGTGGAGACGTGGCGGAACAGCAGGATCAGCAGCCCGGAAATCATGTTGAATCCCGCCACGACGGTCATCAGCAGCAGGATGGCATATACGTTGAAATCGATGAGGTCCAGCCAGTCGAACAGCTGGGCGAAGCGTTCCGTGGCCGCCACGGCCCGCAGCGGGTCCTCGTCGTCGCGCGCGCTCAAAGCCGCGATCCAGCCCAGTTCGTCGGCCGCATGCCGGATGGCGAGGCGGCTGCCGTGCCGGGCGTCCAGGCCCACTTCCAGCAGGGAGACCTCGTCCGGCCCCCAGTCCGCCACGCGCCGCAGGTCCCCGATGGGTACGTACAGGATCTGGCTGTCCATCGTCTCCACCGGGTTGTCGTACAGTGCGGTGACGTGCCATTTGCGGATCTTGACCTTCTCGCCCACGAACCAGGCGGTCAGGTCGTCGCCGGGCCCGATGCCCAGCCTGGCGGCCAGCGAGGAAGGCACCCGCACGCCCAGCGAGGCGGTGTCCGCCTGCGTGCCCTTGAACAGCACGCCATGGATGTCCCCGCCGGTCTGCAGGATGCCGGTGGCGTAGATGACGGGATCGATGCGCGCGACGCCGTTCACGGCCCGGAGCGCTTCCAGATAGGAAGGCTTGGCGCAGACGGGGTCGCTGACCCCCGTCAGGTCGGCGGCGGCGTTCGTCAGCAACACGTCTCCGGTGACCGCGGACAGGCTGCCGCGGATCTCCCGGCGGAAGCCCGCGGAGATGGCGACGGCCACGATCATCACAAGGAAAGAGATGGCTATCGCGACGATAGCCATCTTCTCCTTGAAACGCAGACGCGAGGCGATGAAGCCTTCCGCCTTCATGAAATTACCAGATATGCACGCGCTCGGCTTCCGGACGCCACATCGGGTCGCCTTCCTGGATGCCGAAGGCGTCGAAGAACTCGCCGAAGTTGCGCAGGGTCACGTTCACGCGGTTGTCGCCCAGGGAGTGGACGTCGAGCTTGGTGAGGCGGGCCCGCTCCTCGTCGGTGATGTTCTGCGCCCACACGCGGGCGTAGCCGAGGAAGAAGCGCTGTGCGGTGGTGAAACCGTCGATGGGGGCGGGATCCACCCCGCCGAGGGCGTTGTGCAGGGCCGTCCAGGCGACGGAGACGCCGCCGTGGTCGGCGATGTTCTCACCGAGGGTCAGTTCGCCGTTGGCCTTCACGCCGGGCAGGACTTCCACTTCCGCGAACTGGTCCACGAGCACGTGCGTCTTCTCCACGAAGGCGGCGCGGTCCTCGGGGGTCCACCAGTTGTTCATGTTGCCGTCCTTGTCGAACAGGCTGCCCTGGTCGTCGAAGCCGTGGGTCATCTCGTGGCCGATCACCACGCCGATGGCACCGTAGTTCACGGCATCGTCAGCATCCGGGTTGAAGAAAGGCGGCTGCAGGATGCCGGCCGGGAAGCAGATCTCGTTGGTCGTCGGGTTGTAGTAGGCGTTGACCGTCTGCGGGGTCATGCCCCACTCGGTCGGATCCGTGGGCTTGCCCAGCTTGGACAGGTTGTCCTGCACATACCAGGCGCTGGCGGCGCGCAGGTTCTCGTAGTAGCTCAGCTGCGGGTCCACGTTCAGGGTGCTGTAGTCCTTCCACTTGTCGGGATAGCCGATCTTGACCGTGAAGGCCTCCAGTTTCTCGCGGGCCTTGGCCTTGGTGGCGTCGGACATCCACTCCAGGGAGTCGATGTGCTGGCCTAGGGAGACCTGCAGGTTCTTCACCAGGTCGAGCATCTTCTGCTTGGAGGACTCGGGGAAGAACTTGGCGACGTACATCTGGCCGACGGCCTCGCCGAGGATGCTGTTGGGCACGCTCATCGCGCGCTTCCAGCGCGGCTTCTGCTCGGTCACGCCGCTCATCTGCGTGCTGAAGAAGTCGAAGGAGGCGGCGTAGAAGTCATCGGACAGGCTGCCGGCGGCGCTGCTGACCAGCTGGCCGGCGAGGTAGTCCTTCAGGACGTCCAGCGGGGTGTCCTTGAAGAGCTTGCTGAAGCCCTGGAAGTAGGACGGCTGCTCCACGATGACCTTGTCCATGACGGGGACGCCCATCGCCTCGCAGAAGGTCTTGAAATCGAAGCCCGGGTAGGCCTTGAAGATCTGGGCGCTGCTCATCGGGTTGTAGAGCTTCTCGATGTCGCGGTTCTGCACGCTGGTCCAGGAGAACTCCGCCAGCTTGTCCTCGACGCCCGCGGCGTTGGCGGCGCGCTGCTCCGGCTTGTCCAGGCCGGCGAGGGCGAAGAGCTTGGCGAGCATCGCCTCGTAACCCTTGCGCAGTTCGGCGTTGGCGGGATCCACGTAGTAGTCACGGTCGCCCATGCCCAGACCGCCCTGGCCCAGGTAGAAGATCTGGGTCTTGCTGTCCATCAGGTCGGCGTCCACGCCGCCGCCGAAGAAACCGCCCTCGCCCACGAGGTTCAGCTTGCCCAGGTGCGCGGCGAGCGCCTTCTTGTCAGGAACGGCGTACAGTTCGTCGAGGTATTTCTTGATGGGGGCGGCGCCCTCCGCGTTCAGGCGGGTGGAGTCGAGGCCCTGCTTGTACAGGTCCACGATCTTCTGGTCGATGGTGCCGGCCTCCGGGTTCATTTCCGTCATTTCGGAGAACAGGGCGTTGAGGTCTTCCACGTTCTTCTCGCGCAGCACGTCGAAGGAGCCGAAACGGGCGTATTCCGCCTTGAGGGGGTTCTTCTTCATCCAGCCGCCGTTGGCGTACAGGAAGAAATTGTCACCGGGCTTGACGCTGAGGTCCATGTCGGTCGGATCCAGGGCCGGAGCCTTCGCTTCCTTGGGCTGGCAGGCCGCCAGCATCATCACAGGAATCATGATAGCAAATAACTTTTTCATATTTCTATAATTGAATACATTTCATCGTAACCAACCTGCAAAGATACACTTTTACCGATTTATTTCCGATATTTGCAAAGATATGAATGCGAAAACAAAGGAAATCCTGCTGCGGTACGGCGTGGCGAGCGTCGGGCTGGTGTTCGTGGCGCTCGGCGTGGCGCTTTCCATCATCTCCAACCTCGGAACGGCGCCGCTGTCCTGCCCCGCCTATGTGCTGAACCTGCGTTTCCCGGCCCTGTCGGTCGGGACCTTCACCCTGCTTGTCAATACCTCGCTGATCCTCATCCAGCTGGCCGTGTGGCGCAGGAAGTTCCAGGTCCGCTACCTGATGCAGATCGTGGCTTCCGCCCTGTTCGGCTACCTGATAGACGGCTGCCTGTGGGCGCTGTCCTGGCTGCATCCGGAGGGCTTTGCGGTGCGCGTGGGGCTGACGCTGCTGGCCGCCCTGGTGACAGCGTTCGGCGTGAGCATCGAAGTGGCGGCGAACGCCTGGATGCTTTCGGCGGAGATGACGGTGCTGTCCTTCTCCCAGACCTTCAACTGGAAGTTCCATACGGTGAAGGTGGTGATGGATTCCCTGATGGTGGTGATCGCCGCGGTTCTGTGCCTGTGGTTCTTCGGCGACCTTTTCGGCGCCGGCGGGTTCACCGGCTGGGCAGACCTGCTGCTGGCCCGCACCGAAGGCGTGGTGATCGGCCTGGGCACCGTCCTGCTGGCGGTTCTGCCGGGTTGGATGATGCGCCTGACGGACCCGCTGGTGGCCCGCATCCACCGGCGCGCTAAGGCGTAATCCTGCAGAAGCGGTTGTACACCGCGATCGTATTGTCCACGTAGAAAGTGGTTTCCGCGCCCCGGAAGGGGCCCAGCCGCACCACGCCCGCCTGGGCGACGACGGCTTCCTGCGCCATCGCGGGCAGGACGTTGTTCACGATGTTGATCCAGTAGCCGGTGTCCACGCCCAGGTGGCGCGCCATCGCGATGCAGTCGTCGATGCGGCCCACGCCCGCGTTGTAGGCCGCGAGGGCGTATTTGTAGCGCTCCGTCATGTTGTCTCCCACCTGGTAATAGCGCCGGATGAGGTTCCCGAGCAGCTGCGCCCCGGCGGCGACGTTCATCTCCGGATCCAGCGGGTCCGTGACGCCGTAGTGCGCCGCGGTGCGCGGCATCATCTGCATCAGGCCGGCGGCGCCGCGCGGCGAGACCGCCTCGATGTGGAAGCGCGATTCCTGGTAGATGACCGCGGCGAGCAGGTGCCAGTCCCAGCCGAGTGAATCGGCGTGGGAACGGATGAGGCTGTCGTAGGGGGAGATCTGCGCCCGGGGGCCGCTGCCGAAGGCACTGAAGCGGTCCAGGAAACTGCTCCGCACGGCGGGGTAGTCCGCCGAGGCGTGCCAGGCGGCGATCCAGGCGTTCGCCTCGCGCAGCGTCTCGTGCTCGTCGTGACGCATCAGCCAGATGCTCAGGCTGTCCAGCGGGGCGGACACCAGCACGCTGTCCACGGCCAGGCTGTCCCCGAAAGGCACCACGACGATGTCCACCGAACCGGCGCGAAGCGAATCCAGGAACGAGTTGTCACGGTCCGTGAGCCGGATTTCGGCACGCTGCCCGTAGGAGGCGGCATAGCGCCGCAGCAGTTCGTAGTTGTAGCCGATGACGAGGGCCTTGGACGTGTCGGCGAGGGGGGCGAGCTCCAGCACGGCGCGGATGCGCTCGGGCCGGACCCGGACGGCTTCCGGTTCCCGGTGCCGCAGGGAAAGAAGGCCGGTGCCGGCGATCAGGACCGCCGCCAGGGCCAGGCAGATGCGTTCGTAGCGTCTCATCGGCCCGTACCAGAAGAAGAACGTCCGCCGGGCTGGATGTAGAACGGCCAGAACACGCCGAACTTCAGGCCTTCCATGCCGCTCTTCGTCACGATGTAGCGGTCCGCGCTGAAATAGTCGGGGTGCAGCAGCGGCCAGCCGCCGCCGGCGTTCTGGTATTTGATGAACACGCAGGCGCGCTTCCACTGCACGTTCACGAAGATGTCGAACCAGGGGCCGTTGGTGTACTGGCGCTCGGCCTGGTTGTAGAAGACGCCGAAGTCCGGATTCCAGGCGGGGGCGTACCAGGGCGTGTTGGCGTAGGCGTCCGCGCCGATCTGCATCACCATCACGTTGCGCCGCCGTTCGTCGCGCTGCACGACGAACTGCAGGTAATACCGGAGGTTCAGCGCCAGGGTGGGCAGCGGGACGATCTCCGGCTCGGAAGAAACCTGCAGCAGGGCACGGTGGTCCAGGTGGACGGGGCCCAGCACGAACTCCTTGCGGAGCGAGGCGGACAGGATGCTCATCGCGGGACCGTGCTGCCGGGCGATGCCCTGCGTGTCGTAATAGACGGTGTTGCCGAGCAGGGCGTAGCCCACGTCGGCGGAGAGGTTCCAGTAGGGGATGTCGAGCCGCCCGCGGACGGTCGTGGTGGAAATCTTGTTGAAATCGTTGTCCCAGCTGAAGTGGTTCAGGTTGAGGTGCTCCTGGTACCAGCCGGGCTCCAGCAGCGAGGTGCCGAAGCTGGCCGACAGGCTGACCGGGCTCTTGCGGGCGCGCCGGAAAGGATAGAAGCGGAACTCGGCGTTCGCCTCCACCTCCAGGTCGCCGATGTCGGCGCCCAGGACCACGAAACGGGCCTTGGCGTTCCAGAAGGCATTGCCCCGGAGCTGCCCTTCCGCGCCGGCGTACAGGTACACGGAATTCTCCACGTTCGTGGTCGGCCGGACGGTGGTGCTGTCGAAGTCGTGCTCGAGGTAGTCGCCGATGCCCACGTCCAGCTTGGAGACGACCCCTTCGCTGGACCACGGCTGCAGCCGCAGGTACACCTTGTTGTCCAGGCGCATCGTGCGCAGGGAGTCCATGCTGGCCGGGCCGTAGCGGAACACGTTGTTGTAGAAGGCGGCGCCGGCGTCGTCGGAAATGGCGTCGGTATAGCGGCGCGTCCAGGTGGACCACTCGGTGCTGTGGCCGATGAAGGCGGTCGTGATGTCGCGGTCCAGGCTGTCCGCGTTGAAGCGGTAGGTGCTGTCGCGCCGGGCGCGCATCTTGTTGATGAAGTTGAAGGGGATGCGCAGCTGCTGGTCCAGGAAGAAGGTGCGTTTCTGCGTCTTGGAACTGGCGCCGGACAGGTTCACGCGGATGTCGCGGCCGTCCACGGTGGTGTCGCGGATCCAGCCGATGTCGGCGATGCCGCCGTTCTCCTCCCGCCTGACGGTGTTGCCGATATAGCCGGCGTGCATCGTGTACCGCTTGCCGAGGTAGTTCACCTGCGCCACGGCGGTCTTGTTGGCCGTCTCCTCGCTTTCCAGGATGCCGCCTCCCCCATAACGGTCGTACAGCAGGCTGAAGTTCAGCGCCGGGGTGATGTTCTGCGAGGTGAACAGATGGAGGTTGTCGGACTCCTTCTCGTCGCCGGCGAACAGGGTGCCGAAGTAGGCGAGTTCGGTGTAGGGGGTCTTGGTGTTGTAGTGCGGGAGCGTGCGGTGCGAATAGCTCCAGGGGGCGTAGGCGTCGTAGAAATCCACCTTTTCGTCGTTGTCCCGCAGGAACCAGTTGTAGGACTGCACGGGCGAGCCGGCCACGCCCAGCCAGCTGCCGTTCACGTCATTCCGCAGGAAGGGATAGTCGTGGAAGCGGTAATTGAAGGTGGTGTCGGGGATGTAGGGCTCGAGCTTGCCGAAGTCGGGATCGAGCGTCCAGGCGACGATCCGCTTGTAATGGAGCGAGTCGGGCAGGGCGTAGGTCTCCAGGATGCGGGGCGTCGTCTCCGCGATGCTGTCGCGTACGTTCTGCCGCTCCTCGTGCACCTTTTTCAGCGAATCGGCCTGCGCCATCTTCTGTTTGGTCTTCTGCTCCAGGTCATACTTCCTCCTTTCCTGGCGGGACAGTCCGGCGTACCAGGCCTCGAACGCGGCCTTCGCCCGGGCGGTGGAATCGACGATCCAGAGGGAGTCGAGCTTGTCCCACAGGGAGGTGTCCAACTGGGCCTTGAACGAGTCGCGCGGGCTCAGGCGGACCACCGTGTCGGCGGCGACAGCCATCGTGTCGGCAGGCTCGTCCGCCCCGGAGGTGGTGTCGCGCACCGTGATCTCCTCCAGCGAGAGGGTCCGGCGCAGCTTGTAGCCGGCCACCGGGTAGGTCACCGTGTCCTGCACGGGGGCGACGCTCCGGCCGGGCCCGCTGACCGTGTAGGGGCTGCGGCCGAAATCAAGCGCTCCCGCGGCGGCGAGCGCCGTCACGGCAACGGGAAAGGCTATGCGCGACAGCAGATTCACAACCTACAAAGGTAACCACTTTTGGCAGAATCTCAAAAAGCCCCGTCCCGGACGGCCCGGTCGGCTTCCGCAAGTTTCTCCGGACTGCCGATGTCGATCAGGTGCAGGTCCTGCGCCACCACGCCCCGGATGCTGCCGGCGGCACATTCTTTCAGGTAGAAGTCGATGATGGAGAAGCGGTCCGGCCAGCCGGCCATCTTTTCGAAGACGGCTTCCGAGACGATGTGGATGCCGCAGAAGGAGTAGCGCCGGCAGTCCGCCGGATCGAAATCCGGCAGGAACGGGCTCTTGACCTCGCCGGTGCGCACGTTGGTCCAGCCCCGGAGCCGCATCCCCTCGTCGAAGAGCAGGTAGCGGTCGGCGGGGGCGTCGGTCAGCAGCAGGGTCGCGAGGCTCTCCGGGTCGTCCTGCCGCAGGAACGACGGCAGGTCCAGGTCGCTGAGGATGTCCACGTTGTGCACGAGGAAGCGGCCTTCCGGCGAGGTGAGCAGCGGGGCCGCCCGCTTGATGCCGCCGCCCGTCTCCAGCGGTCCGTCCGGCTCGCGCGAGACGGCGACCGGAACGCCGAAGTCATGGTCGGAGAGGTATTTCTCGATCTGGTCCGCGAAGTGGTGGACGTTCACGACGAACGACCCGATGCCCGCGTCGCGCAACTTGCACAGCACCCGGGAAAGCATCGGCACGTCCGCCACGGGAACCAGCGCCTTGGGTATCGTGTCCGTGATCGGGCGGAGCCGGGTTCCCAGCCCGGCGGCGAAGATCAGCGCTTTCATAGGGCCACCTCCATTCCGGGCAGGATCGTACGGCCGTCCCACTCCGTCGCGAGCCGCTGCAGCAGTTCCGTCAGGTAGGGATAGCGCGGGAAGGGCTCCGCGGTCAGTTCGCGGAAGCAGCCCAGCACCGTGGGAATGCAGTCCAGGAAGAGCTGCTTGCGCTCCACCAGGCCCCGGAAGCCGTAGGCGCCCGTTTCCTGGAGCAGGCGCACCAGCGTGATCAGGCGGTAGCGGCGGTAGAAGGCCTCCGTGTCCACCGGGCGGAACGCGTCGAGCGCGCGCAGGTAGTCCGCCTCCAGTTCCCGCCGCAGCGGGGCGCTGAAATGCGTTCCGGCGTTCCACACGAAGGAGGCGAGATCGTATTCCACCGGTCCGCGCCGGCCTCCCTGGAAGTCGATGAAGCAGGGCTCGCCGTCCTTGATCATCACGTTGCGCGCCTGGAAGTCGCGGTACATGAAGGTGTCCCCTTCGAAATCGAGCGCGTCCGCGCGCAGGCGGTCGAAGTCGTCCTGCAGGCGGATCTCGTTGAATTCCAGACCGGTGAGCTTGAGGAAATCGTATTTGAAATAGTTGAGGTCGAAGTCCACCATCCGGGCGTTGAACTCCCGGTCCGGGAAGCAGACGCTCCAGTCGAAGCCCGCGCCCACCTTGAACTGCACCGCGGGCAGCAGGCTCAGCGTGTCGTGCAGCCAGTCCAGCTGCTCCGGCGAAAAGCTTCCGTCCGGGACGGCGGGCTTCAGGAGTTCGAAGAGCTGTCCGCCGCCCAGGTCCTCCTGGAGATACGCCATCCCGTCTGCCGACACGCCGTACACCTCGGGGGCGTGCAGGCCGTTTGCGCGGAACTGCGCATCCAGGGCGAGGAAGGCGCGGTTCTCGGCCGGGTTGGTGCCGATGCAGCCGATGACGGTGCCGCCGCTTCCGGACAGGCGGTAATACTTCCGGGCGCTGCCGGACAGGGGCAGCAGGTCGCACCGCTCCGGCATTTCGCCGGACCGGTCGCGGTAGAGGGAGATGAGCCGTTGCATGGAGTCCTATTGCTGGTTCCCGTGCAGGTGCACGTCGAGCTGCGGGAACGGGAAATGGAAGCCCGCGAGGGGCAGTTCGGTGTAGATGCGTTCGTTGAGGTCGAACCAGGCGGGCCAGTAGTCCGGCGTCATCACCCAGGCGCGGATCAGGAAGACGACCGAGCTGCTGTCCAGCTTCTGGACGGCGATAATCGGGTCCTTGGCGCCGGGGGTGGTTCCGTCCAGGAAACGCGGGTCCTCGCGGACGATCTCGGTAAGCTTCGCGATGCAGGCGGCGGCGTCGGTGCCGTAGGCGAGGTTCACGGTGATGTCGATGCGCCGGGTGGGGAAACTGCTGTAATTCACGATGTTGCCGTTGGACAGGGCGCCGTTCGGCAGGATGACCTTGCGGTTGTCGAAGGTAAGCAGGTGCGTGCCCACGATGGTCACGTCGGTAACGGTGCCCGCATAGCCCTGCGCCTCGATGTAGTCCCCGGCCTTGAAGGGCTTGAACGCCATGATCATCAGTCCGCCGGCGAAGTTCTGCAGGGTGCCGCTGAGTGCCATGCCGATGGCCATGCCGCCCGCGGCCAGCAGGGCCGCGATCGAGGTGGTGTTGACGCCCAGGGTGCTGACGACCACGACGATGAGCAGGGCGGTCAGCAGGATGGAGACGGCGCTGGAGATGAACGTGGCCATCGCCCGCTCGGTATTCCGTTTTTCGAACACGTGCTGCAGGCCCTTCTTGACCCGCCGGATGATCCACGCTCCCACGATGTAGATGAGCAGGGCGGCCAGGAGCTTGAGTCCGAACTGGACCGCCTTCTGGCCGAGCTGCTGCAGGGCGGTGCCGGGGTCGGCGGCGAGCATTTCGCTGAACTGCTGCCAGGCCACCCTGGCCGAGTCGGCCCGGCTGAGGATCTGCTCTTCCTTGATGGGGGAGCTCTGAAGGATCAAGTGCATCATAGACCACAAAGATAAGCTTTTTTTTCGTACCTTTGCCTCTCTCCAGATGAAGACGAAAGAAGAATACGCAGCGATGATTTCGCTCTACCGGGAATGGAACGGACGGATCAACGTCGTGTCCCGCAAGGACGTCGACGCCCTGTACGAACACCACATCCTCCATTCGCTCGCCATCGCGGAATATCTGCGACGTTTCTACCCGGCAGATGCCGACAGGTGGTCCGCTTGTCCTGGCAGTGGTGCGTGGGCGCCGGATCGCGACAGCGATTATCCGGCCATCCCCCTCGAGGGGGTGCAGGGGGTGACAGCCTGGGGAGCCCAGGTCTTGGACCTGGGCACCGGGGGCGGCTTTCCCGGCATCCCGCTGGCGGTGGAATTCCCGGGCGCGCACTTCACCCTCTGCGATTCCATCGGCAAGAAGGTGCGGGTGGCACAGGCGGTCGCGGACGGACTCGGGCTGCAGAACGTGACCTGCGTCAACGCGCGGGCGGAATCGCTGCCCGGCCCCTTCGACTGGGTGGTCTCCCGCGCCGTCACTTCGCTGGACAATTTCTATCCCTGGGTAAAGGGGAAATTCAGCCGCGGCATCCTGTACCTGAAGGGGGGAGACGTGGCCGCGGAGATTGCGGAACTGAGCCGGAAATGCCGGGTCGAGCCCGGCCGGATCCGCGTCTGGAAGATCGCAGAATGGCTGAAAGATGAATATTTTGCAGAAAAATTTGTAATTGAAATCGGAAAAGATTACCTTTGCCCTCCCAAATTTTGAAAACTAAAAAATAGAAGATATGAAAAGGACTTTCCAACCCTCCAATCGCAAGCGTGTCAACAAGCACGGCTTCCGCGAGCGTATGAGCACGCCGAACGGCCGCCGGGTCCTCGCGTCCCGCCGCGCCCACGGCCGCAAGAAGCTCACCGTTTCTTCCGAGGACCGCTGGTAATCCAGGTCCCGCAGAGACAAAAACGCTAGCTGTCAAGGCCGGCGTTTTTGTTTTTTTCGTATATTTGTAAATTGTATGTCCAAAGGGGAAAATGACTTTTCGCGTCTGGAACTGCGCCTGCCGGCCTGCAGGAGCAATTACCGTTATTTCCGCGGCCTGCTGAAGCCCGCGACGAAACTGCTGGTACTCGTGAAGGCCAACGCCTACGGCCACGGCGCCGTGGAGTTCGCCTCGATGATGCAGCGGGAGGGAGCCGACTACCTGGCGGTCGCCCTGCCGGTCGAGGGCGTGGAGCTGCGCCGCAGCGGTATTTCCCTGCCCATCCTGGTGCTCACCGCCGGCACGGACTTCTTCCCGGAGATCATCGATAACCGCCTGGAGCCCGGCATCCCCAACCTCTATACCCTGGAGGCCCTGTGCGCGGAGCTGCGCAGCCGGGGTGTGCGGGATTTCCCGGTCCACATCAAACTGGACACGGGGATGCACCGCCTGGGATTCATGACCGCCGAACTGCCCGCCCTGCTGGATTTCCTGAAGGAACACGGGGAGGTGCGCGTCAAGTCCGTCTATTCCCACCTCGCCGCCGCCGAGGACCCCGCGGAAGACGCTTTTACCCTGGGGCAGATCGCGATGTTCGAGGCGAATGCGCAGGCCGTCACCGACGCCATCGGCTACAAACCGATGTGGCACATCCTGAATTCCGCGGGTATCGAGCGCTTCCCGCAGTTCCAGCACGACATGGTGCGCCTGGGCATCGGCATCTACGGGATCAGCGCCCTGCCCGGCGTGCGGCTCGCCCCCGTGGCGTCCCTCAAGGTCAAGGTGCTGCAGGTCAAGACACTGGGCCCGGAGGACGGCACCATCGGCTACGGCCGCCACGGCCATGTCGCCCCCACCGGAACCGTCATCGCCACCATCCCGGTGGGCTATGCGGACGGCCTGGACCGCCATTTCGGCTGCGGGGCCGCCTCCTTCAGCGTGAACGGCCACCGCGCCCCCACGATCGGCAACATCTGCATGGACATGTGCATGATCGACGTCACGGGCATTCCGGTCCGCCCCGGCGACACCGTGACCATCTTCGGCGAGGATCCGACCGTGGAGGAACTCGCCGGCCTGCTGGGAACCATCCCCTACGAGATCCTGACGTCGGTTCCGCGCCGCATCGAACGCATCATCCTCCGCAAATAATCAATAACCGATATGAAGAAAACGCTCACCCTGCTTGCGCTGACGCTCCTTGGCATCGGCGCCGCCGCCCAGTCCAAGGGCAGCATCACCCCGCAGATGCTCTCCGAGATCCGCAAGGGCTACGAGGGGACCCCGGCCGACAAGGCCCTCCGCAACGCCCTCAACACCACCGCCATCACGGTCCTGTCCGCCAACGCGGAGAACGCCGCGATGATCGACACGGAGTTCTCCGACCGCGTCAAGACCTGGGGCATCACCGACCAGAAGTCCTCCGGCCGCTGCTGGCTCTTCACGGGCCTGAACGTGCTGCGTGCCGCGGCCGCCGACAAGCACGGCCTGGGCGACTTCCGCTTCTCGCAGAACTACAATTTCTTCTACGACCAGCTGGAGAAGGCGAACCTCTTCCTGCAGGCCGTCATCGACACCCGCGACAAGCCTTTCGACGACCGCGAGGTGGACTGGCTGTTCAGCAATCCCATCAGCGACGGCGGCACCTTCACGGGCGTGGCCAATCTGGTGATGAAATACGGTGTGGTGCCCGCGAACGTGATGCCCGAGACGCTCTCGGCCAACAATACTTCCGCCATGGCGACCCAGCTCAAGACCCTGCTGCGCCGCGATGGCCTGAAGCTGCGCGAGACCCCCGCCGGCGTGAAGGAGAAGGACCTTCCGGCCTGGCTGCAGGCCCGGAAGACCGAGATGCTCACGGACGTCTATCACGTCCTCGCGCTGTGCCTGGGCGTCCCCCCGGCCGAGTTCACCTGGAAGGGGAAGATCTACACCCCGCAGGCTTTCTACCGGGAACTGCTGGGCTACGACCTGGAGCACGACTACGTGATGCTGATGAACGACCCCTGCCGCGAGTACGGCAAGGTGTATGAGATCCAGTATGACCGCCACCTCTACGACGGACAGAACTGGCTCTATGTCAACCTTCCGGTCGAGCGCATCAAGGAGATGGCCGTCGCCTCCATCAAGGCGAACAAGGCGATGTATTTCTCCTGCGACGTCGCCAAGTTCCTCGACCGCGCGAAAGGCGTGGCGGACTTGAATAATTTCGACTACGAATCCCTGCTGGGCGTGGACCTGTCCATGGACAAGCGGGAGCGCGTGATGACGCACGCCAGCGGTTCCTCGCACGCGATGACCCTCATCGCGGTGGACCTGAAGGACGGCGTCCCGCAGAAATGGATGGTGGAGAACAGCTGGGGTGCGACTTCCGGCTTCCAGGGCAACATCATCATGACCGACGAGTGGTTCGACGAATATATGTTCCGCCTCGTGGTGGAGAAGCAGTTCGTCCCCGCCGACGTGATGAAGATGCTGGACCAGAAGCCCGTCATGCTCCCCGCCTGGGATCCGATGTTCCTGGGAGAGGAATAAAGCCGTGAATACTATGCGTCGCTGCCTTTTACCTGTCCTATTGTGCCTGCTGGCCTCCCTGGCGTCCGTCCGGGCGCAGGAGCGGCCCGTGTCCTGGGGAGACCAGGGCAACGGCACCTACGTCAATCCCGTGCTGAACGGGGACTGGTCCGACCCGGACGTGATCCGGGTGGGGGGGAAATATTATATGGTGGCTTCCGACTTCCACTTCCTCGGGATGCAGATCCTGGAGTCGGAGGACCTGGTGAACTGGCGCATCGTCACGCAGGTGTACGACCGCTTCGACCTGCCCGGCTGGGACGCCAACGCCCATTATGCCGGCGGGTCCTGGGCGCCGGCCATCCGCTGGCACGACGGGAAGTTCTGGATTTATTTCTGCACGCCCGACGAAGGGCTATTCATGACGCAGGCCGAACGGCCGGAAGGCCCCTGGAGCCCGCTGCACTGCGTGAAGGCGGTTCCCAAATGGGAAGATCCCTGCCCCTTCTGGGACGAGGACGGCCAGGCCTATCTGGGCCGCAGCCGGCATGGCGCGGGGCCCATCATCATCCACAAGATGAGCGCCGACGGGCGGGAACTGCTGGACGAGGGCGTGACCGTCTATACCGGCCCCGTGGCCGAGGGAACGAAGATCCACAAGCGCGACGGCTGGTACTACCTGTCCATCCCGGAAGGCGGGGTGGAGGGCGGCTGGCAGACGGTCCTGCGCTCGAAAAACATTTACGGCCCCTACGAGAAGAAGGTGGTCCTGGAGACCGGCTCCACCGATGTCAACGGCCCGCACCAAGGTGCCATCGTGGACACGCCGGACGGCCGGTGGTGGTTCTTCCATTTCCAGCGGGCGGGCGCCCTGGGCCGCGTGGTGCATCTGCAGCCCATGCACTGGAGTGAAGACGGCTGGCCGGTGATCGGCGTGGACATCGACCGCAACGGAATCGGCGAACCGGTGAAGGTCTGGACCTCGCCCCTCCCTTCGAAGGGCGTCCGGCGGCCGCAGACCGGCGACGACTTCTCCGGCGCGGCGCTCTCGCCCCAGTGGCAGTGGAACCACAATCCCGTCGATTCCGCCTGGTCGCTCACGGAGCGGCCCGGCTCGCTGACCCTGCACGCCTTGAAGGCGGAGAACTTCTGGACAGCCCGCAACACCCTGACCCAGCGGGTGCTGGGCTATGAAAGCGAAGTGACCGCGGAGCTGGATTTCGGCCTCCTCGCGGAGGGCGGATGCGCCGGCCTGGCCTGCCTGGGAAGAGGCAGCTTCCGGCTCGGGGTGACGAAGCGGGACGGAAAGGTGAGCCTGACCCTTTCGGACGACCGGCAGGAAACGGCCGTCGCAACGCTTCGCGGCAAGAAGGTCCTGCTGCGCCTGCACTACGACATTCCGGCGTGCAGCTACCGTTTCTCCTACAGCCTGGACGGCAGGTCCTTCGTGGACTGCGGCGAACCGTTCTTCGTCGACTATGGCTTCTGGAAAGGGGTGCGCTTCGGCCTCTACCACTTCAATACCGTTGCTGACGGCGGTTCCGCCGCCTTCCCCTCCGTCCGGTACGAGATCCTGAAATAGGGCGATGACTCCGTTTCTCGACCAGGTGGCCCGGCACTACCATGCCGCAGGGGACGTTGAAGACCTGTGCTTCATCTTCCCGAACCGGCGTGCCGTGGCATTTTTCCGCAAGTACCTGGGCGAGTGCGTAGCCCGGGCGGGCCGTCCGATGCGCGTGCCGTCCCTGTACACGATGAACGACTTCTTCTACCGGCTCTGCGGGGCGCGGGAGACCGACCGGGTGCATCTCCTGCTCACCCTGTATGACTGCTACAAGCCGCTTTATGGGGAAAAGGCGGAGCCGCTGGACGAATTCATCTTCTGGGGCGGGGTGCTGCTGTCCGACTTCGACGACGTGGACAAATACCTGGTGGATCCGGAGAAACTCTTTACCAACATCGCGGATTTCCGTGCCCTGCAGGACGACTTCTCCTGGCTGGACGAGCGGCAGGAGCAGGCGATCCGGGCCTTCCTGACGCATTTCAGCTCGGGAGGCCGGTACAAGGAGGAGTTCCGCCGCATCTGGGACATCCTGCTGCCGCTCTACCGTTCTTTTCATGCGCGCCTGCGCGAGAAGGGGATGGCCTACGAGGGGATGGTGTACCGCGAACTGGCGGAGCGCCTCTCTGAAGGGTCCGTCGCCGACCTGCTTCCGGATGCGTTCGGAACTGTGCGGCGCTTCGTCTTCGTGGGGCTCAATGCATTGAATGAATGTGAGAAACGCCTGATGCGTCGCCTGCGGGACGCCCGTCTAGCGGAGTTCTGCTGGGATTACGGTCCGGGCTGGATCAGCGATCCGGCGAACAAGGCGTCCCTATTCCTGTCGGAGAACGTCCTGGAGTTCCCCCAGGCCTTCGAACCCGATCCGGAGGGTCTCGGGGTGCCCGAAATCAGCGTGCTGAGCGTGCCCTCGGGCGTCGGCCAGGCTAAACAGGTCCCGGCCATCCTGGACCGGCTGGGCGCCGGCGGCATCGAGACGGCCGTCGTGCTGCCCGACGAGGGGCTGCTCCTGCCGGTGCTGAACTCCCTGCCGGAGCGGATCTCCGAGATCAACGTGACGATGGGCTACCCGATGGGCGGAAGTTCGCTGAGCGCCCTGATGGCGGACGTGGCCGCCCTGCAGCTGCACCTGCGCGAGAAGGACGGGGCGTGGTACTTCTACCACCGTCCCGTGTGGGCCATCTTCTCCAACAGCATTTTCAAGACCCTGGCCGGGGAAGAAGGGCGCCGGCGCGCGGCCGAAGTCCGCGCCAAGGCGCGCTACTACATCCCCGTGTCCGAACTGACCGGCCTGCCGGTGTTCGACCGCATCTTCCGGCCGGTGGCGACGGCGCCCGCGGGAAGCGACCCGCAGGCAATCCGCGCACTGGAAAGTTACCAGCGCGAGTTGCTCGCCGACCTGGGCGCCCGGCTGCGGGAAGTGCCCGGGATGGCGCTGGAGCTGGATTTCGTCCGGGATTACTACCTCGCCGTGGGGCGCCTGTCCGATTGCGAACTTCCCGTCAAACCGGCTACGTATTTCCGCCTGCTGGAGCAGTTGGTGGCCGCCGCGACGGTGCCGTTCCGCGGCGAGCCGCTGAAGGGCCTGCAGGTGATGGGCCCGCTGGAGACGCGCGCCCTGGATTTCGAGAACCTCATCGTGCTGAGCTGCAACGAGGGCGTCTTCCCGCGCCGCAGCGTGGCATCTTCCTTCGTGCCGGCGGAGCTGCGCCGCGGCTTCGACCTGCCCACCTACGAGTATCAGGACGCCGTCTGGGCGTACTACTTCTACCGGATGATCCGCCGGGCCGGCCACGTTTGGCTGCTGCTGGATTCACGCACGGAGGGGCTCCGGGGCGGGGAAGAGAGCCGCTTCGTCAAGCAACTGGAACTGCACTTCGGCGCCCGCGTCACGCGCTGCGTCCTCCGGGCCCCGATCAGCAAGCCGGAAGAGGCGGACAGCCTGCCCAAGACGGCGGAACAGCTGGAGGAACTGCACCGGCACAACCTGTCCGCCTCCTCCCTCGAGAACTACCTGGTCTGCCCGGCGAAGTTCTACTACGCCAAGGTCTGCGGCCTGCGCGATGAAGACGAGGTGCGGGAGTCGCTGGAAGCGAACGACATCGGCACCGTGTTCCACGGCGTGATGGAGGAACTCTATACCGTCGAGGGCGCCTTCGTCAGCCGCGACTACCTGAAGCAGGTACTGTCGGGCGGGCGCATCCCGGCCCTGGTGCGCCGCCGCGTCCTGGAAAAACTGAACGGTTTCGAACTCGCCGGGCGGAACATCGTTTTCGCCGACATGATCGTCCGTTACGTCCGGCAGGCCGTCCTGCGCGACATCGAATACCTGGAGAAACAGGGGGTGGAGGGTTTCCGCATCCTGGGGCTCGAACTGGACCGGTACGCCACCATCGGCGGCTTCCGCTTCCGGGGCGTGCTCGACCGCCTGGACAGCATCCGGCCCGGAGAACTCCGCGTGCTGGACTACAAGACCGGCCGGGTGACGGACGAAGACTTCCTGATCGACGAAGGAAATGCGGAGGCGGTGGTGGAGGCCCTGTTCGGTGACAGCGGCGCCAAGCGGCCCAAGATCGCCCTCCAGCTCTATCTGTACGACCGGTACATCGCCGACGATCCGGCCTTCCGGGGGTGGACCCTCCAGAATTCCGTCTACCAGCCCGCCCGCCTGTTCATCCGGGAGGTGGAGAACGTTTCGCTCAGCCGTCGCTTCCTGGACCTGATGGACGGCCGGCTCGCAGACCTGCTTGCCGAGATCTCCGACCTGGAGAAGCCCTGGCGGCGGACGCAGGACACGAAGTCCTGCGCCTGGTGTGACTTCAAAAACATCTGCGGACGATGAAGATCCTGAAAGCCAGCGCCGGGTCGGGAAAGACCTACCACCTCTCCAAGCATTACGTGGAGTTGCTGCTGAAGGACGGGGCGCCGGACCGGCACCGCCACATCCTGGCCGTTACCTTCACCAACAAGGCCACCGCGGAGATGAAGAACCGGATCCTGGAGGACCTCGCGAAACTCGCGAAGACCGATCCCCGCGCGAAAAGGCGGCTGACGGAACTGCTCCACGACTACGGCGCCTTTTCCGTCAGCACCATCGATCGCTTCTTCCAGCGGACGCTGAAAGCCTTCTCCCGCGAACTCGGCCAGTTCGCCGACTACCAGATCGAGTTGGACAAGGAGGCGCTGATCCTCGAGACGATGGACCGTATCCTGGATTCGCTGACCGAGGAAGACACCCAGCTCCTGAAATGGATACGCTCCGCGCTGGAGGAGACCCTTTCGCAGGGAGACCGTTTCTCCCTGGACGCCGGCCTGAAGGAGGTCGGCCTGCTGCTGAAGAACGACGAGCACCGCGACCTGGTGCAGCGTTACGGCATTTCCGAGACGGAAGCGTTCGGCAAGGAACGGCTCGAACGCATCCGCCGGGAGTGCCGGGGCGTCATCCGCGATTTCACGGAGCGCGCCCGGACGCTGGGCTTCCCGGTGGAGAAGGGGAAGATCATCTCCCCGAAGAACAAGATCCGGGTAATCAAGGCCAACCCCGGGCTGGAGGAACTGTTCGAGGAGGCGTCCTACCGCCCGTACTGCACGGCGTGGATCCTGGACCGGATGCTTTTCCAGCTGGGGTTCGCCGGGGAGTTCTACCGGGCCTTCGACGCCCTGCTCCGGGAGAAGAACCTGATGTGCCTGGACGAGTCCAACACGCTCCTGCGGGAGATTATCGCCGGGTCCGACGCGCCTTTCGTGTACGAGAAACTGGGCGTGCGCTTCGAGCATTTCCTGCTGGACGAGTTCCAGGACACCTCCAACATCCAGTGGGAGAACTTCCTGCCGCTGCTCCGGGAGAGCGAGTCGCACGGCGGCGACAACCTGGTCGTGGGCGACATCAAGCAGAGCATCTACCGTTTCCGCGATTCCGACTGGCGGCTGCTGGGCGAGGAGGTGCTCCGGGCGTTCCCGCAGGCTACCGTGAAGCCGCTGGAGGGCAACTGGCGCAGCACGGAGGAGGTGGTGGACTTCAACCACCGCTTCTTCACCTTCGCCTCGCAGCGCCTGGGCCTGGAGCGGATCTATGCCGAGAAAAAGCCGGAGGTGATGCGGAAGGAAGAGAAGCAGCGGGGCTTCGTGCAGGTCAGCTACTGCGACGACCAGGACGCCGCCGTGCTGGAATCGGTCCGTGCGGCGCACGGGGCCGGCGCGCGGTGGAACGACATCGCCATCCTGGTGCGCAACAAGCAGGAGGGTGCCCGGCTCGCCGCCTGCCTGATCGCGGAGGGCATCCCCGTCATTTCCGACGACTCGCTGGACCTGAAGGCCTCGCCCGCGGTCCGGCGCCTGATCTCCCTGCTCCGCCATTACGACAATCCGGACGACACGATCGGCAGCTTCCTGGCCCGTTCGATGGAGCTGGAATACCCGTCACAGTACCATTCGCTGGTGGACTTCTGCGAACAGCTGATCCGTTCCCTGCAGGCCTGGGACCCCGCTTTCTTCGAAGGGCAGATCCTCTTCGTGCAGGCCTTCATGGATGAACTGCAGGACTGGACCCGGACCAACGGCAACAACCTCCGCTACTTCCTCAAGGCGTGGGAGGAGCGGGAGACGATCTATATCGGATCGCCGGACGACGCCACCTCGGTGCGCGTGCTTACCATCCACAAATCCAAGGGCCTGCAGTTCCCCCACGTGATCTTCCCCTATGCGGAGAAGGTGGGCCTGTACAAGGCCGGGACGCACTGGTGCCGGCTCGACCCGGACGTGACCGCCCTGAAGGAAGCGGCCGGCGGCATCTATCCGGTCCTCCTCGATTCCATCGCGGAGCAGAGTGACTTCGCGGAGGCGGTCCGTTATGAGCGCCGCATGCAGCTGGTGGACAACATCAACTTGTTCTACGTAGCGATGACGCGGGCGGAGAAGAGCCTGCACGTAATCGCCAAAACGGCCACGAAGAGCTTCCGCGAGGCGATGAAGAAGCAAAAAGCCGAGCCCGGCAACTTTGCCGAGATCCTGTACCTTTTCCTCGGGGGAATGGATGTCTACTGCAGCGGGGAGCCCTATGATTTCACCCGGATGGAGCGGAAGGAGGAAGCCTGCGCGCAGGTTTTCCCGGCCGCATATCCGTCCATCCCCCTCGGCGACCGGCTTTCGCCCTCCGCCGACGCCGCGGACTTCTTCGGCCCGGACGGAGCCACGGGGCCCGACGCCTCCGCGCGCCTGCGCGGCATCGTCCTGCACGACATCCTGTCCGGGGTGAAGGTACCTGCGGACCTGGACGGGGCGGTGGACGCCGCCGTGCGGGACGGCCGGCTGGACTCAGCCGGCGGGGAAGCGGCCCGTGCGCTGCTCCGCGCGCGCATCGCCGCGCATCCCGAATGGTTCCCGGCGCAGACGGCAGACGGGGTGCAGGTGGTCAACGAACAGGATGTCTTCGACGCCGGCGGCCGGGTCGAACGCCCGGACCGCGTCGTCCTCCGGGGCGGCGAAGCCGTGATCGTGGACTACAAGTTCGGCCAGGAAGAGGAGGGCTACCGCCGGCAGGTCCGCCGCTATGCCCGGCTGTGGCACGAACTTGGCTATGAAATCCGCGGATCGTATATCTGGTACGTGGAAGACGATAAAACCGTAGAAGTATGATGAAAAGATGGATACTGCCCCTGCTGCCCCTGCTGGCCCTGCTGCTGCCCCTGACGGCGGCCGCCCAGCTTTCCTCGCAGCAGGTCGCCGAGATCGCCTCGCATCTGGGCACCGACCGCATCTCGCTGCACTACGACTGCACCTTCACGCAGGACACCCCGCTGAAGCTGTCCGGCACCCTGACCGTTCAGGGGGATTGCTACCGTGCCAGCGGAAACGGCATGGAAATCTACTGCGACGGCACCACCCGCTGGACCGTGGACCCGCAGTCGAAGGAGGTGTACATCGAGACCTCCGGCGGGCTGGAGGAACTCCTGCCCTACCGCGATTCCCTGACGGAGCTGAAGCTCTCCGAGGTGAAGTATCAGCCTTTGTCCGAGGACCTGTCGGTCTTCGTATTCGACGTCTCCGCCCTGGATTCTTCCTGGGTGGTTACGGATTTACGCTGATTTTTTGCATCTTTGTGCCATGAACCGACCGTTAGCCCACCTTCTCTTGCTGGCCTGCTGCATCCTGATGCCTGCCAGGGCCGGCGCGCAGTACGTCTATATCCCGGAAGACATCCATTTCCAGTCGCCCCACGTGCCGGAATTCATCGAATTCGCCGGCGAGACCATCCGCTTCGACCGTCCCGACCTCTATGAGCGGATGGACCGGGAGCTGATTACCTTCACCTATGGCCACACGAACTCCCTGCTGATGCTCAAGCGCTCCCGGCGCATCTTCTCGCAGGTCGTGCCCATCCTGAAGAAGAACGGCATTCCCGAGGACCTGAAGTACCTGATGGCCATCGAGAGCAACCTGGATCCCAAGGCCTACTCCACGGCGGGCGCGGCCGGGCTGTGGCAGTTCATGAAGGCCACCGGCCGCGGATACGGCCTGGAAGTCGGGGACGAGGTGGACGAGCGCTACAACATCGAGAAGGCGACCACGGCCGCCTGCAAGTACCTCAAGGAGGCGTATGCCAAGTTCGGGGACTGGATGACGGTCGCGGCCAGCTACAACGCCGGCCAGGGCGGCATCTCCAAGCGCCTGTCGGACCAGCGGCAGAAGCGGGCGATGGACCTTTTCCTCGTTACAGAAACATCCCGCTATATGTTCCGCATCCTGGTGGCCAAGATGTTTTTCGAGAATCCCGAGGCCTTCGGCTTCCACCTGGAAGAGGACGACTATTATCCTGTCCTGACGCCGAAGGAGACCGTCTCCGTCAGCGGTCCCATTCCCAATTTCACGGATTTCGCGGAGGAGCACGGCACCACCTATTTCTTCCTGAAGGAAGCCAATCTCTGGCTCCGCAGCGACCATCTGACCAACAAGTCCGCCAAAACCTACCAGGTTACGATCCCCTCGTCGACTTATTAGAACTTAGCACCGGGCAGCGGCTGCCGCTGCCCGTAAGCAGTGTCCGCAAAAGAAATACTAGCGGTGCAGGAAGGAATCCAGGATGGGCTGCAGGGAGTTGAGGTCCGGGATGAGGACCTGGCGGGGCTTCGAGCCCTCCTGCGGTCCCACGATGCCGGCGGCCTCCAACTGATCCATCACGCGCCCGGCCTTGGCGTACCCCATGCCGAGCTTGCGCTGCAGGTCGGAGGTGGACCCGCGCTGGCTGATCACCACCATCTTCGCGGCTTCCTCGAAACGCTCGTCGATCTTGGCCATGTCCACCATGCCGCCGCCTTCGCCGCCCTCGGGCCCCGCCTCTTCGGGGGACGGGAGGTAATAAGGCGTGTTGTAGCAGCGGCCGTAGCCGGTCTGTGAGCCGATGAACTCCGTCACGGCGTCGATCTCCTCGCCGCTGATGTAGCCGCACTGGATGCGCTCGGACTCGATGCCGGCAGAGAAGAGCATGTCGCCGCGGCCGATCAGTTTCTCGGCGCCCGGGGCGTCGAGGATGGTCGTGGAGTCCACGCGGGAGGCCACGCGGAAGGCGATGCGCATCGGGAAGTTGCTCTTGATGATGCCGGAGATCACGTCCACGGACGGGCGCTGGGTCGCAAGGATCACGTGCAGGCCCGCGGCACGGCCCTTCTGGGCCAGGCGGATGATCGAATTGGTGATGCTGCGGGAGGCGGCGCGCGCCTCCGGGGCGGCGCCGGTGGTCATCGTGAGGTCGGCGTACTCGTCCACCACCACCACGAGGTAGGGGAGGAAGCGGTGCCCGTGGTCCGGGCGGAGCTTGCGCTCCTTGTATTTCTCGTTGTACAGGGTGATCTTGTTCACGCCCGCCTTGCTCAGCAGTTCGTAACGGTCGTCCATCTCGGTGCACAGCGAGCGGAGGATCTTCTCGGCGTCCTTGGGCTTCTTGACGATGGCGTTGGCGCGCTCGTCGTCCTCGTCCGCGGCGTCGGGCAGCACGGCGAGGTAGTGCTTCAGGAGCTGGCCGTAGGCGGAGAACTCGACCATCTTCGGGTCGATGAAGACGAACTTCAGCTCGGAAGGGTGCTTGCTGTAGAGCAGCGAGGACACGATGACGTTGAGACCCACGGACTTACCCTGCTTGGTCGCGCCCGCGATGAGCAGGTGCGGGGCGTCCGCGAGGTCGAACACGCGCACCTTCTGGGTGATCGTGTAGCCGATGGCGACGGGCAGGTCCGCCTTGCTGTTCCGGAAGGAGTCGTCGTTGAGCAGCGCCTTCAGCGGGACGATGGAGGAATAGTCGTTGGCCACCTCGATGCCCACCGCGTCGGACAGGGTGATCACGCGCACGCCCTTGGCGTTCAGCGACAGGGCGATGTCCTCCTGGAGTTTCTTGATGTCCGCGATCTTCACGCCCGGGGCGGGGTAGACCTTGTAGAGGGTGACGGTCGGGCCCACGATGGCCTTGACGTCGTTGACCTGGATCTTGTAGTTGGCCAGCGCCGCGCGGATCTTGTTGTTGTTGCGGGTGAGTTCCTCAGTGGACACCTCCCGGCGGCCGCTGGAATAGCTCTCCAGCAGGTCCAGGGACGGGAACTTGTATTTCGGGAGGCCGTCCGGCGGATCCAGGCGGTTGTCGATGGGCTTGAGGTCCTCGACGTTCTCGGCTTCGAGCCCCTCGTCCTGGACGATCTCGAACCCGCCTCCCTGATCTCCGGTGCCGGGCTCGGGCTGTTTCTTTTCCGGTTTCTTCTTCGGCTCCGCGGCGAGGGCCGCGACGGCCGGTTCGGGCTGGACGGCGGGTTCCGGCTCCACCGGTTCCGTTTCTACGGGATCGGGCAGCACGGGCTCTTCGGGCACTTCCGGTTCGGGCTCGGGTTCCGGTTCCGGCTTCGGTTTCCTGACGCCGATGGAGGCGAACCAGCGGTTGAAGCGCTTGGAAGCGAAGAAGAGGAAGGCCACCATCAGGATAACGATGAACAGGCCCGTGACGATGGGGCCGAAGAGGTTTTCGCTCCACTGCACCACGGAGGCGCCGCAACGGCCGCCGAGACCGCCGCCGAACAGCGTCTGCAGCCCCGCGATCCTGCCGACGAAAGCCAGCACGAGCGAGGTGAAGAAGGCGCCGAACAGGGCGATGAGGGTGGTCTTCACCAGGGAATTGAACCAGCGGTGCGCCAGCAGGCGCGCCGAGACGGCCGCCAGGATGATGAGCAGCGAGAAGCTGCCCAGGCCGAAGAGGTCGCACACCAGCAGGTGGCCGGTCCGGAAGCCGAGCTTGCCGGCGACGTTGCCCACGGCGCGGCTCGCGTCCATCGCGGCCGGGTCGCCCAGCAGGCTCATGTCCTCCCGCCAGTGGAAAAGATAGGAGAAGGTAGAAATGAAAATGAAGAGCGTGAGCGCGGCGACGCACAGCCCCGCTATGCGCACGGCCGCCGCCCGTTCCTCTTCGTCCCAGGATTTCCAGATTCTGAATCTCATTTCTTCTTGTAGGAGCGTTTGAAGTTCTTGCGCTGCTTGTTACGCTGGCTGCCGGGCTGCCCCACGTTGATGCCCATGCCGGGGCGGGAGAAATTGGCGTCGCCCGCGATCTTGCTGAGGCTGATGCCCTCGGGGACCTGGATGCGGCCGCCGGAAAGCTTCTCGATATCGGCGAAAATGGTCTCGTCGGCCACGCTGTCCTTGTTCCAGATCAGGTACTGCTGGCGCATGTAGATGGCCAGCGAGCGGATCAGTTCGGTCTTCACCTCGCCTTCGGGCTGCTCGCAGATCAGGTTGATGATGCTCTCGATGTTGCGCCCGTAGTGGAAGGCCTTGATCTTGGAGCCTTTCATCGGGATGGGGACGGGATCCGTGGTGAACTCCTCCGCCACCGGGCAGGGCCAGGGCGAATCCACGTCCAGGTCGTATCCGGCGATCATGTAAAGGTGGTCCCAGAGCTTGTGCGCGTAGTTTTCCTGGCTGTGCACCTGCGGGTTCAGCAGTTCCATCACCTTGACCACGGCGTAGGCCTGTTCGGTGCGCTTGGCGCGGTCGGGAATCTCGCGGAGCTGGTCCACCATCCTGAGTACGTTGCGGCCGTACTCGGGCATGGCGAGACGCTCCCGGGAAGTATTGTAGTCCAGTGCTTGGGAAATATCGTTGTGTTCCATAAATACGGTTAATGTGACAAAATGCAAATATAATCAATTTCGCGGAAATCTCCTTACCGGGCCCGGGCGGCGAAGCCGTCCGACATCCAGCTCCCGTCCCCGGTGATCAGGTAGCCTTCGAGTTCCGGGCGGGAGAGGATCAGCTCCCGGGCCGCCTCGGGGCCGAGGACCATGCAGGCCGTCGCCAGGGCGTCCGCCTCGGCGGCCGTGGGGGCGACGACCGTGGCGCTCAGCAGGCCGTGCGTCACGGGATAGCCCGTCCGGGGGTCGATGGTGTGGGCGTATTTCTTCCCGTCCCTGACATAGAATTTGCGGTAGTTGCCGGAGGTGACGATGCCGCAGGCGCCGCCGTCCGACTCCCAGACGCCCCGGATGTCCGCGCCGGGCGTGTCGTTGCCGTCCACCGGGTTGTCCACCCCGATCGTCCAGCCCCGGCCGGCGGGGTTGTGCCCTTCGCAGAAGATCTCCCCGATGTCCACCAGCATGTCCTTCACGCCGAGGGAGTGGAGATAGCCCGCCACGACATCGCAGGTGTATCCTTGGGCTATAGCGTTGAAGTTCAGGGTTTTCTCCTCCTTGCAGAGGGCCAGTGCCTCCGCCACGCGCTGCGGGTCGGGCAGGCTGTCCGCGGTGAAACCGAAGCCCCAGATGTCGAACAGCGGGGCCGCGGCGACGTCGAACGCGCCGCCGGTCTCCGCCTTGTAGCGTTCCGACAGGGCGCGGATCTCGGTGAAATACCGGTCCGGGGTGATGTCTTCCCCGGCGTTGTAGCGGCTCAGCAGGGACGACTTGTTGTAGCCGGACAGGCTGAAGTCGATGCCGGTGAGGATGGAATCGATGGCCGCCCCGATTTCCTCGTGCGGGACGCCGACCCCCGTCAGGTCCGCCTTGACGCTGTAGGTGCCGCCCTGGGCGTATCCGGAGAAGGTGACATACCCGTTCCGGGCGCATCCGGCGAGCAGGAAGAAGGCGGCGAGCAGGGGGAAAAATGGTTTGGGATTCATCGCTTCGGCAAAGTATTTGTACAAAGTTAGCGGAATTTCGCGCATTTTTGCGCATCTTTGCAAATTGTAACGGAAGAAAATATGAAGTTAGTCAGATGGTTTGCCTTCGCCGCCCTGCTGGCCGGATTCCTGTCCGTCCAGGGCTGCAAGAAGGACGATACTACCGAATATTCCTATCTGGACGGGCGGATCATCCTGTCCATGCCCCCCTTTGTCGAGCCCGGTTTTTCCAAGACCTTCACGATCGACACCCTGATGAACATGAAGCGCGACGACGGCGGCACCATCGGATACTGTTTCCGGGATTCCGGCAAGGGCGTCTATGACACCCTGGTCACCGCGGACGGCGTCATCCGCCACCACGACTTCACCGTCACCGCCCCGAATGAAGCCGTCACCAATACGGTGATGCTGACCGCTTTCGCCCCGGCCAGTTCCAACTATAACTCATCCACCTTCAGCGTGTCCTACTCGGTCGTGCTCCCCGGCCTGGACGGGAACGGTTCCATCACGAAATTCGACAAGAAAGGCTCCGAACCGGTCACCGACGGGCGTGACGGGAAGGAATACTACGTCACCGACGCCGAGGGACTGACCTGGATGCGTCAGAACCTCGCCTGGGAAGGCGCCGGCGCCACCTATCTGGACTGCACCGCGCTGAACGACATCTTCGGCCGCTACTATACCTGGGAAGAGGCGCAGACGGCCTGCCCGGAAGGCTGGCGCCTGCCGTCCGACGCCGACTGGGCGGCGCTGGCGGGAGCCGCCGGGGCGGAACAGGACCTGCCCGGCCTGGCCGGCCGGATGATGGGCGACATCTACTTCAACGGCACCAAGATGTGGGAGTACTGGCGGGAGGTGAAGATCACCGACCAGCTGGGCCTGTCCGCCATCCCGGTGGGCTATGCGACCGTGTCCGGCAAGGACTACACCTTCGACGGGCTCTATGCCTATGCCGCGTTCTGGACCGCCGACGAGGCCGACGGCCTGGGGGTATGCCGCTACCTCTTCCACAAACAGGACGTCGTCTTCCGCGGGCTGATGTCCAAGACGGAATTCGCTGCCTCGGTGCGCTGCGTGCGCGATATCACGGAATAGAAGCGATCGCTTCCAGGAAGAATACCAGGGTCTGGCCGAGTGTATCGGCCAGATTTTTTATGCCCTGCGGGCAGCCGGGCAGCAGGGCGGGCAGGGCGCAGAGGATGAAGCCCTCGGTCAGGGGGAGCGCCCCCAGGTTGGTCAGCAGGAAGTATTTCGGGAAGCTGTGGAAGCGGACCCACACGAGCGGGGCGGTGAAGACCTGGCAGGAGACCGTCAGCGCGACGGCGCTCCAGAGGCGGCGGACCGGGTCCCGGCGGCGCCCCTCCGGATACCACGCTTCCAGGCGCGGGAAGACCAGTACGATGCCGAGCATCGCGAGGTAGGAGAGCTGGAAGCCCAGGCTGCCCACCACCGTGGGGCTGACGGCGAGCTGGACCGTCAGGGCGGCGCAGAATACGTTGACGCTCCGCCGGCGCCGGCCCGGCAGCAGGCGGGCGGCCTCTCCGAAGACGATGAACAGGAAGGCCCGGACGAGGGAGGGGGAGGCTCCGGTCATGGCGAGGTAGAAGGCCGCGGCGGACACGCAGGCGGCGCTGCGCAGCACTGTGGCCGCCCGGCTGTGCCCCAGGGGGCGGAGCAGCCCCTGCAGGAAGCCGTACAGGATGCCCAGGTGCAGTCCGGACAGGGCCAGGATGTGGGAGGCGCCCGCGGCCCGGAAGGCCGCGACGGTCTGCGGGTCCATCCCGCTCCGCTGCCCGGCGAGCAGGGCCTTCAGCAGTTCCGCCGTGCCGGCGTGGGCGAAGCCGGCCCCGTCGATGGCGCGCAGCAGCCCCTGCAGGGCCCTGTCCGCCGGAACGCGCGGGCCGGGGGCGGGCCCGGCGCACAGCGCGGTGGCGTGGCAGAACACGCCGAGGCAGTAGAAGAGCGCCAGCACGGCGCCGGTGCGGCCGCCCCGCCCGCAGGCGAGCGCGAGCAGCCCCGCCGCCGCCAGGCAGCTGCCTGCGGCGAGCCAGTACGGCGCATCGCCCCCGGGCGGCAACAAGGCCGCCGTGACCACTCCTGCTGAAAAAGGGATTGAAATCGCCACGATGTCCTTCTCCACGACCATTTCAATCGAATTTTTGCCAAAATACGCAATAATTCTTACATTTGTACAATATAATGAAACCAAACCATTCAAATATGATCATCCTTGTAATCAACTGCGGCAGTTCTTCCGTGAAGTACCAGCTTCTCGACATGAAGAACGACGACGTCTATGACCTGCTGGCCAAAGGCCTGGTCGAAAAGATCGGCCTGCCCGAGGGCTGCATCACCCATAAACCGACCGGCAAGGAGCCGTACACGGCGACCCTTCCCATTCCCGACCACAAGGTGGGCATGAAGCTCGTGCTGGACGCCCTGGTGGATCCCGTGCACGGCGTGCTGTCCAGTTTCGACGACATCGAGGCGGTCGGCCACCGCATCGTGCAGGGCGCCGACTTCTTCTCGGGCAGCACCCTCGTCAACGATGACGTCCTGGAGAAGATCGGCATCTGCTGCGACTTCGCCCCGCTGCACAACCCGGCCCACCTGCTCGGCATCGAAGCCATCTCCCACGTGCTTCCCGACGTGCCCCAGGTCGTGACCTTCGACACCGCCTTCCACCAGACGATGGAGCCGTACGCCTATATGTACGCCCTTCCCTACGAATACTACCAGAAGTACCGGGTCCGCCGCTACGGCGCCCACGGCACCTCGCACCAGTACGTCTCCCAGCGCGGAGCCAAGCTCGCCGGCCTGGACCTGGCGCACTCCAAGATCATCACCTGCCACCTCGGCAACGGCAGTTCCGTGACGGCCATCAAGGACGGCAAGGTGGTGGACACATCGATGGGCTTCACCCCGCTCGAAGGCATGATCATGGGCACCCGCTGCGGCAACATCGACGCCAACATCGTCCCCTATATCATGAAGAAGGAGAACCTGACGCCGGACGAGATGACAACCGTGATGAACAAGAAGAGCGGCTTCCTCGGCCTGTCCGGCAAGAGCTCCGACCTCCGCGACATGGACGCGGCGGCGAAGGCGGGCGACGTGCGCGCCAAGATCGTGCTCAAGAAGCTCACCTACGACACCATCAAGAACGTCGGCGCCTACATCGCGGAGATGGACGGCGTGGACCTCATCGTGTTCACGGCCGGCATCGGCGAGAACAACCCGCGCCTGCGCCGCCACGTCTGCGAGAACCTGTCCTTCATGGGCGTGAAGATCGACCCGGAGGTGAACGACGCCGCCCGCGGCAGCGAGACCATCCTCTCCACGCCGGATTCCACCGTGAAGGTAGCCCTCATCCCGACCAACGAGGAACTGGTGATCGCCCGCGACACCATGCACATCGTATCCGACCTTGAAAACTAACCACACTGATATGTCCCTCATCGACCAGATTGTTGCGCGCGCCCGGTCCAACCGGCAGCGCATCGTGCTCCCGGAATCCTTCGAGGAGCGCACCATCACCGCAGCCGACCGCGCCATCGCGGACGGCCTCGCCGACATCATCCTGATCGGCAACCGCGAGAAAGTGCTCGCCTATGCGGAGCAGCTCGGCCTGAAGCACATCGCGCAGGCCACCATCATCGACCCCGAAACCAGCGAGAAGACCGAGGAGTACGCCCAGCTGCTCTTCCAGCTCCGCCAGAAGAAGGGCATGACGATCGAAGTGGCCCGCAAGACCGTCCTCGATCCGCTCTACTTCGGCTGCCTCATCATCAAGAGCGGCGACGCCGACGGACAGATCAGCGGCGCCCTCTCCACCACCGGCGAGACCCTCCGCCCGGCCCTCCAGATCATCAAGTGCGCCCCCGGCATCACCTGCGTGAGCGGCGCGATGCTGATGATCACCAAGACCCCGCAGTACGGTGAGAACGGCGTGCTCGTGATCGGCGACGTGGCGGTGACCCCGGCCCCGGACGCCTCCCAGTTGGCCCAGATCGCCGTGTGCACGGCACAGACCGCCCGGAGCGTGGCCGGCTTCACCGATCCGCGCGTGGCGATGCTGTCTTTCTCCACCAAGGGCTCCGCGAAGCACGAAGTCGTGGACAAGGTGGTCGAGGCCACCGCGCTTGCGAAGGAGCTGGATCCGGATCTGAAGGTCGACGGTGAACTGCAGGCGGACGCCGCCCTGGTGCCGTCCGTGGGCAAGAAGAAGGCCCCCGGCTCCGAGATCGCCGGCAACGCCAATGTGCTCGTGTTCCCGAACCTCGAGGTCGGCAACATCGCGTACAAGCTGGTCCAGCGCCTGGGCGAGGCCGATGCCATCGGTCCCATCCTCCAGGGTATCGCCCGGCCGGTCAACGACCTGAGCCGCGGCTGCAGCGTGGATGACGTGTACAAGATGATCGCCATCACCGCCTGCCAGGCAATGGACGCGAAATGATCACCGGAATACAGCAGATCGGCGTAGGAACCGCGGATTTCAGGAAATCCTGGAACTGGTTCATCGAAATGTTCGGCGCCGATGTCAAAATCCTGGAAGACGATACCGTGGCCGAGCGCATGCTCCCCTATACCGGGGGGCGTGCGCAGAAACGCCACGCCTGCATCGCCGTGAACCTGCAGGGCGGGTCCGGCTACGAGATCTGGCAGTTCTCGGAGCGCAAGCCCCAGCCCTGTCCCTTCGAAGTGTCCGTGGGCGACCTGGGCATCCTGGCCGCCAGGCTGAAGTGCCGCGACGCGGCCGCCTTCCACCGGGAACTCTCCGCGAAGTGGAAGGACTGCGGCCCCCTCGGGACGCTTGCGGACGGGACGCCCTTCTTCTGGGTGAAGGACCTTTACGGCAACTGGTTCCAGGCCGTGGAGCGCAAGGACGTCTTCATCGACGAGAAACGGAATGCCGGCGGCCTGACCGGCGCCGTCATCGGCGTGAGCGATATGGAACGGTCCCTGCGTTTCTACGCGGACATCCTGGGCTATGACCGGGTCCTGAGCGACACCGAGGGCCCCTTCGACGGCAGCGGTTTCCTGCCCGGCGGGGAGCGGCGCTGCCGCCGCGTCCTGCTGGGGCACGCGCCTTTCACCGGCGCTTTCGCCGACCTGTTCGGCCCGAGCACACTCGAACTCGTCCAGGCGCTGGACTACACCCCGCGCAAGGTCTTCGAGGGGCGTTTCTGGGGCGACCCCGGCTTCATCCAGGTCTGCTTCGACGTGACGCAGATGGATGAATTCAAGGCGTTCTGCGCCGCAAAGGGCCATCCGTTCACGGTGGACAGCTGCCCGGACGGGGAGCGTTTCGACATGGGCGACGCCTCCGGGCGTTTCTCCTATATCGAAGATCCCGACGGGACGCTGCTCGAGTTCGTGGAGACGTACAAGATCCCGGTGGTGAAGAAACTGGGCTGGTTCATCGATATGGAAAAACGGGACCCGTCCAAGCCGCTTCCGAAGTTCCTGTTCCGGATGATGGGCCTGGTGTCCCGTCAGAAACCCCGTCCCTGATATGCAGAAAGTCTGGATTACAGGCGCATCCTCCGGCATCGGGCTGGCCTGCGCCCTGCGCTATGCCGCCCGGGGCGCGCAGTTGGTGCTGACGGCGCTGCCCGGAGGCGAACTGGATGCGGCCGCCGGAAAATGCCGCGATGCCGGTGCCGCCGGCGTCGCGGAGCTTCCGTTCGATTTCAGCGAGTCCGCCGGCCTTCCGGCGCTCTGCGAGTCCGCCTGGAACGCCTTCGGCGGACTGGACGTCGTCTATTGCAATGCCGGCATCAGCCAGCGTACGCTGGTGGAGGATACGTCCGATGCCATGGTCCGCAAGATCATGGAGATCGACTTCTTCGCGCCGGAAACCATCGCCCGCTGCGTCCTGCCCCGGATGCTTGCGCAGGGGGGCGGGCACATCGCCGTGACTTCGTCCATTTCCGGCAAGTTCGGATTCCCGCTCCGGAGCGCCTACTGTTCCGCCAAGTTCGCCGTGTACGGCTTCTTCGAGACGCTGCAGGCGGAGTATTACCATCGCGGAATCCGGGTAACGATCGTCTGCCCCGGCCGGGTGCAGACCGCCATCTCGATGAGCGCCCTGGACAAGGGCGGCAAGCCCCACGGGCAGATGGACCCCGGCCAGGCCGGCGGCATCTCTCCGGAGCGGGCTGCCAAGACCATCGTGCGTGCCATCGACCGCGGCAGACGCGAAGTGCTGGTGGGTGCCGGAGAACTGACGATGGTCTATATCAAGCGGTTCTTCCCCGGCCTCTGCGCCCGTCTCGTCCGCCGCATCAAGCCCCAGTAGCGTCTAGAAACGCGTGAGGGAGGAGCCGCGGGAGATGCTCTGCGTGGAGATGCGCAGGCGGTCCGATGCGTGGTAGCGGCAGGTGGTGGCGCCGGACAGGCTGACGTTCAGGGATTCCCGTACATCGATTTCGCATTTGGCCGCTCCGGACAGCCGGATGTCGGCGTTGCGGGACGGGGCCTTGGCCGTGTTGACCTTCGCGGCGCCGGATCCGTCCAGCTTCAATTCGTTGACGGCCCCCTCGATCTCGGCGGAGACGGCTCCTGCCGCTTGGATCTCCGTCTTTCCCAGGTTGCCTTTCCAGAAGAGCTTGACCGCTCCCGACAGTTCCAGCTGCGACATTTTCGGAGACGCGGCGAGCGTTCCGTTCACGGCGCCGGACAGTTCCAGGTCCACGCGGTCGAATTCGCCCGTGACATTGAATTTCGCGGCACCGCTGCATTCGATGACCGCCTCCACGGCCTTGACGGAAAGTCCGCGGACGTTGGTCGCGCCGCTGAGGTGCATCGAGAAGTGGTCGTTCCGGTGCCGGAATTCGTCCTGGGTGGTCAGCTGAGAGGCACCGGACATCGAAAGGGTGGTCAGTTCGGGCATCGAGACGGTGGCGCGGATCTCCCCGGAACGGGAGAGCGCCTCGATTTTCCGGCGGATGTCCCGGGGCAGTTCCTTCGTGTCCAGCACGAGGATCCCGTTCCGGACTTCGACCTTCAGGTAGGGAAAGATGAAATCCGGCGCTTCTACGGTTACGCCGTAGCGGCTGGCGCAGCTCAGTTCCACTTTATAGGTCCAGCCGATGTTGAGTCCGTCGAAGCCGCGCAGCTGGTACTCCCGGCTGTCGCGGGATGCTGCCGTGGGTTCGTAATCCGCAGCCCGGAGGGTGGGAAGGGCGGCGACCAGGACCGCCGCAAGGAGGGTGAGAAAGCGTTTCATATCTGTTGTTGTTATCTGATTTTTCCGGCTGCCGCGAGCATGCGGCCATAATACTCTTTGAGGATACGTCCGCGTTCGCGGGCGGAAAGTTCTTCGGGAATCTGCAGGAAGAGGGGATCCTCTTCTTCCGTGATGCCGGCCAGGATGGCGTCCCGCGTTTCACTGTCCGTGCTGGGCCTCCGGTAGAGCTCGGCCACCCGGTCCATATAGGCGAGATAGATCTTCTGCGGATCGTTCCCGGTTCCGCGGAAAGGGTCGCCCGGGCGGAGGACCAGCAGCAGGGCGATGGCGGCAGCGGCCAGGGCGAACGCCCGGACGGCGGGCCGGCGGAAAAGGGCTGCCGGCCGGGGACGGGGGCTGCCGGCGGCATCCAGCCGGGCCAGGAAGCGTTCTTCGTGGCCGGGAGCGGGCGTCTCCGAATCGAACTGCACCGCGTGGTCGCGGATGTATTGTTCCAGATCGTTCATATCTTTTTCAGCATTTCAATCAGTTTGCACCGGCCCCGGGCGTACAGGGACCGCAGCGTCGTTTCCTTCCTTCCGGTCAGGGCGGCGATCTCGCCGTAGTCCAGGCCCTCGACGAGCACGAGGTCCAGCACCAGCCGGTAGGGTTCCGGCAGCGCGTCCATCGCCTTGCGGACCTGCGTGATGTCCGGCAGGGCCCCGTCCGGCTCTTCTTCGGGCGTGAGCGTCTCTTCCTGCAGGGCATAGTCTTTCAGAAAGAGGTCCCGCCGCTGCCGCCGGCGCAGCCGGTCGATGGAGGCGCGGATGCAGGTGCGTGCCAGCCAGGCGGACACCCGGGCGGGAGAGTCGAACCCGTCGGGAGCGGACAGGAATTTCAGCAGCGTGTCCTGCATCACCTCCTCGGCTTCTCCGGAATCCCGGAGGATGCGCAGGCTGATGTTGTACAGCCTTCGGTGGTGTTCCCGGTAGAATTCGCTGATCTCCTGACGTGTCATTTCTTCTCGTTCCGTCTATATAACGCAGAACGAACCGGATTGTTGCAACCGGTCCGTCTATTTTTCGAAGAAACTGAAATGCACGCGTCCGTAAACCTTTTCCTTCTTGAAGAGGGGGTGTCCCGTGAAGCTGTGTTCGCCGCCGTGCTCCAGGATGAAGTAGCACCCGGGATGGAGCAGGTCGCGGGACAGGACCTTGTCCGGGATGGACTCCAGGCCTTCCAGGGCATACGGAGGATCGGCGAAGATGATGTCGAACTTTTCGCGGCAGATGGGCAGGAAGTCGAAGACGTTGGCGTGGACGGCCGTGACGTTGTCCAGGCCGAGCCGGGCGGCCTCGCGGCGGATGAAGGCGGCGTGGTCGCGGTTCATCTCCACACTATAAACGCGCGCAGCCCCGCGCGAAGCGAACTCGAAGGCGACGGATCCCGTGCCGCCGAACAGGTCGAGTACGCGGAGGTCTTCGAATTCGTATTCGTTGTTCAGGATATTGAACAGGCCCTCCCGCGCGAAATCCGTGGTGGGCCGGGCGCCATAGCCCATCGGGGGCTGGATGGTCTTGCCCTTGAGGCGGCCGCCGATGATCCTCATAGCTTTTCCACCGCCTTGAAATAGCGGTACAGCGACATCTCGTCCTCGGCGTCCAGCGGCGTCAGGAAGCAGACGGTGGAAATCTCCGGGTTCAGCTGGAGCGAGTTCAGCGCGAGGAAGATGTAATACTCGGCGGTGGTGAAGTCCCGGGCGGGGAAACTGTTGGCAAGCAGCAGGTTCTTGCCCTGGGCGACGGCCAGGTACAGCCGGCCGTCCAGCTGGCTGCACAGGATCTTGTTGTATTCCGGACAGTCCGGCAGCCGCGTCAGGATGCGGAAGATCTCGGGCCGGTCCGAAACGGCGCTGTCCCCGTCTTGTGCATAGACGAGGACAGCATCGTATTGCGGTATTTCTATGTATTCGACCGCGTCCCCGTCCTTGAGCTGCGCCACTTCACAGAGTGCTTCCCGTGCGGTGGCAGGATCGAAGAAATGGGACGGGACGAGGGTGAACACTACTCCCAGTTGCCTGCGTTGTTGTTCGGGGCGGTGATGGAACCGACCTGCAGGCCCTCATAGCGGTTCATGTCGCGGCTCTCGGCGTCGAGGTTGATGCGGAGCTGGTTGTTCATGCCCTTGAGGAGGGACTTCCAGGGAATGCGGGCCTCGAACAGCGGAACGGGCACGCCGGACACCATCTTGGTGGTAGCTTCCATCTGGATGGGCTCCTTGCCGGAGAACGGGATATACTTGAGGGAGTCGATGCAGAAGTCCTGACGGCCGTTGAAGAGGGTGTCGCGGACCGCGATCTTGGTGGTGTGGGAATACACGACCTTCTGTCCGGCGGCGTAGGCTTCGGCGAGCTTTTCGGTGATCTGTTCGGGTTTGAGTTTCCGGTTGGCTTTCTTGATGGCGTCGGTGTTGGCCACGGCGAGGGAGTCGTCCATGGAGCCGATCTGCATCACGATGTCCATCGTGCCGGTCTCGTAGAACTGCTTGAGGGAATCAATCGAGGAGTTGAACTTGCCGGTGACGGACTTGTGGGCCACCTGCAGGGTACGGATGTCCTTCAGGCGCTGGACCGCAACGGCCTGGCGGCTGGCTTTCTCCTTGTTGAAGTTGACGGGCTGCATGATGCTGCTGTACAGCAGATAGGCCAGACCGGCGATGGCTGCCAGCAGGAGGACCTCCACGAGAATTTTGACTACTTTGTTCATTGTATCGGTTAGTTTTATTTGATATTCAAAGTCCCACAAAGTTAAGAAATCGATTTATCAAATGCAATATTCTTATTAAATTTGCAGAAGTTTTTTGGAACGGATGAAAACAGTGACACCCGCCAGAATCCGGCGCCTGGAGGCGCTGCTGTCCGACGCCCGCCGCGTCTGCATCGTCGTGCATACGCACCCCGACGGCGACGCGGTCGGAAGTGGTGTGGCCCTGCTAGCGTATCTGCGTGGCTGCCAAGGACTTGCAGTGGATCTTCTGCTGCCCGATCCGGCGGCCTCCGTCCTGGATTTCCTCCTTCCGGAAAACGGCGTGACGCTGGCGTCCGCGGACCCGGCGGGTGCGGTCTCCCGCATCGCCGGATGCGACCTGCTTTTCTGCCTGGACATGAACGGTCCCGGCCGGGCGGGGGACCTGGAGGCGGCGCTGCGCGCCTCGGCGGCCCGCAAGGTGCTGGTGGACCATCATCCCAACCCCGAGGCGGACTGGTTCGACCTCGCGTTCAGCGAGACGGAGGTCTCCTCCGCGAGCGAACTGCTCTACCGCGTCCTGCTCGCCCTGCCGGGCGTGGGACGGGCGGACCGTCTGCCGATGGAGGTGCTCACCCCGCTGATGGCGGGCATGACCACCGATACCAACAACTTCGCGAATTCCGTCTTCCCGTCCACGCTCCGGATGGCCTCCGAGCTGCTGGCGGCCGGCGTGGACCGCGACGCCCTGCTGGACGCGCTGTTCAACAGCTACGGCGAGAGCCGCTTCCGGGCGATGGGCTGCTTCCTGGACCGCCTGATGCACATCACCCCCGACGGGGTGGCCTATGCCATCCTGGACCGGCGTACGCAGGCGGAGTTCGGGATCCGCGAGGGCGACACGGAGGGTTTCGTGAACCTGCCGCTCGGCATAGGCCGGGTGCGCCTGAGCGTCTTCCTGCGCGAGGACGAAGGACATTTCCGCGTGTCGGTCCGCTCCAAGCGCGGCGTCGCCGCCAACCGGCTCGCGGCGGAGGCCTTCCACGGCGGGGGCCACGCGTGCGCCGCCGGGGGCAAGCTCCACTTCCCCCAGGACATCCCGGACAGGGAGCTGGCGGCACAATATGTAGAAACCGTGACGGCACGATTTATGCGGAATGAAGCGCCGTCCCAAGACACCGATAGGATATGAAGATGAACCTGCCATATGCGGCCATCCTGGCGCTGGCCCTGTGCGCCTGCGCCAAGGAGCCGAAAACCGGACTCAACGACGGCAACAAGCTGTTTTTCGAATCCTGGATCCACGTGTATTATCCGGATGCCGTTCCCTCCACCATGGGTTCCTACGTGATTGCGGAGACGCCCGGAGCCGGGACTGCGGCCGGCACCGCCGACGCCAACCCCTTCGTGCGCGTGCATCACGTCATCCGTGACCTGGACGGCACCCTCCAGTCCACCAGCCGCCGGGAGGTGGCGCAGCGGGAGGGGAGTTTCGTCGAGGAGAACTACTATGGACCCGTGGTCTGGCCGCGCGGGGAGGGACATATGTCCGCCGGGCTGGACGATGCGATCGCCCCGATGCGTACCGGCGGCAGCCGGACCCTTGCGGTTCCCGGCTGGCTCAACACGACCAGCCGCTACGCCACGCAGGAAGAATACCTCGCCCAGGTGACCGGCACCGACTCCGTCTTCGAGCTGGAACTGGTGGAGGTCATTCCCGACATCAAGAAATGGGAGACGGATTCCCTGGCCCGCTATGTCGTCCGCACTTTCCCCGGCAAGAGCGCCGGCGACACCCTGAAATACGGATTCTACTACCTCCGGACGGAAGCCCCTTCCTCCGAGAAGGATTTCCCCGCCGACACCACGATCTACATCAACTACGTGGGCCGTATGCTGGACGGCCACGTGTTCGACACCAACGTGAAGGACAGCGCGAAGTTTTACGGTATCTATTCCGCCTCCCGCACCTATGCGCCTTCCAGCGTCACCTGGTTCGGCTCGGACGGCAAGTACAGCGACATCAAGCTGGGCGGCTCGTCGGTCATCGACGGTTTCGCCTATGCGCTGAGCAAGATGCATCCGCACGAGAAGGGCACGGCGGTGTTCTATTCGGGCATCGGCTACGGCAGCAGCGGTTCCGGCTCCACCATTCCGGCGTACGCCCCCCTGCGCTTCGACATCGAGATCGTCGACAAGCCCTAAGGGATGGCGGTCTCCGGCGCAGCTCCCACTGAACTCGGAACCCAGAAGATCGGTACGCTTCTGAGGCAGTACGCGGTCCCGGGCATCATCGCCCAGACCGCGGCTTCCCTGTACAACATGGTCGACAGCATCTACATCGGCCATATCCCCGGCGTGGGTGCGTCCGCCATCAGCGGCCTCGCCGTCACCTTCCCCCTGATGAACCTCTCCGTGGCGATGGGCACGCTGGTGGGCGTGGGCGCGATGACGCTCATCTCCGTCCTGCTGGGCCAGCGCAATTACGGCGCCGCGCAGAAAGTACTGGCCAACGTGCTGACCCTCAACGTGATCATCGGCATCGTCTTCTCTGCGGTCACCCTCGCTTTCCTGGACCCGATCCTGCGTTTCTTCGGGGCCAGCGACGTCACCCTGCCCTTCGCCCGGGACTATATGTTCATCATCCTGCTGGGCAACGCGTTCACGCACCTGTATCACGGCTTCAACGGCCTGATCCGTTCCTCGGGACACCCGCGCACGGCGATGGCGCTGACGCTGTTCACCGTCATCTCCAACGCCATCCTGGACCCGATCTTCATCTTCGGACTCCATCTGGGCATCCGCGGAGCGGCCCTGGCGACGATCCTCTGCCAGATGGTGGCGCTGGTCTATACCTTCCGCTTCTTCTCCGACAAGCGGCGCCTGCTGCACTTCACCCGTCCGCTGTTCCAGCTGGACTGGCGGGTGGCGAAGCAGTCGCTGGCCATCGGCGTGGGACCTTTCCTGATGAACGTCGCGGCCTGCCTGGTGGCGCTGTTCATCAACCAGCAGCTCGGCAAGTACGGGGGCGACCTCGCCATCGGCGCCTACGGCATCGTGAACCGCCTGACCATGCTCTTCGTCATGATATGCATGGGCTTCAACCAGGGCCTGCAGCCCATTGCGGGCTATAATTACGGCGCCCGGCAGTACCACCGCGTGAAGGAGATCTTCCTCCTCACGGCGAAGTGGGAGGTGCTCGTGACCACGCTCTGCTTCCTGATGGCGGAGCTGATCCCGCGCAGCGCGGTGAGCCTGTTCACCAACGACCCGCAGCTCATCGGCATGGCCGCCCACGGCCTGCGCATCATGAATTCCGCCTTTGCGCTGGTGGGCTTCGGGATGGTCACGGGCAACTTCTTCCAGTGTCTCGGGATGGTGCGGAAGTCCATCTTCCTGTCGCTGTCGCGCCAGCTGCTCTTCCTGCTGCCGCTCATCTATACCCTGCCGCTCTGGCTGCAGGAGACGGGCGTGTGGGTGAGTTTCCCGATTTCCGACGCGCTCAACATCATCATCTCCGCCATCCTGATCGTCCGGCTGTTCCGCAAGTTCGACCGGCTCCAGGACGGCGAGAATCCCGATATCCTCGGCAGTACGATCCAATCCTGACGTTATGGACAAGCACATCCTCATCAACATCGGGCGCCAGTACGGGGCCGGCGGCAGGGGAGTCGCCGACGTCCTGGGCGAGCGGCTGGGCATCCCGGTCTACGACAACGAACTGCTGCAGAAGGCGGCGGAGGAAAGCGGCTTCAGCCCGGCTTTCTTCAAGAAGAGCGACGAGCGGAAGCTGCTCTTCCGCTTCGGCAGCCTGTTCGGGCTGAACCGCGCCAGCGCCTATGCGCCGTCCGCCATCGACGGGACCGAACTCTTCAAATACCAGAGCGAGGCCATCCGCGACATCGCCCGGCAGGGGAACGCCATCTTCCTGGGCCGCGCCTCGGATTATGTGCTGCGGGACATGAAGTGCCTGGACGTGTTCATCTGCGCGCCCCTGGAAGACCGTGTCGCGCGGGTCCGGGAGCGCACCGCGATGACGCCGGAAGAGGCGCGGAAGTACATCCTCCGCAAGGAGAGGGACCGGGCGGAGTATTACAATTTCTTTACGCAGGGGAACTGGGGCGTCGCCTCCAACTACGACCTCTGCCTGGATTCCTCGCTGGTGGGCATCGACGGCTGCGCCGACCTCATCATCGACTTCGGCCGGCGTTCCGGAATACTTTGATTTCCGTTGGCGCGGGTGCCGTGCGCCGGCGTGTGGAGGGCGGAGCGGAAATTGGTTTTCCGGCAAACCTGCCCGGAAAATAATTTTCGTCCGCCCGCAAGGGGGCACCCGCCGCTACAGGCCTTTCGCTTTTCCTTCGTCCCAGACGGCGTCCATCTCGGCGAGGGTCATGTCGGTGAGTTTCCGGCCCTTCTTGAGGGTCTGTTCTTCCAGGTAGTTGAAGCGGCGGCGGAACTTCGAGCAGCAACCGCTGAGCGCGGCCTCGGGGTCCACCCCGTACAGGCGGGCGGCGTTGATGACCGCGAACAGCAGGTCGCCGAATTCTTCTTCCATATGGCGCGGGTCCTGCTCGGTGCAGGCCTCCCGGGCTTCCGCCAGTTCCTCGTTCACCTTGTCCCAGACGTCCTCGCGCCGCTCCCAGTCGAAGCCGCAGCCGCGGGCTTTTTCCTGCATCGACAGGGCCTTCAGGATGGCCGGCATCGCATCCGGAATGCCGGACAGGACCGTCTTGTTGCCGTCCTTCTCCTTCGCCTTGACGAGCTCCCAGGTGTCGGCGATCTCCTTGGCGGTGGTGGGACGGCCGGCCTCCGGGCCGAACACGTGCGGATGGCGGAAGACCATCTTGTCCACGACCTTGTCCAGGCTGTCGGCGATGTCGAACGAGCCTTCCTCCTGCCCGATCCGGGCGTAGAAGACCAGGTGGTAGAGCAGGTCGCCGATCTCCTTCGCCGTCCCGGCGCGGTCGCCCTTGAGGATGGTGTCGCTGAGTTCATAGACTTCCTCTTCCGTCATCGGACGTATGGTTTCCATCGTCTGGGCGGCGTTCCAGGGGCACTTCTCGCGCAGGGCGTCCATCGTGTCGAGCAGCCGGGAAAAAGCCGCGAGCTTTTCTTCTTTGGTATGCATCGAATAAATTGCTACATTTGCGTTTGCAAAAATAAAAATAATCCCCGAAATGAAGCCGATTACCTTCGTTTCCGCCGACGAGGCGGTCAGCCACATCCCCTCCAACTGTCACGTCCACCTGAGCAGCGTGGCCAGCGTTCCGCACTGCCTGATCCAGGCCCTGTGCCGCCGCGCGGACGCCGGTGACGTGCGGGGCCTGCGTTTCCATCATTTCCATACGGAAGGGCCCGCCCCCTACAGCGAGCCACGCTACGAAGGGATCTTCTTCGAGCAGGGCTTCTTCGTGGGACCCAACGTCCGTGCGAACGTGAACGCCGGCTATGCCGACTACCTGCCCGTGCATCTGGGCGAGAGCCAGAAGCTCTACCGGGATGGTTTCATCAAGCTGGGCGCGGCGCTGGTCAACGTCTCCCTGCCGGACGAGCAGGGGCGCGTGAGCCTCGGCACCTCCGTGGACTGCTCCGTGGCGGCCATCGAGTCGGCGCAGGTGGTGATCGGCGTGGTCAACCCCCACGTCCCCTTCGCCTACGGTGACCTCATCCCCCTGGAGAAGTTCGATTACCTGGTGCAGGACGACACCCCGCTGGTGACGGCCGCCTTCGCCGAACCCACCCCCACCGAGGTGGTCATCGGCAGGAACTGCGCGGCCCTCGTGGAGGACGGGGACTGCATCCAGATGGGCATCGGCGCCCTGCCGAACGCCCTCGCCGCCCAGCTCGGCGGCCACAAGCACCTGGGCCTGCACACCGAGATGTTCGCCGACGGCCTGCTCCGCCTGATCAAGGCGGGCGTGATCGACGGCGCGAACAAGAAGGTGGACACCGGGAAGGTGGTGGCCTCCTTCCTGCTGGGTTCCAACGAGGTGTATTCCTTCATCGACCACAATCCGGACGTGCTGATGCGCGACATCAAATACGTGAACGATCCCTGGGTCATCCGCCAGAATCCCGGCATGAAGGCCATCAATTCCGCCACCGAGGTGGACTTTACGGGCCAGATCAGCGCCGACTCCATCGGCGAGCGCATCTTCAGCGGCACCGGCGGGCAGCTGGATTTCGTCCGGGGCGCCACGATGTCGGAGGGCGGCAAGAGCATCACCGCCTTCGCCTCCCGCACCCTGAAGGGCAAGAACAAGATTGTCGCCCAGCTCAACCCGGGCGCCGGCGTGGTCACGCCCCGTGCGGATGCGCACTGGATCGTGACCGAATACGGCGCCGTGGACCTGTACGGCAAGAGCCTGCAGGAGCGCGCCAAGCTGATGATCAGCATCGCGCATCCCGACGACCGGGAGATGCTGGACCGGGAGGCCTTCCGCCGCTTCGGCCCGCACTATCATAATTTCAGCATCTGATGCCGGGAGATGCCATTTGCAGGAAAATGCCTTTTTCGCTATCTTTGCAGACTGCGATAACTGATTCGAAATGCCCGATTACAAAGTCCAGGAAGTCCTGACCCGCGAGGAGTTGAAGCAGTTCGTCCGTTTCCCGGATGAACTCTACAAGGATTGTCCCCAGTATGTGCCTGCGCTGCACAACGACCAGGAACACGCCCTGACCCAGGCGGCGCCGCTGAAGTACTGCACCCGCAAGATGTGGATGGTACTGGACGGCGGGCGCGTGGCCGGGCGCATCTGCGCGATGGTCAACCCCCGCTACAACGAGCTCTACGGCAAGAAACGCGCCCGTTTCGGCTGGTTCGACTGCATCAGGGACATCGAGGTCGCGCGCCTGCTGCTCGGCACCGCCGAGGCCTGGGCGCGGGAGCAGGGGATGGACGAAATCCACGGTCCGCTGTACTACAACACCTTCGGCAGGCAGGGCATGCTGATCGAGGGTTACGAGAACATTCCGCCGTTCAACTGCCTCTATAACTTCCCGTACTACAAGGACTTCGTGGAAGAACTCGGCTACGCCAAGGAATGCGACTGGCTGCAGTACCGCCTGGTGGCGAACCACGGCGTTCCCGACAAGGCGCGCCGCGTGTCGAAGATCGTCCAGGAACGTTACAAGCTGCATTTCGGCAGCCTGGACAAGCTGAAGAAGGACAAGGAGCAGGTGCGCCGCTTCTTCCGCACCTACAACGAGAGCTTCGCGCGGACGGTGCACAATTTCATCCCCCTGACCGAGGAGGAGATCGACGAGGAGGCCGCCTCCGTGATGCCCTACATTTCCGACAAGACGAGCTGCCTGGTCCTGGACGAGAACGACGGGATCGTGGCGTTCGGCATCGCCTTCCCGACCATCTCGAAGGCCCTCCAGAAGGCGAAAGGCAGCCTGTTCCCCTTCGGCTGGTGGCACCTGTGGCGTGCGATGCACAACTACGAGGTGACGGACCTGATGGTGAACGGCGCGGCTCCCGAATGGCAGAACAAGGGCGTTTCGGCCATGTATTATGAAGCGATGGCCGAGAAGGCCCTCAAGATCGGCAACCGTTGGGCGATCTCCAATCCGCAGATCGAGTCCAACAGCGCCGTCAACATCTGGAACAGCTACGAGCGCGAACCCTTCATGCGCCGCCGCTGCTACATCAAGCACATTTGACCTATGGCAGATACCAATTCCCTCCTAGAAAAAGTCCTCTCCCTCGAGGGGAAATTCCAGTCGCTCCAGGAGCAGCTTTCCAGCCCCGAGGCAATGGCGGACATGAAGAAGTATGTCCAGTTGAACAAGGACTACAAGGAACTGGAGCCGATTATCCAAGCCGGCAAGCAGTATGAGAAGATGGTGGAGGACCTCTCCGCCGCCAAGGACATCCTCGTGAACGAGAAGGACGAGGAACTCCGCGAGATGGCGCGCATGGAGATCGCCGAGATCGAACCGAAGATCCCGGAGATGGAGCAGCAGATCCGCCTCCTGCTCATCCCCGCCGATCCCGACGACGGCAAGAACGCGATGGTCGAGATCCGCGGCGGCACCGGCGGCGACGAGGCGGCGATCTTCGCCGGCGACCTCTTCCGGATGTACCAGCATTTCGCGGAGCGCCGCGGCTGGAAGCTGGAGGTCACCGACCAGACCCCCGGCACCTCCGGCGGCTTCAAGCAGATCGTCTTCAAGCTCTCCGGCAGCGACGGCGTGTACGGGGTGATGAAATACGAATCCGGCGTGCACCGCGTCCAGCGGGTGCCGCAGACCGAAACCCAGGGCCGCATCCAGACCTCCGCCGCTTCCGTGGCGGTGTTCCCGGAGGCGGGCGAGTTCGACGTGGACCTGAGCTGGGACGACATCCGGCTGGACCTGTTCTGCGCTTCCGGCCCCGGCGGCCAGGGCGTCAACACCACCTACTCCGCCGTGCGCCTGACGCACATCCCCTCCGGCCTGGTGGTGCAGTGCCAGGAGGAGCGCTCCCAGCTGAAAAACAAGGACCGCGCCTTCGAGGAGCTCCGTACGCGTCTGTACAACCTGGAGCACCAGAAATACCTGGACGGCATCGCCGCCAAGCGCAAGACGATGGTTTCCACGGGCGACCGCTCCGCCAAGATCCGCACCTACAATTACCCGCAGGGCCGCGTGACGGACCACCGCATCAACTGGTCGATGTACAACCTGCCCGTCTTCATGGACGGCGACATCCAGGAGTGTATCGACCAGCTGCAGATTGCCGAGAACGCCGAGCGCCTCAAGGAAGCCGGCGACTGATTACCGGGCCAGGCGGTCCAGCGAGAATTTCACCAGTTCCGCGACGCGGGGCTTGTAGTCCGTGTTGGCGCCCTTGTGGTAGCGGTGCGCGATGGCGCAGCAGATGGTGGCGGCATTGTGGCCGAGCTGGGCGGCGAGGCCGGCGAGCGCGGAGCCTTCCATCTCGAAGTTGGTGATCTTCCAGCCCTTATACTCGAAACTCTCGAAATCCTGAAGCATGTCCGGCATGGCCAGGCCCAGGCGTACCACGCGGCCCTGGGGGCCGTAGAAGCCGGATGCGGAAATGGTCATGCCCTTGACGGTGTCTTTTTCGAAGCGGCGGACCATCTCTTCCCCGGCGCGCACGAAATACGGGTCGGGCAGGTGCTTGTTCCAGTGCACGTGCTTCTTGAAGGCTTCCTCGATATCGGGGAGGGCGATCTTGTCGCGGTTCTCGTACCAGTTCAGCAGACCGTCGCAGCCGACGGAGATATGGGACAGGATGAAGGCGCCGAGGGGGATTTCCGGCTGGATGGCGCCGCAGGTGCCGATGCGCAGGATGTTCAGCGTGCGGTGCCCGGGCTTGATTTCACGCGTGGTGAAATCGACGTTGGCGAGGGCGTCCAGTTCGGTCATCACGATGTCGATGTTGTCCGTGCCGATGCCGGTGGACAGGACCGTGAACCGCTTGCCGCCGTAAAGTCCGGTCGCCCAGACGAATTCGCGGGAGGCGCCTTCCGCCTCGACGGAGGAGAAGAAGGACTTGACCATGGCGACCCGGCCGGGGTCGCCCACGAGGATGACGTTGTCGGCCAGCTGTTCCGGACGGATGTGGATGTGGAACGCGGAGCCGTCGCCGTTGATGATCAGTTCAGATTCGGGAATTCTCATGACATTATGCGGTTGAAGGTTATTTCTTGCCACGTTTGGCAGCCCGCAGGCGGCTGGAGTTGCGCACCAGCAGCTCGTCCGCGAGGATGCCGCGGGCGGCGAGCAGGTTGAGGATCATCGCGACGACCGGGAACACGGCGGTCAGGGAGAAGACCGGGGTATTGTGCGTCTTGATGCAATCCACCACCAGCCAGACCTGGAGGCCCAGCAGGATGATGGCGGACAGGGTGGCCGTACGCATCTGGAAAATGCGGTGCTTGTAGGTCGTCAGGGCCATCACGTTGAGGACGGCGACGACGAGCAGCAGGACCATATAGGGCCAGTAGTCGGTATAGAAGACGTCTCCCGCCTTATGGCAGAAGAAGAGCGCCGCGATCAGCGCGGTCGCCAGGAAAAGATACAGGGTTTGAACTCTTTGCCACATAAGCTATCGTGAATTGAAGCGGGCCAGGACGGCCTGCTCGTAGGTTTTCGAAATGGGGATGGGGTCGATCGAGTCAATGTCGAAATCGACCTTGTAGCCTTCCTTCTCCGCCTTCAGGACGGCGATGTTGCGGATGTTGACGATGTACTTGCGGTGGCAGCGCACCAGTTCGCTGTCCGCGAAACTGTCCTCCACCGTCTTGAGACGGCAGCGCAGCATATACTGCTTCATCTCGCCGGCGCTGTCCATATACCAGGCCTTGATGTAGTTGTCATCGGATTCGATGAAATAGAGGTTGTCCGAACTGATGGAGAACTTGAGCACGCCGTTGTTGTCGAACAGGGTGATGCGCTTGTCGGCATAGGGCGGGGCGGGCTTGTCGCTGACCACGTTGCCGTAGTTCATCAGGCGGATGGTGTTGTCCTTGTCGCGCAGGGCGGACTGTAGGCTGCAGAAGGTATAGGGTACGCACAGGCAGACAGCCGAATAGACGAGGGCGCTCAGGAAGATGGTCCCGTTGCTGCGCGGAGCGGCGGAGATGATGCCGAGGCGCAGTCCCTGCCGGGTGAAAACCGTGTAAAGCAGGCTCACCAGCACCACCTCAGCGACCACCCAGAGCACATAGTCCAGCAGGGCGAAACGCTTGAGGTTCCGGCAGCGGCCGAGCAGCCAGCGGCTCACGAGCACGGCGAGGGCGGCGGACAGCATGAAGGCGACGGTGTACAGGAAGGTGCTGTTGGAACCCAGGGCGAACCAGGTTTCGCCGGAGAACGGGACGCTCAGCAGCAGGAACACCAGCGAGAACAGGGCCGTGTACACCACGGTCATCCTGATCTGATGCCTGTCAAGCAGGTATCCGGGGGTTTGTTCGCGCAGAGAAGTCATCCCGTTTAATCCTATAAAATGCAAATATAAGAATTAATTACTACCTTTGTGCCGTCAAAAATTGAAACTTATGGAGAAAAGAGTAGCTGTGACCGGACTGGGTGTCCTCTCCTGCATCGGCAACGATGTCAAGACTTTCTGGGACAATCTCATCCACGGCGTATGCGGCATTGACTATATCACGGAGTTCCCCACGGAAAACCTCGCCGTCAAGATCGGCGGCATGGTCAGGAACTTCAATCCGGAAGAGTACGGGATGGACAAACCGTTCATCCGCAAGCAGGATCCCTTCACTATCTTCGGGATGGCCTCGGCCTGGCAGGCGATGCAGGATTCCGGCCTCGTTTCCGGCGAAAACATCGACCCCGCCCGGCTCGCCACCTACGTGGGCTCGGGCATCGGCGGTTTCACGACCATCCAGCGGGAACTGCAGAAGTTCTTCGAGGATCCCTCCGGACAGTGGGTGTCCCCGAACTTCGTCCCTACGATGATCAGCGACATGGCCGGCGGCCAGATCGCCATCAAGTTCGGCGCCCAGGGCTCCTGCATCGACATCGTGACGGCCTGTGCCACCTCCACGCACTCCATCGGCGAGGCGTTCCGCGCCATCCGCCACGGCTATGCCGACGCCGTCATCGCCGGCGGCACGGACCACTGCACCATCCCCATCGGCATCGCCGGGTTCGCGAACGCCAAGGCGCTCACCCGTTCCACCGATCCGCAGTATGCCTCCCTGCCGTTCAACGCCAACCGCAGCGGCTTCGTGATGGCCGACGGCTCCGCCATCCTCATCCTGGAGGAAATGGAGCACGCCAAGGCCCGCGGCGCCCACATCTACGCCGAGGTGACCGGCTACGGCAGCACCTGCGACGCCTACCACGCCACGGCCCCGCGTCCGGAAGGTACCACCCAGGCGGAATGCATCCGGCTTGCGCTGGAGGAATCCGGCTTCGACCCCGCGAAAGACAACGTCTACATCAACGCGCACGGTACCGGCACCCTTCTCAACGACGTCGCCGAGACCAAGGCCTACAAGCTCGCGATGGGCGACTTCGCCTACAAGTGCCACATCAGCAGCACCAAGTCCATGCACGGCCACATGTTCGGCGCCACCGGCGCCATCGAGGCCGTCGCCACGGTGCTCGCCCTGCAGGAAGGCATCATCCCGCCGACGGTGCACCTGGACGCCCCGGACCCGGAGTGCGACCTGGACTACACCCCGAACGTCGCCGTCAAGGCCGACGTCAACCTCGGCCTTTCCGACTCCTTCGGCTTCGGCGGGCACAACGCCTGCCTTGCCTTCCGGAAAGTCTAAACAGGCGTCGCTCCCGCCTCGTTTCCGGAAAGTTCAGGCAGGCGTCGGCCCGGGGCCCGATGACCGGCTCCCGCCTCGTTTCCGGAAATGCCGATCCGTTCCGGGCCGGACAAGAAGAGAAATCCAGCCAAAGTGCCTTGCAGGGCCTTCTGGCTGGATTTCTTTTGGGTAAATCGGCTTCCCGGGGCGAGTGCCGCTTGAGAAGTGCATTTGGAATGGCTCCAGGGGCAAATTCTGTGGATTTCTCCGGCGGAGCGCCAAAGATGCGCCGGCGGCCGCCGGGAGCGGGCGGGTGTACTATCCCCGGAGGGCGTTCTCATAGTTTGTTGTAAAAATATAGGCAACGGTTGATCTGTGCTTTGGATACGTGATGTCCGAGGAGCAGTTCCCGTGCAATCGCATCCTTTTGGTTCTCGGACAACCGGTATACGGATGACTTGTGGAACCGCCGCAGGTATTCTTCGTCGATCAGCGAACAAACGGTCAGGTCGGAATAACCGTTACGGGCATTCCGGCCGCTTTCGTTGCAGAGCATTCTCGACACTTCTTCCGGCGTATGCATCGGTTCCATTATATCCAGGGAAATGCGTTTTGCCGTAACAGGGTCCTCGTCCTGTATTTTCAGCCACTCCTCCCGGCTCAGCCGGTTCATGTCGAACAGGAAGTTCCTGGGGGTGACGAAATAAGCCTCTGCCTGCCGGATCTGTTCGACCGATCCGCGGGTAAAAACCCCGGAGGGCCCCATCGTATACGAGTCGGGGAACTCGGCCCTTCGTGGCAGGAAGGTCCGGATGACTGACCGGTCCGTAATGAGCCCGGATGGTTCCGGCCGGCAAAAGTCCTTGGCAAACAAGTCGTGTATGCTGCTGTGGACGGTGCCGAACGGCGTTGTCGCCTGCCCGTGGTGTAAAGGATTGCGGAGTATGTACGAGAAAGCAATCTCAATGTGCCTGAAGCCGTCCAATTGCAGTTGGAAGAAACCAGGGTCTCCGAGCGGTCCGCTCCTGGAATACTTCCTGTTGAAGAACCGCGTATAGGCACAGCGCGCAGACCGGACCCAGGAGCCGGGGCTCTCGCCGAACACGCCGGCATGCTGGTGCGTGGACATGGTGGAATCGACGATAATCAGGGTATCGGTACTGTAAGCGGCCAGCGCCATACAATTGAACAGGATGCCCATATCTTCTTCCTGGCGGAAGGGTGCTTCCTGATGGGAGGTGAAGCAGACGTGGTAGAAGTTTTTCATACGTTTGGTTTTGTCCGCAAGTTAAAGAAAAACCGTCAAGCCCCAATCGGTTCGCACGGCATTTTTCATCGGTATCGGGAGAAATCCAGCCAAAGTGCCTTGCGGGGCCTTCTGGCTGGATTTCTCTTGGCTAGATCGGTCTCCCGGGGCGATTGCCGCTGGAGAAGTGCATTTGGAATGGCTCCAGAAGTCGATTCTGTGGATTTCTCCCAGGGCGGATGGGATGGCGCTGCGGATAGCGGCTAGCTCAGCAAACGCGTATCGTCACCCGCCTGCCCGTACAGGCGGGTGAGTTGTTCTCCGAGGGGGCCGAGCAGGTCTTCCACGCGGGGGAGTGCGTCCTGCCGGCGGGGCAGGATGAAGCGGTGCTCGTGCATCAGGTCGCGGAGCCGCCCGTATTCGAGTCCGCGGCTGCGGAGCAGGTCGGCGGCGGCGCCGCTCCCGGAACGGACCAGGGCCAGCAGGAAGTGGGAGGAGAGGATTTCGTGCTGCCCGTATTTCAGGGCCTCGTACGCCGCGGCGCTGAGCTGCGCGGCGGCCGCCCGGGTAGGGCGTACCATCGCCCGGTCCTGCCAGGGGACGGCCCTTTCGGAAAAGATTTTCCGGTCGATGGCTTCCTTCAGGCCGTCGGAGGCGATGCCGCAGGCGGCCAGGGCGCGGCAGGCGTTGTTGTCCGCGTGCCGCAGCAGGGCGAGCATGATGTGGTCCGCGCCGATGCCATAGCTGCCGGTGCGCATCGCCTCGTCCCGCGCATAGTTCAGGATGCAGAGGAGTTCGGGTGAAAACTTGATCTCCATAGGCCTAAAATATGGACAAAAATAGCAATTTAATCCGATTTTTTTGCTAAATTTGCAAACTTAGAATTATAGTGTTTTTATGGACAGTGAGGTAAAGAATCCCGAAGAAATCCGGGAAGAAAAGATAGGGATCATCGAACCGGTCGAAATCGACCACGAGATGCGCACGGCCTACATCGACTACTCGATGTCCGTGATCGTGTCCCGCGCCCTTCCGGACGCGAGGGACGGTTTGAAGCCCGTGCAGCGGAGGGTCCTTTTCGGAATGGACGGGCTGGGCCTGAACTACGGCGGCCAGACCAAGAAGTCCGCCCGTATCGTCGGCGAGGTGCTCGGCAAGTTCCACCCGCACGGCGACTCCAGCGTCTATGATGCGATGGCGCGCCTGGCGCAGCCCTGGAACCAGCGTTATCCCCTGGTCTTCGGACAGGGCAACTTCGGCTCTATGGACGGCGACCCGGTGGCCGCGATGCGATATACCGAGGCGAAACTCGAAAAGATGACGGAGGACGTCCTGGCCGACCTCGACAAGGACACCGTCGACATGACGCTCAACTTCGACGACTCCCTCCAGGAGCCGACGGTCCTGCCGACCAAGCTCCCGCTCCTGCTGCTCAACGGCTCCGCGGGCATCGCCGTCGGCATGGCCACCAACATGGCCCCGCACAACCTCGGCGAGGTGTGCGACGCCATCTGCGCCTACATCGACAACCCGGACATCACGACCGAGGAGCTGATGCAGTACATCCAGGGCCCGGACTTCCCGACCGGCGGCATCATCATGGGCCGCCAGGGCATCGTGGATGCCTACAACACCGGCCGCGGCCGCGTGGTCATCCGCGCGAAGACCGAGATCGAGGAAGGCGACGGCGGCCGCGAGACCATCGTCGTGACCGAGGTTCCCTACATGGTCAACAAGTCCGACACGCTCTCCCGCATCAGCGAGATGGTGCATGAGAAGAAGATCGAGGGCATCGCGGACATCCGCGAACTGACCAACCGCGAGGGCATCCGCATCGAGTTCGTCGTCAAGAAGGAGGCGAACGCCAGCGTGGTGCTCAACACCCTCTTCAAATACACGGCGCTGCAGAGCAGCTTCTCCATCAACAACGTGGCCCTGGTGGGCGGACGCCCCCGCACGATGACGCTGAAGGACATGCTGAAGACCTTCGTGGACTTCCGCCACGAGGTGGTGGTCCGCCGGACGAAGTTCGACCTGGACAAGGCCCTCAAGCGCGCCCACATCCTGGAAGGCCTGCTCAAGGCCATCGACGTGATCGACGAGATCATCGCGATCATCCGGGCCTCCCGCAGCGTGGACGACGCGAAGGCGTCCCTGATGGAGACCTTCGGCTTCGACGACATCCAGGCTTCCGCCATCGTGGAAATGCGCCTGCGCCAGCTGACCGGCCTGGAGAAGGCCCGCCTGCAGGCGGAGTACGACGAACTGGAGAAGTTCATCGCCCGCTGCCGCGAGATCCTCGCGAGCGACGCCGAGCAGCTCGCCATCGTCAAGCGCGAATCCCAGGAGCTGAAGGAGCGCTATGGCGACCCGCGCCGCACCGAGATCACCCTCTCCGACGATGAATTCAACCCCGAAGACTTCTACGCCGACGAGGACGTCGTGATCACGATCTCCCACCTCGGCTATATCAAGCGCACCGCCCTGACCGAGTTCCGCACCCAGGCCCGCGGCGGCGTGGGCAAGAAGGCCAGCGCCACGCGCGACGAGGACTTCATCGAGCACATCTACGTCGCGAACATGCATTCGACGATGCTCTTCTTTACCGACAAGGGCATGTGCTACCGCCTCAAGGTGTACGAGCTCCCCGAGGGTTCCCGCACCTCCAAGGGCCGCGCCGTGCAGAACCTGCTCTCCATCGACCCGGAGGACCGGATCCGCACCTATCTGAACGCCCGCTCGATCGAGGATCCCGAATACACCGACAACCATTACGTGATCCTGATCACCAAGCGCGGCGTCATCAAGAAGACCAACCTGACCGAGTATTCCAACAAGCGCAGCCGCAACAAGGGCATCATCGCCATCGGCATCCGCGAGGGGGACGAACTGCTCGACGCGCTGCTCACCGACGGCAGCCACGAGATCATGATCGCCGCCCGTGCCGGCCGCTGCTGCCGCTTCAACGAGGAGGAAGTCCGGGCGATCGGACGCAGCGGATCGGGTGTCCGGGGCATCAGCATCGAGGACGACGACGAGGTAATCGGAGCGGTTTCCCACGACCCCGACGCAGCCGATGCGGCAGCCCATACCATCCTGGTAGTCAGCGAGAACGGCTTCGGAAAGCGTTCCGATCCGCAGGAGTACCGGCTGACCTCCCGGGGCGCCAAGGGCGTGAAGACGATCAACATCACCGAAAAAACTGGCCCGCTTGTTGCAATCAAGAACGTGACGGAGGAGAATGATCTGATGATCATCACCAAGTCCGGACTGACCATCAGGATGGCCGTGTCCGACATCCGGATCGCCGGAAGGGCTACCCAGGGTGTGAAACTGATCAACATCCGCGAAGGAGATTCCATCGCCGCCGTATCACCGGTTGCCAAGGCGGAGGAAGAACTTCCGGAGGAGGCTCCCGAGACGGTTGATACCTTATGATTTGAACTGAAATAATTATTAACAATCAACACTAATCCGATGAAAAAGTTATTGGCTATCATTGCAATCGCTGCCTCGATGTCCGCAGTGAACGCACAGGCGCAGAATGCCAAGAGCGTCGCGGCCGCCAAATCGGCGGTCGAGAAGGCTCAGGCTGCGACCGAAAACGCAAAGCAGAACACCAAGGCTGCCACTTGGATCAAGTACGGCCAGACCCTGATCGACGCCTTCAACGCGCCGGCCGGCAACGCCTGGGTGGGCATGTCCGCCCAGGAGCTGCAGCTCCTCGGCGCCGGCGAGCGTCCCGTCTCCGAGTCCGAAGTGGTGCTCGGCGGCCAGCCGATGCGCAAGCAGGTCTTCTCCAACAAGAACTACTACTTCAACCAGGCCGGCCAGCTGGCCCTGATCGAAGTCACGCAGCCCGTGGTGGAGAATGCCCTGGAAAAGGCGCTCGACGCTTTCGCCAAGGCCGGCGAACTGGACAACGGCCAGAAGGCCAAGGATATCTCCGCCGGTCTCGAGACCGTCAACTCCAAGTTCACGGACGAGGCTTACAAGGCCTACACCATGGGTAATTTCGGCCTGGCTTCCGAGCTCTTCGAGAAGGCTGCCAAGGCTTTGGCCACCGCTCCGCTCAGCCAGCTGGACACCAACTCCATCTACAACGCCGGCCTGACCGCCTGGACGAACCAGGACTGGAACCGTGCGAAAGCTTTCTTTGAGGAAGGCGTGCGCCACAACTATTATGGCGATAAGGGCGAGGCCTATGCCAAGATGGCCGACGTCGAAGACCACCTCGGCAACAAGGAGAAGTCCAAGAGCCTCCTGGAGGAGGGCTTCAACAAGTTCCCCGAGAACCAGAGCATCCTGATCGGCCTGATCAACTACTACCTGAACAGCGGCGAAGACACCGCCCGCCTGTTCCAGCTCTTCGAGGACGCGAAGAAAAACGAGCCGGACAACGCCTCCCTGTACTATGTGGAGGGCAACGCCCGCCAGAAACTGGGTCAGAACGAGGAAGCGCTGGCCGCCTACAACAAGGCCATCGAGGTCAATCCGAAGTACGAGTGGGGCTACATCGGCAAGGGTATGTTCCTGTACAACCGTGCCGTCGAGCTGCAGGATGCGGCTTCCCAGGAAATGGACGACGCCAAGTACAGCAAGCTGATCGAGGAGTTCGAGTCCACCCTGAAGTCCTGCATCGAGCCGTTCGAGACCGCCTTCAACCTGGTGTCCGACAACGAGACCAAGGGCAGCATCGCCGAATACCTCAAGAACGCCTGCTTCCGCTTCCGCAACGAGGGCGCGGAGTATCAGGAGAAATACGACAAGTATTCCAGCTTCGCCCAGTAGCCGCTTAATCCTCGATTCCGGTGGCGTCCAGGACGTTCCGGTATGTCGAGATCATATTATCGTAATCTGAAGGAGTGAGCCAGTCGTTTCGGCGGTTGGCCCACTCTTTTACGAACAGGGTGGCGTAACTGTCGGGCAGGAGCCGTCCGGGAAGGGTGCACCAGAGGAAGCGCAGCCGGGGTTCCAGCAGGCGCTTCTCGCCGGTGACGGGGTCGCTGACGAAGCGCAGGGTGGCCAGCAGCCCGATGCGGGTATTGGGGGCGCTCATGTTCGAGACGGTGTTCCCGAGCGAGTAGATGACGGGCACGCCCCGGATGTGCGTGGTGTCCTGGACAACGTGCGGGTGCGCGCCCACGACCGCATCGACGCCCTGGGCGGCCAGCCATTCCGCCCAGCTGCCCTGGTCGGCGTCGTGCCGGAGCCGGTATTCCGTGCCCCAGTGCGGCAGGGCGATGACGAAGTCCGCGCCCTGCTCCCGGGCGCTGCGGATCGCCGCGGCGACCTCCTCCCTGCGCATGTAGTTGACTTTCGGCCATTCCTGGTCCGACCCCAGGTTGGTCCCGTAGGTGAAGTTGACCAGGGCGATGCGGATGCCCTTGCGGGATAGGAACAGGGGATAGTTCCCCTTCAGTTCGGCGGGATCCCGCGCGGTTCCGGTCTGGATCACCCCCAGGGAATCCCGGATGCTGTCGTAGATGCCGAGCGTGCGCCGGAGGCCGGCCGCGCCCCGGTCCAGGATGTGGTTGTTCGCCGTCAGGAAGACGTCCACGCCGCATTCGTCCGCAACGTACCAGGGGAAATACTCCGGCGCCGAGAAGGCGGGGTAGCCGGAATAGGGCTTGCCCCCCAGGGTGAACTCCATGTTCGCCACCGCGAAATCGGCCTCCCGCAGGGCCGGGGCGATCCTTTCCAGGAAGGTGCGGTGGTCGCGGGAGAACTGCGGGGAATGCATCATCACGTCGCCGAGGATGGCCACGCTGACGGTGTCGGGCGCGTTCGGAACGCTTTTCGGGAACGGGATTTGATATTGTTCGGGCGTGAAGGAGTAGCGGGGGCGCTGCGCCGCGGTTTCGCCGGCGGAAAGCAGCGACAGGAGGAGGAGTATGGGCAGCTTCGCTTTCATAGGATTGTGCAAATATAAGAAAATTGGTAAATTTGCGGGATTATGAAAAGAATAATGGCCATAGCGGCGCTGGCCGCCTCGATCTGCCTGCTGGGAGGGTGTGATTTCTTCCGCCAGCTGGCCGGCCGTCCCACGTCCCGGGACATCGAGGCGAAACGCCTGCGGATCGAGCGGGAGGCCGAGGCGCATCAGCGCCGGCTGGACTCCCTGAAGTTGGTCCAGAAGCAGATATCGGATTCCCTGGCGACCCTGGATTCCCTGCGGAACGCCAAGGAATCGATGGTTTCCACGCGCCAGCTCGCCACCAGCCGCGGCTACGACCTGCCGTACCGCTATTACGTGATGATCGGCTCCTTCAGTTCTCCGGCGAATGCCGAAAGGCAGGCCGGCAAGGCGGAGCAGGCCGGCTATCCGGCCACGCGGATCCCGTTCCGCAACGGCTTCATCGCCGTGGGCGTCTGCCCTTCCAACAGCCTGACGGAGGTGTACGCTTCTTTGAGGAAGCTGCGCAGCGAGCGCTTCTGCCCCAAGGACGCCTGGATTCTCAACAACGAATAGCGCCATGCGGAAAGGAATCGTGACACTCAGCCTGCTGTGCCTGGCGGCCTTCTTCGCCGGCGCGCAATACCGGACTCCGTACGGGGCGCTGGAAGACAGCGACGCCGTCTCCGCGATGAAGGAACACGTGGCGTATCTCGCCTCTCCCGCCCGGGAGGGCCGCAAGGCCGGTTCGGAAGGGGAGCTCGAGGCCGCCGCCTACATCGCCGACAAGCTCGTCTCCTATGGGGTCGAGGTGCTCGGCGGCCCGGAAGGGGACCTCTTCGGCCTGAAGCAGGAAGCCGGCGACACGCTCACCTCACGCAACGTCATCGGCTTCATCCCCGGCTACGACGCCGCCCTGCGCGAGCACTACATCGTCATCGGCGCCCGGCTGGACAACCTCGGCCGGATGGAAATGCTGGTGAACGGCGAGCCGCGCGAGCGGATCTACTGCGGCGCCAACGGCAACGCCTCCGGGCTCGCGATGCTCCTGCAGTTGGCGAAGATGCTCTCCACGAACCGCGTGCTGCTGAAGCGATCGGTGGTCATCGCCGCATTCGGCTCCTCGCTGGAGACGGGCGCCGGCGCCTGGTATTTCCTGAACCGGTCCTTCAACGGCAAGGAGAAGATCGACGCGATGGTGAACCTGGACATGGTCGGGACCGGCTCCTCCGGCTTCTATGCCTTCTCCTCTTCCAACCCGGACCTGAACCACCTGATCACGGAAGTCAACGGCAGCCTGCAGCCGGTCAAGCCCGAGATCGTGAGCCTGGAGCCCGTATCCTCGGACCACCGCATCTTCTATGCGGAGGAAATCCCCTCCGTGCTGTTCACGACCGGCATGTATCCGGAATACAACACCGACCGCGACGTCGCCTCCATCCTGGAATATGACGACATGGAGCGCGAACTGGAATACATCTACCACTTCTGCCTGGCCCTCGCGAACGGGCGCAAGCCGGCCTTCCGGGACGACGAGTACGAAAACCGCGGTGCGGCGAAGGACGTCGTCTCGCTGATCGACCTCGACGTGCGCCCGACCTTCTTCCGCTCCACCGATCCCGCGGAATTCCTGCGGCGCTGGGTCTATGTGTACCTCCGCTATCCCGCTTCTTGCGTGGAGGAGGGCGTGCAGGGGCGCGTGCTGGTGGATTTCATCATCAACGAGAAGGGCAAGGTCACGGACGTGAAGGTGTCCCGCGGGGTGGACCCGCGCCTGGACGCCGAGGCCGTGCGCGTCGTGTCCTCGTCGCCGGACTGGCGCGCCGGCGAGCTGCGCGGAAAGAAGGTGAAGACCGCGATGTCGGTCTGGGTGGAGTTCCGCCTGGAAAGAAGAAAGAAAAGATAGACACAGATATGGATTACGATTTTCAGTCAATTGAACGGAAATGGCAGGCCTGGTGGGCCGAAAACAAGACTTTCAAGGTCACGGAGGATCCCGCGAAGCCGAAATTCTACGTGCTGGACATGTTCCCTTACCCGTCCGGCGCCGGACTTCACGTAGGCCACCCGCTGGGCTACATCGCCAGCGACATCTTCTCCCGCTACAAGCGCCTGCGGGGCTTCAACGTCCTGCACCCGATGGGTTATGACGCCTTCGGCCTGCCGGCCGAGCAGTACGCCATCCAGACCGGGCAGCACCCCGAGATCACCACCGAAAAGAACATCGCGCGCTACCGCGAGCAGCTGGACCGCATCGGCTTCAGCTATGACTGGGAACGGGAGGTGCGCACCTGCGACCCCGGCTACTACAAGTGGACGCAGTGGGCCTTCCTGCAGATGTTCGACAGCTGGTACGATCCGGACCAGGACAAGGCCCGTCCTATCTCCGAGCTGGTTGCTCGCCTCGAGACCACCGGCTATGACGACGTGACGCCGGAGCGCTGGAAGGCCGCTTCCGACAAGGAGAAATCCGACATCCTGATGCGCTGGCGCATCGCCTATCAGGGCGAGACCTCCGTCAACTGGTGCGAAGGGCTCGGCACCGTGCTGGCCAACGACGAAGTCAAGGACGGCCTGAGCGTACGCGGCGGTTTCCCGGTGGAACAGAAGAAGATGACGCAGTGGCAGCTGCGCGTGTCGGCCTATGCGGCCCGCCTGCTCGATTCGCTGGAGAGCCTGGACTGGACCGACTCCCTGAAGGAGATGCAGCGCAACTGGATCGGCCGTTCCGAGGGCACCGAAATGGTCTTCAACACCGTCTGTGACGGGCGCGAGCTGCCGGTGACGATCTTCACCACCCGCGCGGACACCATCTACGGCGTGACCTTCATGGTCCTCGCTCCGGAGAGCGAGCTGGTCGAAAGCCTGACCGCCGCGGACCGCAAAGCCGAGGTGGCGGAATACCTCAAGTATGTGAAAACCAAGACGGAGCGTGAGCGTATCGCCGAGACCAAGACGGTCACGGGCGTGTTCTCCGGCTCCTATGGCATCAACCCGGTCACGGGGGAGAAGGTGCCCGTCTGGATTTCCGAATATGTCCTCGCGGGTTACGGCACCGGCGCCATCATGGCCGTGCCGGCCCACGACAGCCGCGACTACGCATTCGCGAAGAAGTTCGGCCTGCCGATCGTCCCCGTCATCGAGGGGGCGGATGTAAGCGAGCAGAGCGTAGACGCCAAGGAAGGTGTCATGTGCAATTCCGGCTTCCTGAACGGAATGAGCGTGAAGGAGGCCATCGAGGCCGCCAAGGATTATGTCGAGGCCCACGGACTCGGCCGGCGCAAGACCAACTACCGCCTGCGCGACGCCATCTTCTCGCGCCAGCGCTACTGGGGCGAACCGTTCCCGATCTGCTACAAGGACGGCATTCCCACGCCGCTGCCGCTGTCCGCGCTGCCGCTGCGCCTGCCCGAGATCGATTCCTTCAAGCCGTCCCCGGACGGACAGCCGCCGCTGTCCCGCGCGAAGGACTGGACCTATGGGGGGTGCCCGCTGGAGAAGAGCACGATGCCCGGTTTCGCGGGCTCCAGCGCCTACTACCTGCGCTATATGGACCCGCACAACGAGGAAGCGCTCGTCAGCCCGGAGGCGGATGCCTACTGGCGCAACGTGGACCTGTACATCGGCGGCACCGAGCACGCTACGGGCCACCTGATCTATTCCCGCTTCTGGAACAAGTTCCTCTATGACCGCGGCTATGTGTGCGAGGACGAGCCGTTCCGCAAGCTGATCAACCAGGGCATGATCCAGGGCCGCTCCAGCTTCGTGTACCGCATCGTGGGCACGAACACCTTCGTCTCCGCCGGCCTGAAGGATAAGTATGAGACCACCGAGATCCACGTGGACATCAGCCTCGTGCGGAACGACCGGCTCGACCTGGAGGCCTTCCGCGCCTGGCGGCCCGATTTCGCGGACGCGGAGTTCATCCTCGAGGACGGCGAATACATCTGCGGCTGGGCCGTGGAGAAGATGAGCAAGTCGATGTACAACGTCGTCAACCCCGACGTCATCTGCGACACCTACGGCGCCGACACGCTCCGGCTCTATGAGATGTTCCTGGGCCCGCTCGAGCAGAGCAAGCCCTGGGATACCAAGGGCATCGACGGCGTGGCGCGTTTCCTGAAGAAGTTCTGGCGCCTGTACGCCAGCCGCGACGGCTTCTGCGTTACGGACGAGAAGGCCTCCCCGGAGGAGCTCAAGGCCCTGCACAAGCTGATCGGCAAGGAGCAGGAGGACATCGAGAACTTCTCCTACAACACGACCATCAGCGCCTTTATGATCGCCGTGGGCGACCTGACGGCGCTCGACTGCCACAAGCGCGAGATCCTGGAGCCGCTCGCCGTGCTCCTCTCGCCATTCGCCCCGCACATCACCGAGGAACTCTGGCACCTGCTCGGCCACGAAGGCAGCATCTGCGACGCGCGTTTCCCCGAATACGTCGCCGCCTACACGGCGGAAGACAACGTCACCTATCCGGTGCAGTTCGGCGGCAAGATGCGTTTTACCGTGGACCTGCCGCGCAGCGCTTCCCCCGCCGAGGTGGAGGCCGCCGTGCGCGCCATGGAGCAGACGGCCAAATGGGTCGGCGACAAGCAGATCGTCAAGGTCGTCGTCGTTCCCGGCAGGATTATCAACATCGTCCTGAAATGACCCGGAAGGCTGTTTACCATACCATTTGGGAGTACCTGACCCTGACCCTGGCCTGCTTTATCTTCACGGTGGCCTGGGAATGCTTCATGATTCCCAACGGCATGTCCGCCGGCGGCATGATGGGCCTCTGTACCATCATCCAGTACGCCACGGGCGGAGCGATTCCGGCGCAGTACTCCTATTTCGCGATCAATGCGCTGCTGATCATCGTCGCCGTGATCGCGATGGGCATCGGCTTCGGTTTCAAGACCATCTGGTGCATCGTGATGTCCAGCGTCGCGATGCAGATCCTCTCGAAAACGGAAGTCCTTCACGCCATCCCCGGCTCCTTCTTCTATATGGAAGAGCGGCTGCTGATCCCGGTCGTAGCCGGCGTGTTCGAGTCCGTGGGACTCGGGATCGTCCTGCGTTACGGCGGCAGCACCGGCGGAACGGACATCATCGCGCTGATGGTCAACAAGTACTGGCCGGTGTCGCTGAGCACGGTGTTCCTGCTGTCGGACGTGGTAATCTGCGCCCTGCTGCTGTTCCTGCCGGAGAAGACCTTCTCCGATATGTGTTACGGCCTCGTGGAGGTGGTGATTTTCTCGCTCGTGATCGACATCGTCGTGGGAGGCAAACGCTCTTCCTGCCAGCTGCTGGTATTCTCGCAGAAGTACGAGCAGATCGCCGACCATATCATCCGGAACATGAACCGCGGCGTGACGGTGCTCAAGGCCCAGGGCTGGTTCACCAAGACGGACAAGAACGTCCTGCTGATCCTCGTGGGCCAGAAGGAACTCTCGGAACTGACCCGGGTCATCAAGGACCTTGATCCGCGTGCTTTTATGTCCATTTCCCCGACGCGGAACGTTTACGGGGAGGGCTTCGATGAGATCAAGACGGGTGTGAGTATTAAAAAGAAGAAACGGAAAAACGATGAACTTGTTCAATAAGGCTTTCTGGACTTCCGTCAAGGAGTATGCCCTGATTACCCTCGGCGTGCTGATGTACGTGACGGGGTGGATCATCTTCCTGATTCCCAACAACATGATTGGCGGCGGCGTGACCGGTCTCGGCTCCATCGTGCAGTATGCGACGGGGGGCGCGGTCAAGATCGGCTACACCTATTTCGTGGTCAATGCCGCCCTGCTGGTCGCCGCGCTCTTCACCCTCGGGCGCAGTTTCGGGGCCAAGTCCGTCTATGCCATCCTGCTGACTTCCGTCGCCCTCAACGTGGGGCAGGGGATCTTCCCGCAGGAGATCATCCGGCTGCTGGCCCTGGACAACGGCAAGCTCATGTGCACCTTCATGGGCGGCATCATCGTGGGCGTCGGCATCGGACTGTCCATCTCGCAGGGGGGCAGCACCGGCGGAACGGACATTATCGCGCTGATCATCAACAAGTACCGCAACGTGTCCCCGGGCCGGGTCATCCTGATTTCGGATGCAGTCATCATCCTGTCCTCGCTCCTGGTCCCTTCGTACATGCCCGACGGCACCCTGATGGCCTGGCCGGACAAGATCACGACGGTGGTGTACGGTTTCATCCTGATCACCATCGTCAGCACGGTGCTGGACCTGTACCTGTCCGGTTCCCGCCAGTCGGTGCAGATTTTCATCCTTTCGCCCAAGCACGCCGAGATCGCCGATGCGATCACCCGCGACCTGCACCGCGGCGTTACGGTGCTCACCGCCCGGGGCTGGTACACCAAGCAGGATACGGAAGTCGTGATGGTGATCACGCGCAAGACGGACCTCAACGTGTTCCTGAAGTATATCAATGCCATCGACCCGAACGCTTTCATCTCCGTTTCCTCTGTCACCGGGGTGTATGGAAAGGGGTTTGACAAGTTTAAAACGGGTAGTAAGAAATAATCCCGTACCGAAAAGATATATTTTCGTCCCTTACCCCCGTCCCGACCCCTTCCGGGACGGGGTTCTTGTCTATCTTTGTCCGCGAAAGACTGGCGGATGAAGAAAAAGGTTAAAATTTCCCTGCACCGCTGCATATGCACGATTTCCGGCTGCTGCCTAGCGCTGCCGCCGGCTGCGGCCCTGTGCGCGGGCGGGCCGGCCGGACCGGGAACCTGGGCGGCGGGCCTGTTGGCGGCGTGTGCCGTACTCCTGCTGCTCCCGGTCGCTGACGAGGGGGTGGCGCTGTCGTTCCGTTTCGCCCTCGGGGCGCTGGCCGTCTGCGCGGCCGGTGTGCTGGCGGGGCTTTCCCCACGCGCGTGGCTGCCCGGCGTCCTGGCAGTGCAGGGCGCTTTCCTGGTGCTGCGCAGCGTGTTGCTGTATTCCCGCCTGGGCCCGCTGTTCCGTCAGTTCGCGCTCTGGCACGGCATCGAGAACCACGCGCGGAACAGTTATTCCCTGGCGCTGTACCTGCTCGTGGCGGCCTTCCCGGGCACGGAAGCGCCGGCCTGGGCGGGATGGGCGCTGCTGCCGCTTGCGGCCGTGCTGTACGTCCTGCTGGCGGTGCGGGAGAGCTCCGGCAGGACCCTCTTCCTCAGCCGGGCCAAGGAGCTGGAAATCAAGAACCTGCTCAAGGGCAACCTGCGTCCGGTCCCGCCCCAGGCGGGGCAGAAGGATGAGGACGTAAAGAAGATGTCGCACCTGTACGAGCGGGTGGTGGACGTGATGGAGCAGAAGCGGCCCTACCTGGACCCGGACTTCAACCTGATGGACCTCGCGTCGGCGACGTTCACGAACAAGTCGTACCTGTCCCGCACGATCAACATCCTGTCCGGGCGGAACTTCTGCCAGTTCGTCAATTACTACCGGGTGCAGTATGCCCTGGAGCTGATGCGGAAGGACCATTCCCTGAAGATGATCAACCTGGCGATGATGTGCGGGTTCCACTCGACGGTCAGTTTCAACATGGCCTTCAAGCTGAACATGGGAGAGACGCCCACCGTTTATCTGGAGCGCCTGCGGGAGGACAGCCTGCTCAAATGATGATGCCTTTCCAGGAGGCGGGCAGCGGTGCGCAGATGTCCATCTCCTCCTTCCGGACCGGATGGATGAAGCGGATACGGCGTGCGTGGAGGCTGATGCCGCCGTCGGGGTTGGAACGCGGTGCCCCGTATTTGAGGTCGCCTTTGATCGGGCAGCCCAGGTGGCTCAGCTGGCAGCGAATCTGGTGATGGCGCCCCGTAAGCAGGTCCACTTCTATCAGGTGGTAGCGGTCCGTGCTCTGCAGGAAACGGTAATCGAGCCGGGCGAGTTTCGCCTCGGGAAAACGCGCGGGGCGGGGTGCCGTGCCGGGGGCGACGATGTAGGACTTGTTCTGCTGCTCGTTCCGGTTCAGCCACCCTTCCAGGCGGCCTTCCGGCGGCTCGGGCTTCGCACAGCAGAGGGCCCAGTAGGTCTTGTGGACCTCTCCTTCGCGTAGCATCTTGTTGAGGCGCTCCAGCGCTTTGGAGGTCTTGGCGAGCACGCAGAGGCCGCTGACAGGCCGGTCGAGCCGGTGGGGGAGGCCCAGGAAGACCTTGCCGGGTTTTTCGTCGCGCCGGGCGATGAAGGCCTTGTAGGCCTCGGTCAGGCATTCGTCGCCCGTCTTGTCGCCCTGCGTGATCTCGCCCGCGCGCTTGTTCACCACCAGCAGGTGGTTGTCCTCGTAGAGGATGCGCCCCGCCAGGTCGTCGAACTCCTCTTTTGTCAGTTGCCGATACTCCATATTGCAAAGATAGTGTTTTTCTGGGAATGACAATTTGTCAGCAAAAAGCCGTTGGCAAAGGTTTTGATGATTCCTTCCGCGGCCCGTCAGGACTGGCGGGTGACAAATGTGAAATTTTAAAAGTCAGATATTATGGGAAAAATTATCGGAATCGACCTCGGCACCACCAATTCCTGCGTGTCCGTGATGGAAGGCAACCAGCCGACCGTGATCATCAATGACGAAGGCGCGCGTACGACGCCGTCCATCGTCGCTTTCACTGACAATGGCGAACGCAAGGTGGGCAATCCCGCCAAGCGTCAGGCCATCACCAACCCCCACAACACAGTCTTCTCGATCAAGCGTTTCATGGGCGAGACCTACGACCAGGTGAGCCGTGAGGTCGCCCGCGTCCCCTACAAGGTCGCCCGCGGCGAGAACAATACCCCGCGCGTGGATATCAACGGACGTCTCTACTCTCCGCAGGAGATTTCCGCAATCATCCTCCAGAAGATGAAGAAGACGGCGGAAGACTATCTCCGTCAGGAAGTTACCGAGGCGGTCATCACCGTCCCGGCCTACTTCTCCGACTCGCAGCGCCAGGCCACCAAGGAGGCCGGCAAGATCGCGGGCCTGGACGTCAAGCGTATCATCAACGAGCCGACGGCGGCTGCGCTCGCCTACGGCCTCGACAAGAAGAACAAGAACATGAAGGTCGCGGTCTATGACCTCGGCGGCGGCACCTTCGATATCTCCATCCTGGAGCTCGGCGACGGCGTGTTCGAGGTGAAGGCCACCAACGGCGACACCCACCTCGGCGGCGACGACTTCGATCAGGCCATCATCGACTGGCTCGCCCGCGAATTCGCGACCGACAACGGCGGCATCGACCTCAAGAAGGACCCGATGGCCCTCCAGCGCCTCAAGGAGGCGGCCGAGAAGGCGAAGATCGAGCTTTCCAACGCCACCAGCGCCGAGATCAACCTGCCGTATATCACTGCGGTGGACGGCATGCCGAAGCACCTCGTGAAGACGCTGACCCGCGCCAAGTTCGAGACTCTTTGTGATGACCTCTTCCGTCGCTCCATCGAGCCTTGCCGCAAGGCCCTCGAGGACGCCCACCTGCGTGCCTCCGAAATCGACGAGGTCCTGCTCGTCGGCGGTTCCACCCGTATCCCGAAGGTCCAGCAGATGGTGAAGGACTTCTTCGGCAAGGAGCCGAACAAGAGCGTCAACCCGGACGAGGTGGTCGCCATCGGCGCCGCCATCCAGGGCGGCGTGCTCGCCGGCGACGTCAAGGACGTCCTGCTGCTCGACGTGACCCCGCTGAGCCTCGGTATCGAGACCCTCGGCGGCGTGATGACCAAGCTCATCGAGTCCAACACCACCATCCCGGTGCACAAGGAGCAGGTCTTCTCCACGGCGTCCGACAACCAGCCTTCCGTCGAGATCCGCGTCCTGCAGGGCGAACGCCCGATGGCCAAGGACAACAAGCAGATCGGCATCTTCCACCTGGACGGCATCGCCCCGGCCCCGCGCGGCATCCCGCAGATCGAGGTCTCCTTCGACATCGATACCAACGGCATCCTGAGCGTGTCCGCGAAGGACAAGTCCACCGGCAAGGAGCAGCACATCCGCATCGAGGCTTCCAGCGGCCTGTCCGACGCCGAAATCCAGCGCATGCGTGACGAGGCCAAGGCGAACGAGGCCGCCGACCGCGCCGAGAAGGAGCGCGCGGACAAGATCAACAACGGCGACGCGATGGTCTTCCAGACCGAGCGCAACCTCAAGGACTACGGCGACAAGATCCCGGCCGACAAGCGCTCCGCCATCGAGGCGGCCTGCGCCGACCTGAAGAAGGCCGTGGACGAGAAGAACATCGATGCGATCGACAGCGCCAACGCCGCCCTCGAGGCTGCCTGGCACGCCGCATCCGAGGATATGGCCCGTGCCGCCCAGGGCGGCCAGCCGGGCGCCGGCCCGCAGGGGCCCCAGGGGCCGCAGGGCTTCCAGGACGGTCCGCAGGGCGGCCCGACCGGCCCTCAGCCGGACTACGGCAACGGCCCGGATGAGCAGTAGGCAGGCAAACTTGCAACAAGAAAGGCGACCGGTTGATCCGGCCGCCTTTCTTGTTTGCTATTGCTTCTTGTGCAGCAGTTTGTATATGGCGGACTTGATTCCGTTTGGTATGAGGGCCGCCGGGGCCGATCGGAACCAGGCCCCGGCGCAGGCGAAGGCGATACGCAGCGGACGGACCGCTTTCCCTTCCGACGCGGATCTCAGCCTTTCCGCCTCCTGGATGTAAGGCTTGCTTCTCGTGGCGACGGAGCCCCAGTGAAGAAGAAATGATCCGTTTTCGGGATAATGTTTCCCTTCCTTTTGCCAGTTGAAGATATACTCCAGGACGCCGCTCCGGATGTCCAGCCCGTAAAAACGCTTGATGTCGGGGTAGTATCCGAAGATGTGCGACCACGTGCAAGGGGGAAGGTAGCGGTGGACGGAACAGGCGAGAGAGAATATCGTTTCATCGGACGGGACGGAGGGGAATAAGCGGAACTTGAATTCGGCATAATGCCCGAGAATGTAATCCACGGTGTCCCTGAAGTCTTTCAAACCGTCCTTGCGGACATAATAGATTCCGCCTTGGCAGATGATGAGATACTCCAGTTTTTCCTTGTAGATGCCGGCATTCCCGGGATCGAGCCATACCCGGTCGGAATCCGGCGGGCAGGCCCGGCCCAGGATCCCGAAAGGAGGGGCGTCCTTGAACACGTCCCACAAGCCGTTGAGATCCGAATAGGCCAGGCTGTCGGCGTCGATGAAGATGCTCTCGTCATAGGGCGACAGGTCGAGGATGCGGAACTTGTCGGTAAAAGACCGTTTGGGTGAATCGATGACGACCACGTCGTCGAAGTCCCGCGTCAGGGCGTTTTCCCGGTCACAGAGGATGGCGAAAGGGAGCGGGTCTTTCGTATGGAACCGGTACGACAGCAGGAGATTGTGCGCAAGGACATAGTACTCTCTCCTGCCGGTTGCAACGGTGATGAAACCTCTGGCCGCAGCCATGGATCCGGGCGGGTTACCGGATGATTCGGTAGTAATTCTCCTTGCGGGGTTTGACCGTCGGCGGGAAGGCGGCGGGGTAGCCCAGGGCCAGGGCGCCGATGCCGATCAGCCCTTCCGGGAGGCCGAGTTCCGCCATCAGGGCCTTGCCCTCCGGGGTGGCGAACATCTCCCGCTCGCGGTTGATCCAGCAGGAGCCGAGCCCCACGGCGTGGGCCGCCAGCATCATGTTTCCGAGCACCAGGGAACCGTCGGGAACGGAATTGGCCCAGGCGGCGGGGTCGCTGCCGAACACCAGCACGATGGTCGGAGCGCCGTAGAAGGGCGCCTCCCGCCCCCACACCGCGGCGTTCAGCGCGTCGATGCGCGCGACCAGGTCCGGCCGCTGCACGGCCACGATCCAGGGATCCTGCCGGCCCATCGCGGTCGGGGCCCAGGTGCCGGCCTCGAGCACGGCCTGCAATTCTTCGTCCTTGATCTGTTCCGGCCGATAGCGCCGGATGCTTCTGCGCTCGCGGAGCGCTTTGAGTATCTCGTTGTCCATAGGCACAAATATATGAAAAAAAACGACTCGCCGGGGCGGGTCGTTTATGGTGAAAGGTGCAGGATGGGGATTACTCCTCCTCCAGACGCAGGTGCTGTACGTAGATAGCCTTCTGCTTCGCAATGCGGCGGATCTCCGACGGCTTCTGGAAGTTCTTGCGGGCGCGCATCTCGCGGACGGCACCGGTCTTTTCGAACTTCCGCTTGAATTTCTTCAGCGCGCGCTCGATGTTTTCGCCTTCTTTTACGGGAACGATGATCATTGCTTTTACACCTCCTTTTTCTTTTGGGGATGCAAAGGTAGCAATTTATTTCAACATTCCAACAAATTCTTTCATTCCTTCCGTCGCAACCTTCCGGATATGCTTCACGCGCTTGTCATAAAGCGTCACCTCGGCCGGGTCGATCAGGTAGATGGGGGCTTCCGGCCGCGCGTAACGGTAGAGTCCGGCGGCGGGATAGACCTGCAGGGAAGTGCCCACGATAAGGACGATGTCGGCCGCCGCGACCAGTTCCACCGCGCGCTCGATCTTGGGGACGGCCTCCCCGAAGAAGACGATGTGAGGGCGGTACTGCGCGCCGTTCGGCGCCTTGTCGCCCAGGTGCACGGCGCCGTAGCCGATGTCCACGACGAGTTTTTCGGAGTAGCCGTCGCAGTCGTTGCAGCTGTTTTCGGGACGGATCTTGGTGGCTTCTCCGTGCAGGTGCACCACGTGCGTGGAGCCGGCCCGCTCGTGGAGGTTGTCCACGTTCTGCGTGATCACGTCCACGGTGTAGTCCTTCTCCAGCTCCGCAATGAGGCGGTGCGCCTCGTTGGGCCTGACCTCGCGCAGCTTTTCCCGCTGCATGTTGTAGAAATCGAGGACGAGCCCGGGGTTCCGGGCCCAGCCTTCGGCGGAGGCGACCTCCATCGGATCGTAATTGTCCCAGAGCCCGCCGTTGTCGCGGTAGGTCCCCAGGCCGCTTTCGGCGCTCACGCCGGCGCCGGTCAGCACAGCGATTCTCTTTTTCATCAGATACTTATGTTGAAGTAGGTTTTCTTCGCCCAGTATTCGAAGAGCGGGTCCAGGACGATCGGGTTGTCGTTCTCGTCGAAGGTCACGATCTCCTTCTTGCACAGGGCGTCCTTGAGGCGGCGGACGTTGGCCGAGGAGTTGAGCTCGTACTTGCGGATGATCTCGGCGCTGCTGAAGCGCGTGTTGCCCTCCAGGATGGCGCGCAGCAGGCTCAGCTGGAAGGTGGTCAGGCCGTTCATCGTGGCCGTGAAACGCGGCTCGTGCACGGCGATCAGCGCGTTCAGCGACTCGGTGAGCGTCTGCTCCATGATGTACCCCTTGGTCAGGGAGTCGCACACGGCGCAGAGGTGGTTGATGTACCAGATATTGCCCCGGAAAAGCTTGCACACGCCCAGCAGCAGGTCGCGGTCCACGACCTTGCCGGTGGCGAGGAAGCCCTTCACGATGTGGTCGATGATGTCCTTGCTCTCGAGGGCCGGCAGGCGGATGCGTCCCGCCTGGCGCCAGAAGAAGCGCCGGATGCCGAAGATCTCGTCCATCGCGTTGTAGGCGGAGCCGAGGAAAACATAGGAGGCGCTGGCGGCGTACTCGCCGGGCAGGGTGCGGAAGACCTCCTCCAGGAGGTGGCAGGCACGATCCCCGTCTTCGGTGAGCATGATGTTCTGGAATTCGTCCAGCACCACGATGCGCTGTACCCCGGTGCGCAGGCCGGTCCGGTAGGGGAGCAGGAAGGCGGCGCGCAGGTCCCCGTCGTCCAGCGGACCCGTGGCGGAGAGCACCTCGCCGTCGGTGTCGAAGCGGACGGTGTCGAAGCAGAAATGCGTGCCGGAAAGCATCTCCCGGGCCGCCCGGGCGTACTCGTCGTGGTTGGAGCCGGCGGTGCGGAACACCGCGGTGGCGAGGCGCAGGGCGAAGGTTTCCAGCGAGCGGATGTCCAGCAGGGAGACGTTCACCGGCACGAACGGCCGGTTGGCCATCTTCATGTTGAAGAATCCCTGCTGCACGAGCGATTTCCGGCCGGTCTTGGGCGGCTCGTAGATCACCACGTTCTCCCCCTGGGAGAGCATGTTGACGAAGATCCGGGTCTCCAGGGCGCGGCCGACGAAATACTTGCCCGTGACGGGCCTGTAGTACTGGAAGGCGCTGTCCATCGTATAACAAGAATGTTTCTTTTGCAAAAATAGCAAATAATTTGGCAGAATTGGGATTTTTGTGTAAATTCGCAGCCCAAAATGAATTTGATGACCGCTAAGCCATTGATAAAGAGCTGCCTTGCGGCAGACGCTTACGGCCGAAACTTTTGATAAGTTTTATTGTATGTACGCAATCGTAGACATTGCAGGCCAGCAGTTCAAGGTTCAGGCTGGCAACGAAATCTTTGTGCAGCGGCTCGCCGATGCCAAAGGTGCTGACGTGGAGTTCAAGAAGGTCCTCCTCGTCGCGGACGACGCGGCGGTGAAGGTGGGCGCTCCCTATGTCGAGGGTGCCGTGGTGAAGGCCACCGTCCTCGAAGATGATGTTAAGGCTGACAAGGTGCTGGTCTTCAAGAAGATCCGCCGCAAGGGCTTCCAGAAGCTCAATGGTCACCGTCAGAAACTTTCCAAGATCAAGATCAACGAAATCGCTTAAGAGTTATGGCACACAAGAAAGGTCAATCCAGTTCCAAGAACGGTCGTGAGTCACAGAGCAAGCGCCTGGGTCTCAAGAAATTCGGCGGCGAGGTCGTGAAGGCCGGCAATATCATCGTCCGCCAGCGGGGCACCGTCCACAACCCTGACCGCAATGTCGGTATGGGCAAGGACCACACGCTGTACGCCCTGGTCGACGGCACCGTGAAGTTTACCCGCAAGCGGGAGAACAAATCCTACGTGTCGGTGGTTCCCTTTGAGAACTAGTCTCGGGGACTGAAGTTGAATTAAAGGACTTGCACTTCGAGACAGGTGTGGGTCCTTTCTTATTTATAAGAAGAATATGTTGACGCTCAAGATGCTTCGCGATGACCGGAATGCCGTCATCGAGAAATTGAAAATCAAGAATTTCGACGCGCAGCCCATCGTGGACCGTGTCCTTGAACTGGATGCGCTCCGCCGCAGCCTCCAGACGGAGAGCGACGCGCTGCTCGCGCAGCAGAAGCAGCAGGCGGCCCGGATCGGCGGCCTGATGAAGCAGGGGCTCCGCGACGAGGCCGAGGCCGCGAAGGCCGAGGTGGCCGCGCTCAAGGCCCGCAGCGGCGAGCTGCTCGCCCGGATGGACGAAGCTTCCGCCGAGCTGGAAAGCCAGCTCGTGCTGCTGCCCAACACGCCCTGCAGCCTGGTCAAGCCCGGCAAGGGCGCGGAGGACAACGAGATCGTCAAGACGGGCGGTCCCGAGGTGAATCTCCCCGAGGGGGCGCTCCCGCACTGGGAGCTCGCCAGGAAGTACGATATCATCGACTTCGACCTGGGCGTCAAGATCACCGGCGCCGGTTTCCCCGTTTACAAGGGCAAGGGTGCGAAGCTGCAGCGTGCGCTGATCAACTTCTTCCTGGACCAGAACACGGCGGCCGGTTACAAGGAGGTGGAACCTCCGGTGATGGTCAACCGCGATTCCGGTTTCGGCACGGGCCAGCTCCCCGACAAGGAGGGCCAGATGTACCACGCCGAAGTGGATGATTTCTATATGGTTCCGACGGCCGAGGTGCCCGTGACCAACATCTTCCGCGACGTGATCCTCGCCGCGGACGAGATCCCGCAGCGCCTGACGGCCTATACGCCGTGCTTCCGCCGCGAGGCCGGTTCCTATGGCAAGGACGTCCGCGGACTGAACCGCCTGCACCAGTTCGACAAGGTCGAGATCGTGCGGGTCGAGAAGCCGGAGGATTCCTACCGCGCCCTCGACGACATGGTCGCCCACGTGGAGTCCCTGGTGAACAAGCTCGGGCTCAAGTATCGCATCCTGCGCCTGTGCGGCGGCGATCTGAGCTTCACCTCCGCCATCACCTACGACTTCGAACTGTGGTCCGCCGCCCAGGGCCGCTGGCTGGAAATCTCTTCCGTGTCGAACTTCGAGACCTTCCAGTCCAACCGCCTGCACCTGCGCTACCGCGACGAGGCGGGCAAGACCCAGCTCGCGCACACGCTCAACGGCAGTTCCCTGGCGCTTCCGCGCGTCGTGGCCGCGCTGCTCGAGGACAACCAGACTCCGGAAGGCATCGTGATTCCCGAAATCCTCCGTCCCTACACCGGATTCGACCGCATTGACTAGCAAGGAAAAGACGATACTTGGCATCGATCCCGGAACCAATATCCTTGGTTTCGGGATCGTCCGTGTGGATGCCTCCGGCAAGCCGCATTTCGTGGACATGGGGGTGGTGGACCTGCGCAAGGTCGGCTCGCCCTATGACAAGCTGGAGATCATCCGTGAAAAGGTGGGGGCGTTGTGCGACCTCCATCATCCCGACGACCTGGCCATAGAATCTCCCTTCTACGGGAAGAACGCCCAGGTCATCCTCAAACTGGGCCGGGCCCAGGGCGCCGCGATGGTGGCCGGACTCGACCGCGGGGTGCAGATTTATGAGTACGCCCCCCGCAAGGCCAAGATGACCATCTGCGGAAACGGAGCCGCTTCAAAAGAGCAAGTTTCTTTGATGGTTCAGCGCACACTCGGCATAGAAATTGCAAATAAATACCTTGACGCTACGGACGCACTTGCTCTCGCGATGTGCCATTTCTATCAGTTGACCAGTCCGCTTGCAGCCGTACAGGCGACAGGAAGTTGGGAGAAATTTATAGCGTCCAATCCGGAGCGCATTAAAAAGTGATTGTATGAAAAATGCGAGAATCCTGCTGATGACCGGGCTTATCCTGCTTGGTTTCAGCGCGTTTGCCCAAAACCACGTGAAAGGTGTCCTGGTGGACGAGTCTACGGGCGAGCCCCTGGGCTTCGCTACGGTGTCGCTGACCCGCGAGGGCCAGAGCAAGCCGGCGAAGTACGACCTCACCAACGACAAGGGCGCCTTCGACATCGAGTCCGTCCGTAACGGAAACTACACCGTGATGGCCGAACTGATGGGTTACGAGGCCTACACGTCCACCTTCAAGATGGAGTCCAAGACCATCGACCTGGGCGAGATCAAGATGAAGATCGACCGCGAGCAGCTTGAAGCCGCGGAGGTCTCCGCCATCGGCAATCCGGTGGTCATCAAGAAGGACACGATCGAGTACAATGCCGGGGCTTTCCTGTCCACCGACAACGACAACCTCGTGGACCTGCTCAAGAAGATGCCGGGCATCGAGGTCAACGACAACGGTACCATTACCGTCAACGGCCAGTCCGTCAGCAAGATCACGGTGCAGGGCAAGACCTTCTTCCTGGACGACCCGCAGGTCGCATCCCAGAACATCCCCGCCAAGCTCGTGAAGAAGCTGAAGGTCATCCGCAAGAAATCCGAACAGGCCGAGTTCACCGGGATCGATGACGGTCAGGAGGAGACGGTGATCGACCTCACGGTGACGGAGGGCGCCAACCTGAGCGGTCTCGTCGGCCGTGTGACCGCCGGCGTGGGCCACGACCTCCCGACCCAGAACAACCCGTTGAACGACTGGCGATTCTCCGGAAACGCCTTCCTCGGCAACTTCTCCGACAAGACCCAGATCTCCCTCATCCTCAACGCCAACAACGCCAACGTGCAAGGTTCCACCAATTTCTCCGGAAACATGATGGGCGGCATGATGGGCGGCGGCGGAATGGGTATGGGCGGCGGCATGGGCTTCGGCGGTGGCGGCGGTATCAACACCTCCTACATGGCCGGCCTCAATGCGGGCGCCGATTTCTTCGACGGAAGGATGGAAGCGAGCGGCAACTACAACTATAACAACAACCACACCCTGTCCGCTTCCAAGTCCTCCACCACCAGCTACATGTCCGGTATGAACCAGCTGGTGGACAGTGACAGCCAGAACATCAACAACTCCAACGGACACAACTTCGGCCTCCGCCTGGAGCACAAGTTCTCCGAGAATACCTCCATCGTCTTTGAGCCGCGTGTGCGTTTCGGCGGCGGCAATACCTCACAGACCAGCACAAGCGAGACTTTCCAGGACAAGGGCGTGACCGGGAACTACAACAAGGTGAATTCCGCGGAAACAAATAATACCGGAGACAACAAGAACATCAGCACTAGCGGTTTCTTCCTGTTCCGCCAGCGCCTGGGCCTCCCGGGCCGTACCCTGACCGTGAACACGAACTTCAACCTGTCCGACAACAAAATGGACGCGTTGAACAACAATAGCACCGAGTACTATGGCATGGATGGCACTACGGTTTTGTCCACCAACATGGTAAGCCAAAGGGCGCTGCAGGACCAGCAGAGCTATTCCATCAATACGCGTGCGACCTACACGGAGCCGCTCGGCAACTACTTCTACCTGGAGGCCGAGTACTCCTACAACTGGAGCAAGTCCCTCTCTGAGAAGAATACCTACGACCTGCTGAACGGCGGCATCCTCGATCCGCAGTACTCCAACCAGATCACCAACCTGAACCGTCGCCACGAGATCGGCGGCAACGTCCTCTACCAGGACGACCGGATGCACCTCCAGGCCGGCTTCACCGCGATGCCGCAGTACACCTACAACGGGACCACGGTGTATGACCCCTCGACCAAGAGCAACAAGCTGCAGGAGTACGAGGACAACCGCTGGAACTTCTCCCCGACGGTGATGATGATGTTCGACCTGAATGACAACGACAACCTGCGTTTCTTCTACCGGGGCAACTCCAGCCAGCCGTCCACCCAACAGCTGATGCCGGTGCCGGACAACACCAACCCGCTGCGCGTCACCTTCGGTAACCCGACGCTGACCCCGTATTTCACCCACAACATCAACGGCGAGTTCCGCCACAGCAACCGGGCGAACTTCTCGTCCTACAATATCCGGGTGAACGGCGGCTTCACGCAGAACCAGATTTCCAACGTGGTAATTACCAGCAGCAACGGCGGCCAGTACACGATCCCGTTCAACTCCCCGACCACGGGCAACGCCGGGATGAACTTCTTCAACAACTTCCCGCTGGGCCGGAACTCCGCCTTCTCCGTGAACAACAACACGGGCGTGAACTGGCGGCAGTCTTTCGCCTATGAAGGCGTGGGCGTGGACATGGACAAGTATACCGATCCCGACGGCGGTTTCTACACCTTCATGAACTGGTTCATCGACCAGTTCAACGACCCGGCCTATTACAAGGCCCACATCGTGGAGAACTATACCGACAACCTCAGCGTCAACGAGCGGCTCCGCCTGACCTACCGCGGCATACAGTTCCAGGCCACCCTCGGCGCCAGCACCAACATGAACCAGACCTGGTACACCCAGAAGGGCGATGCGGTGGCCAGCTCCACCAAGGCGGCCCGCAACTCCCAGACCTGGAGCAACGCCGTCACCGGCGAACTCACCTGGAACTGGCTGCTGACCGGCATCTCCGTGACGGCGAACGCCAACTACCGCTGGTACAACGGCTACACCACGCCGGTGGATCCGCAGACGATCATCAACTTCACCGTGGCCAAGTCCTTCGGTCCGGTCAACCTGTCGCTTTACGTAGCCGACCTGCTCGGCCAGTCCCGCGCCCTCTCGGTCACGGACCAGGCTTCGCGGCACGCCGAGACCCTCAGCACCACGCAGCTGGGCCGCTACTTCATCGTGTCCCTGTCCTACAACTTCGGCACGATCGGCGGACGCCGCGGCGGTGGCTTCGGCGGTGGCCGCGGCGGCCGTGGCGGCCGTGGCGGCGGCATGCCTATGGGCGGCGGAATGCCCCCGATGGGCGGCGGACGTCCCCCGATGATGTAATCTCTTCCGCAATTTCGAAGAGCGGCCTGCAAACGCGGGCCGCTTTTCTTTTTATTTATTATCTTTGTGAGATTAAAGCGGAAAGAGAAACAGATTTATGGCGCAGAAAAAGAAAATAGCAGAAAAGAAGGTCCTTCCGGGCAACTGGATCGTGCGGAACGTCCTGCTGGCGGCCGTGCTGGTCGCCGCGTTCGTGCTGCTCGCCAACGTGATGCTGGCCCTGATTACCCAGCACAACCGGGAAATCCCCGTGCCGGACTTCACGAACATGACCCTGCAGGAGGCCCGGAAAGCCGGTTCCCAGGCGGGTGTGAAGGTCGTGATGGCGGATTCCATCTATGTGAAGCGGCTCAAGCCGGGCGTGGTCTATCTGCAGACCCCGAACCCCGGCGACCACGTGAAGCGGGGCCGCCGTATCCGCGTGACCATCAACACCACCGTTCCCAAGGAGGTGGTCATGCCTTCCCTGGTCGGCTATTCGATGCGTCAGGCGAAGGCGGAACTGATCCGCAGCGGGCTGGTCCTCGGGCGCCTGATCTACGTACGCGACATCGCCACCAACAACGTCCTGCGCCAGCAGCGCGGCGGGGTGGACATCAAGGCGGGGACGCGCCTCGCGAGCGGGACGACGATCAACCTGGTGGTGGGCCTGAGCCCCCGGGACAACATGACCTACGTGCCGAAACTGATCGGACGGCAGTATCTGCCTGCCACCGACCTTACCCTGGAGAGCTCGCTCAACGTGGGCAAGTTGCATTTCGACGAGACCGTCAAGACCTACGCCGACTCCGTCAGCGCATTCGTTTACCAGCAGCGCCCTTCCGGTTCCGAGAAGGTGCGGATGGGTTCCGAAATCACGATGTCGCTGACTACCGATCCTTCCAAGCTTCCTGCCGCCAGGAAATAGGGGATGGAAGGGCAGGAGATGTTCGAGCACTTCCGGCTGGAGGTGGATCCCGGGCAGGCGCCGCTCCGGATCGACAAGTATATGTCCGCGCACCTCGAGGACACCTCCCGCAACCGCATCCAGCAGGCCTTCAAGGAGGGGTATGTCCGGGTGGGGGAGACCCCGGTGAAGGCGAACTACATCGTCCGGCCCGGCGACGTGATCCGTTTCGTAATGCCCTATCGCCGGCGTGGCCTGGAAATCATCCCGCAGGAGATCCCGCTGAATATCGTCTATGAGGACGACGACGTGCTCGTGGTCAACAAGCCCGCGGGGATGGTGGTGCATCCCGGCCACGGACACTACGAAGGGACACTCGTGAACGCCCTGGCGCACCACCTCGGGCTCAGCCAGGACGCCGACGCCTTGGACGAACGGATGGGCATCCTGGTGCACCGCATCGACAAGGACACGAGCGGCCTGCTGGCCGTGGCGAAGAACGACGAGGCCCAGCTGCGACTGGCGAAGCAGTTCTTCGACCACAGCATCGAGCGGCGCTACAACGCCGTGGTATGGGGGGATATCCGCGAAGACGAGGGCACGGTCGAGAGTTTCATCGGGCGGGACCCGTCCGACCGCCTGCGCTTCCGCAGCGTCGAAGACGAGGACCACGGCAAGCGGGCCGTCACGCACTGGCGCGTCCTGGAGCGCTTCGGCTTCGTCACCCTGGTGGAATGCCGCCTGGAGACGGGACGGACCCACCAGATCCGCGTGCACATGTCCCAGCTGGGGCATCCCATTTTCAATGACGAGCGTTATGGCGGGAGCGAGATCCGCAAGGGGACCATCTACGCCAAGTACCGCCAGTTCATCCGCAACTGTTTCGAGATCTGCCCGCGCCAGGCGCTGCACGCCCGCACGCTGGGCTTTGCGCATCCGCGCACCGGGCAGTGGATGCAATTCGGTTCCGAACTCCCGGAGGATATGGCCGCCCTCCTGGACAAATGGCGCAAATACTGCGGCCAGATGCCTGAAGAATGAAAAAGCCGACGATCCTGCTCTGGAGCCTGTGTGCCCTGTCCGTGGTGCTGCTCAGCCTTCCCTGGCTGGTGCCGCACACCGGCGCGCTCGCACTGGTGGCCTTCGTCCCGCTGCTTTGCGCGGATGCCATCGCCGACCAATGTAAGTTGCGCGCTTCCTGGGTTTTCCCGATGGCCGTGTTCCTGGCCTGGAACGCCGCCACCACCTTCTGGGTGTGCAATGCAACGGTGGGAGGCGGCATTTTCGCCATCGTGGCCAACGCTGCCCAGATGCTGCTCGTGTGGCTGCTCTTCCGCCTGGCGAGGCGCCGCTTGCGCGGCGTACTGCCCTATATTTTCCTGGCGGCGATGTGGATTGCCTGGGAACGCCATTATTTCTCCGTGCAGGTATCCTGGCCCTGGCTTACGCTGGGCGGCGCCTTTGCCCGGAGCACCCGCAGCGTCCAGTGGTACGAATATACCGGCATGCTGGGCGGTTCGCTTTGGGTGTGGCTCTCCAACCTGGGCGTCTTCGGCCTGCTGGTGGCGGTTTCTGACGGCCTCTGGCGGCGCTGGAACGCCCTGGCGCGCGGTCTCGCCGCCGTGGGGATCGTCCTGGTCATCGCCGGTCCGGTCGTAGCGTCCAAACTGATCTGGTCGAACTACGGGGAGCGCTCCGAGGGCACGGTGGACGTCGTGGTGCTGCAGCCGGATTTCGACCCGTATGAGAAATTCCAGTCGCTGTCGCAGGCGCAGCAGACGGCGATCCTCGTGGGCTTGTCCGACGAAGCGCTTTCGCAGCGTCCCGCCGGGAATCCCGTGCTCCTGCTGGCGCCGGAGACTTTCACGGGCGACGTGATGCTGAACCGTGCCGAGGATTCCCCGACCCTGAAAACCCTTCGCAGGCACCTCTCGCAGCACCCCGGCAGCGAGATGCTGCTCGGTGCAAGCACGTATGAGATCTTCGATACCCGTTCGGCCCCGACCATCCTGGCGCGTCCCTACCTCGACGGCTGGGCCGTCTCGCACAACAGTGCCCTGATGCTCGCGACGGACCGTCCGCTGGAGGTCTATCACAAGAGCAAACTGGTTGTCGGGACGGAGCTGACGCCCTGGCCGAAGCTGATGGTGCCGCTGGACGACTGGCTGTCGAAAAAGATGGGCGTGGGCGGCCTGATGGGCCGCTGCGTGGGGCAGGACGGCGTGTCGCTGCTGCATTTCGGGCCGGAACGGATCCCGCTGGGCTGTGCCGTCTGTTACGAGTCGGTGTACGGCGAGTACTGTACGGAATATGTGAAAGCCGGGGCGCAGGCGATGACCATCATCACCAACGACGCCTGGTGGGGCGATACCCCGGGCTACAGGCAGCACCTGGCCTTCGCCCGTCTGCGCGCCATCGAACTGCGGCGCGACATCGCCCGTTGCGGCAATACGGGTATCTCCTGCTTCATCGACCAGCGGGGCGAGGTGCTGGATGAGACGCAATGGTGGACGCGCGGCGCCCTGCCGGGCCTGGTCCACCTGAGTTCGCAACAGACGGCTTTCGTCCGTCACGGCGACATCGTCGGCCGCGTCTGCACGCTGGTGTTCCTGCTGCTGGCCGCCCTGCTGCTCGTCCGCCTGTTCGTACCGGACAAACATTGAAAGTTTTTCATACCTTTACACTGAAACAATAACAGTTACTGCTCCATGAATATTGCGAAATGGGTCCTGCCCACCGTCGTGTTGGCATTTCTGTCAATGGGCGGGTGCCAGAAACCGGACCAGCCACAACCCCCGACGCCCCCGACGCCTCCGGCTGTGGTGGCGGTCAATTCCGTCTCGCTGGACAAGACGACCTTGAGTCTGAAAGAAGGGGAAAGCACGACGCTGACGGCAACCGTAAGCCCGTCCAACGCGACGAACAAGACGGTAAGCTGGAGTTCTTCTGACGCTTCCGTCGCGACGGTGGACGCTGGCGGCAAGGTGACGGCCGTGAAGGCCGGTACGGCGACGGTCACGGCAAAAGCCGGAGAGAAGACGGCTACCTGTTCAGTGACGGTTTCCGCCGAGGCAATTGCAGTGACCTCGGTCAAGTTGGACAAGACTGCGCTGAGTCTTGCAGAAGGGGAGAGCGCCACGCTGACGGCGACGGTTTCCCCGGAAAATGCCACGGACAAGACGGTTGCCTGGAGCAGCAGCGACAAGGCTGTTGCTACCGTGGATTCGGATGGTAAGGT
>CACWOH010000001.1 GCA_902762435.1 uncultured Bacteroidia bacterium | reverse complement strand
TTCACCGCCTTGCTGACCTCGCTCGACGCTGAAGACTATTTCTTCACGCTCGAGAGTCCCGGCAAGACCTATTCCCTGATCCGCAAAGCCAAGGCGCTAAAGCCCGGCAAGATGTACAACTTCCCGGCCCTCGACGACCCCGAGTGGACCGTGGAGGATAATCCCGGCTTCATTAACGGCCATGCATACGTCGATCTGGGCAACGGCAAGAAATGGGCCACCTGCAACGTGGGCGCGAGCAAGCCTGAGGAATACGGCAACTACTTCGCCTGGGGTGAGATCGCGCCGAAGACAGATTACAGCTGGGCGACCTACAAATGGATGCAGGAGTGCCAGTCAGAATGGAAATACATCACCAAGTACACTTTCGCCGATGGTCTGACAGAAGGTATCTGGTATGACGGCGATACGTTTGTAGGCGACAATAAAACATCCCTTGTGGATGATGCTTTTGCCGATGACGCGGCCCGCCAGATATGGAAAGGGTCCTGGCGGATTCCGACGGATGCGGAGTGGACTTGGCTCCGGGAGAACTGCGACTGGGCCTGGACTGCTGATTATGAGGGCACCGGCATCGCCGGTCAAATCGTGACTTCTAAGGTGGAGGGCTACAAAGACAACAGCATTTTCCTTCCCGCCGCAGGCTTCCGGTACGGCACTTCTCTTTACAGTGCCGGCTCCGTCGGGAACTATTGGTCTTCCTCCCTCCGCGAGGACCTCTCGGTCGACGCAAGGTTCGTGTACTTCGATTCAGAAGACGTGGGCAGGAAAGACTGCTACCGCTACTACGGCGTCTCGGTCCGTCCCGTCTCGGAGTAAGCAGGTCCTTAATGTTTAATAACAACAGCCTCGGAGCCTATGCTTCGGGGCTTTTTTGTGCCTGGAAACACAGTAAACGAGTTCTTTAAAGTACTCGAAAACGTACGAACACGTACTTTAAAGTACATGAAAATATGAAAACATGTAAACGAGTACAAAATAGAACCCGAAAACAGTGTTTCGACCATTAAAATTGTGCAAAAAACAGTGTTGCGAGGTTATTATTTGAGGTCGTTGCGATGTTGCGGGGCAAAACAGATTAAGACATAACAACCCTTTATGGGATTCGTGAAGAGCCGTTCTCATCGCTGAGGGCGGCTCGTTTTGTATAACCCATTAAACAACCTTCTATGCAAGAGAGGGGCAAAATGGTATGTTTCCGCCCCTGGCAGGCCGAAAAAGCAATTGCCAGGGGCGTAGAAGCCCTGTTTTGCCCCCGGGAGCACGCAAAAGGGGGAACGCCCCCCAGTCATAGTGAACCGGGAGCACGCAAAAGCGCCCCGGCGTAATGCTGAGGCGCTTGCGTGCTCCCTTAGGGGCTCGAACCCTAGACACCCTGATTAAGAGTCAGGTGCTCTACCAACTGAGCTAAGGAAGCAGTATTGTCAAACGAAAGCCCGTTTCACTTTTGTGACCCGTTCGGGGCTCGAACCCGAGACCCCAACATTAAAAGTGTTGTGCTCTACCAACTGAGCTAACGAGTCCTCCGTTTTGGGATTGCAAAGGTATTCTTTTCTGCGGAATTCTCCAAATTTATTTTGATTTTTTTCGAATCCGGGGGAGATGGGGCCCATCAAAGCAACTCGGAAAGCTGTTTGTAGAACTGCTTGCTGACCGGGATGGCCTCCACGCCGGGCACGAGCAGCTCCGCCGTCACGAGGCCTTCGCGGTTCTTGCTGAGGAGCTTGACGTACTTGGGGTTGACGAAATAGGACCGGTGGCAGCGCACCAACCCGTGGCGGGCCACGGTGGCCTCTACGCTCTTCATCGAGGCGCGGAGCATGAACTCCTTCACCCGGTCGGCGTCCATATAGTTCAGGACCACGTAGTTGGCGTCCGCCCGGATGAACAGGATCGCGGTGGGGGCGATGGTCAGTTTGAGCCGCTTGTGCTCGTCATAGAACTTGACGAGGGTGTCGGACGGTTCCGTGTTCAGGTCTTTTTCCTTGTTGAGGATGATCTGCAGCAGGATGAGGAACAGGTAGGGGTAGATCAGGATCAGGTAGGAGAACTTGAAGCAGTTCGACAGGACCGAGAAGTAGCCCGGTTTGCCGAACAGGGTGGCGTACATCCCCATGAAGAGGGTGAACACAAATGTTTCCCCGATGCACCAGACCGCATAATGCCACCAGCGGAAGGGGATGTGCTTGTATAATGCGCTGAAAATCAGTCGTGTGAGCGCGAGGATCGCCATCAGGATGACGGAGAGCATCAGGAAGTGGAAGCCGAAAGTCATCCCGCCGGTCTGGAAGTACTCGTGCATCCCGAAGGGATTGTACAGGAAACAGAATCCGGCGAAGAAGGCCGGCAGCAGCAGGATGTAGGAGAGTTGCGATTTATAGCTTTGTCCGATGCGGAGTTTTGAGTTCATAAGTCTGCCGTTTTAATCCCTTTTTGCTTTGGGATGAATAAATGCTTTTCAGAATTTCGTCCCAAATATACGGCGATTTTTCCGCATGGCAAGTTTTTCGTCACATTTATTCTTCCCCGTTGACCTTTATTTTTACGCGCGCGGACTTTGCCGTATTTTTGCCATGACGATCCGGGCCGCCGCTGCCGGGCATTTCACCCCTGTGAAGGGTTTTTTACCAACGGGGCTCCGGATTTGGCCACAAAACCCGTTTTTATTTTTATGGTTGCAAAAATTTGGGATAACTTCGCCGCCGATTAAAAACCTAAAGTTCAAAAAGAATGCTTAAGATCGACAATTTCATCAACCTTTTCGAAGGTGCCGTCCGTGACAGCTGGGACCGTCCCGCACTGAGTGATTTCCACAAGTCCACCATCGACTACCGCCAGCTGGCGGAGCGCATCGAAACCCTCGACCTCGTATGGAAGAAGGCCGGCCTGAAGCCGGGCGACAAGATTGCCATCAATACCAAGAGCTGCGCCCTGGGCGCTTCCGTCTTCATGGCGGCGGTCAGCAAGGGCTATGTGGCCGTGCAGCTGTACAACGCCTTTACGCCGGCCGATACCCAGAACCTCGTGAACCATTCCGACAGCCGCATCCTCTACACGGAAAAGCGGGCTTTCTCCGCGATGGACTTCGAGCAGATGCCCCAGGTGCTTTGCGCCATCGACTGCGGCACCGGTGAGGTGCTGGCCAGCCGTGAGGGCGTGGGCGAGCTCTATGCCGGGGGTGCCCGGCTCCTCGCGGAAAAGTATCCGGCCGGGATGCGTCCGGAGGACTTCCGCGTGATCCGTCCCGACATCGACGACGTGTGCGCCATCCTCTACACCTCCGGCTCTACCGGCAACCCGAAGGGCGTGATGCTGACCTACCGCAACTACACCGCGAACGTCCAGGGCATCCGTCCGGGTTTCCCGTTCCACAAGTGGGAGAACTACCTGAGCCTGCTTCCGCATGCGCATAGCTTCGGCCTGACCTGCGACGTGGTGATCCCGATGACCCTCGGGATGCACGTGACCGTGCTCGGCCTGCCGCCGATCCCGATGAACGTCCAGGAGGCCCTGGCGGAAGTGCGTCCGCGGATTTTCTACGGTGTGCCCCTCATCTTCGTGAAGTTCGCCGAGTACGTGCTCGGCTCTGAGATCAACACCCCGGAAGGCAAGGCCAAACTCGATGACTATGAGAACCATCCGGAATTCTGCCAGATGCTTCACGACAAGCTGATGGCCGCGATGGGCGGCAACATCGAGGTGTTCGCCACCGGCGGTTCCGCCATCCCGTCCGAGGTGGAAGCCCTGCTGGTCTACAAGCTCAAGGTGCCGTTCATCACGGGCTACGGCCTGACCGAACTCGCCCCGATCGTCTCCTACGGCAAAGTGGGCAAGTATGTCCCGAAGTCCTGCGGCGAGTATCTTCCCGAGATTATGGAGATCCGCATCGATTCCCCGGACCCGCAGCATATCGCCGGCGAACTCTCCATCAAGGGGGACGTCGTATTCAAGGGCTACTACAAGAATCCCGAGGCCACGGCCGCGGTGTTGCAGGACGGCTGGTTCCGTACCGGCGACATCGGTACGGTCGACGCCGACCGCAACGTCTTCCTGCTGGGCCGCTGCAAGAACATGATCCTGACCGACAACGGCCAGAACGTCTATCCCGAGGAAATCGAGGTGGTGCTCAACGAGCTGCCGTACGTGGCGGAGTCCGTCGTGGTCCAGCGTGACGGCCACCGCATCGTGGCGCTGATCGTCCCGAACATGGACGCCCTCGACCGGGCCGGCATCGGCGCGGACGCGCTCGATGCCGTGATGAAGCAGAACATCGTCTATCTCAACTCCAAACTGCCCGCTTATTCCGCCGTCAACGACTTCGAGCTCCGCTTCGAGCCGTTCTCCAAGACCCCGAAGGGCAGCATCCGCAGATTCATGTACAAATAATGATGGAAGAAAGAAGAGTCGTCATTACCGGTACCGGCGTCATTTCGCCGGTCGGCTGCGGCACGGATGCCTTCTGGGCGGCCCTGAAAGAGGGCCGCTGCGGCATCAGCGCCATGCCGGAACTCGCCGAATGGAAACTTCCCGTCCACGTGGCGGGCCTCGTGCGGGACTTCGACCCGCTTGCATACGGCATCGCCGTCAAGGATACCCGCCGGAACGACCGCTTCTGCCTGTTCGCGCAGGCAGCGGCCGCACAGGCGATGGCGGAGAGCGGCCTGGAGGCGGGCGTGAACATCGAGCCGGAGCGCCTGGGCGTCTATCTGGGCACCGGGATCGGCGGCATGCAGACCTTCATCGAGCAGACCAAGGTCCTGCTGGAGGAGGGGGCCGACCGCATCTCCCCGCTGTTCATCCCGAAGATGATCGGCAACATCGCCGCCGGCAACGTCGCCATCCGCTACAATGCGCAGGGCGCCAACCTCACGACCGTGGCCGCGTGCGCTTCGAGCACGCAGTCCGTCGGCGAGGCTTTCCGTGCCGTCCGCTACGGCTTTGCCGACGCCATCATCACGGGCGGCACCGAGGCGGTGCTGAACCCGCTCGCGTTCGGCGGCTTCGTGAGCGCCCACGCCCTTACGCTCGCGGACGACCCGCTCCGCGCATCCCTGCCTTTCAGCGCGAAGCGCGGGGGATTCGTGATGGCGGAAGGCGCCGCCGTGCTCATCCTCGAGGAATACGGCCACGCGGTTGCGCGCGGCGCGTCCATCCTGGCGGAGGTCACCGGCTACGGCAACTGCTGCGACGCCTACCATGCCACGGCCCCGCGTCCGGACGGCGTGCCCGCATCCCGGGCGATCCGGGAGGCGCTGGAGCAGTCCGGCTTCAAGTCCGGCGAGGCGCTTTACATCAACGCCCACGGCACCGGAACCCAGCTGAACGACAAGACGGAGACGCTGGCCGTCAAACTGGCTCTCGGCGAGACCGAGGCCCGGCGCGCTTCCATCAGCTCCACCAAGTCGATGACCGGTCATATGATCGGCGCCACCGGCGCGGCGGAGATCCTGGCCTCGGCCCTGGCCCTGCGTGACGGGATCATCCCGCCGACCATCGGCCTGACCGACCCCGACCCCGAGTGCGACCTGGACTACACCCCGCTGCACGCGGCGGAACGCCCGGTCACCGTGGCGGTTTCCAACTCCCTGGGCTTCGGCGGCCACGACGCCTGCGTCGCCCTGCGGAAAATCTGACCGATCCGATAAAAAGCAAACCCGAATATGACCAGAGAAGATATCAAGGAATTCCTGCCGCACCGCGAGCCGATGCTGCTGGTGGACTGGACGGAAAAGGACGGCGACGGCATCAAGGCCACCTACCACGTCACGGGGGAGGAGTGGTTCCTGAAGGGCCATTTCCCCAATTTCCCGGTGGTGCCCGGCGTGGTCGTCTGTGAGATCATGGCGCAGTCCTGCACCCTGATCCTGGGCGAGAAGCTCAAGGGGCACACGCCCTTCTACGCAGGCCTGGACAAGGTGCGCTTCAAGCAGATGGTCCGGCCCGGCGACACCATAGAGGTGAGCGCCGCGCCCATCGCCATCCGCGGCGCGCTCTACGTCATCGGCGCCACCGCGAAGGTGGGCGGGAAACTCGCCTGCAAGGCGGAGATGACCTTCTACCTGATGGAGAACGACAAACTGTAGCACGGATCCGGCTTTTTTTCGTAAGTTTGTGCCCGTGAAACGTTTGATATCCCTTTTCCTGGCGGCGGCGATGTGCCTGGGGTGCATCGGCTGTTCCGCACGCGTGAAGCAGTACAAGGTGGAGGTCGTGCAGGAGTATCCGCACGACACGGGCGCCTACACCCAGGGCCTCTTCTTCAACGGAGGCCGTTTCTGGGAGAGCACGGGCCAGTTCGGTGAGTCGAGTTTCCGCGAGGTGGAGCTCGGCACCGGCAAGGTGCTCAGCAAGATGGACTTCCAGCGGAAATACTTCGCGGAAGGCTCCGTGATGCTGAACGGGAAGCTCTTCATCCTGACCTGGACGAACAAGGTCGCCTTCGTCTACGACGCCGCGACGCTCGAGTACCGCCAGACCTATTCCTACCCGCGCGAGGGCTGGGGCCTGACTACGGACGGGAAGTCCCTGATCGCCTCGGACGGCTCGTCCCGGCTGTATTTCCTGACGGAAGAGTTCAAGCAGGAGCGTTACGTGAACGTGACGATGGACGGCCGCCCCGTGCGCTATCTCAACGAGCTGGAGTACATCGACGGCAAGGTCTGGGCGAACGTCTATACGACCGACATGATCGTGATCGTCGACCCGAAGGACGGGAAGGTGGAGGCGAGCATCGACTGCACCGGCCTGCTGCCGCGCACGCTGCGCACGCAGGCCACCGATGTGCTGAACGGAATCGCGCAGGATCCCGCCACGGGCAAGATCTACCTCACCGGCAAGTACTGGCCGCGCCTTTACGAAGTCCGGCTCGTCCCGGTGAAATGACGGCCGGCCTGCCCGGCGTATAACAGAAGAAGGCCCGGAGAATTCCGGGCCTTCTTCGTTGTCTGCCAGATTGTTACAGGACCTGGAAGTCCAGGGCCTTCAGGTCTTCGTCGCGGGAAGAGCAGCCGTACAGGATGCGGTACTTGCCCGGGCGGACGGACAGGCCGTCCACGGAAGCGTCGTAGTACTCGAAGGAGCTGCCGTCCAGGGTGACGGTCGCTTTCTTCGTGGCGCCCGGCGCAAGCTCAAGCTTGTCGAAGCCCTTGAGGGCCTTGATCGGAGCGTCGGGGTTGTCGAGGGCCTGCACATAGACCTGGACGATCTCGGCGCCGGCGACCTTGCCGGTGTTGGTCACGGGCACGGTCAGCGTGACCTTGCCGTTCTTCTTCATCGAGCTCTTGCTGAGCTTGCCTTCACCATAGCCGAAGGTCGTATAGCTCAGGCCGTAGCCGAAGGCGTAGAGCGGGGTGCCGCGGAAGTAGCGGTAGGTGCGGTTGTCCATGCTGTAGTCCAGGAAGTCGGGCAGGTCGTCGTTCGAAGCGTAGAACGTGACCGGGAGCTTGCCGGAGGGATTGTAGTCGCCCAGGAGCACGTCGGCGAGCGCCTTGGCGCCGCCCTGGCCCGCGTACCAGGCCTGCAGGAGCGCGTCGTACTGGTCCTCGAGGCCGCCGAAGGCGAGCGCGGAACCGGAGCAGTTCACGAACACGACGGGCTTGCCGGTCTCGTGCATGGCCTTCAGGAGGCGCTGCTGGACGGCGGGCAGCCAGATGTCGGCCTTGTCGCCGCCTTCGCCTTCCATCTGGGCGGAGATGCCGCCGATGACGATGATGGCGTCGGCGTCCTTGACGAGTTCCTTCTCGGCCACGAAGTCCGCATACTTGCGCTGGCAGAAGTCGGCGCGCAGCATGGCGAAGGGACCCGCACCGCGGCGGTACTCGATCTCGATGTCGACCGGCTTGCCTTCCTTCACGTCGAAGGTCTTGTAGGCGATGCCGCCGCGACGGCCGAAGCCGCGCATGTTGGGCGTGCCGGTCTTCTGGTTCTCGACCACGCGGCCGTTCACCTTCAGGATGTAGCCGTTGTCGGAAGAGACGGTGTAGCTCATCGGGCCGGTGAAGTTGGGCACGTAGCGGCCCTTCACGCGCACGGAAATCTTGTCGGTAGGCACGCCTTCGGCGAAGCCGTAAGCTCCGAAGGTGCTGAAGTTCAGCGTGTTGTAGTAGCCGCTGACGACGGGCTTGCCGCTCAGGTTATTGTTGTCGAAGAACTCCACGAAAGCACCCTTGCTGTCGTTGAAGTCGGGCAGGTGATAGACCGTGTTGTAGTCGTCGGCCAGTTCGCAGCCCTTGGTGTAGATGATGTTCGTGCCGGGCAGGGCGGCCTTGATGCCGTCCAGCAGGGAGTGGGTGTGCTCCTTGGTCGGGGTGCCGCCGTAGTTGCCGTTCAGCAGGGCTGCGTCGTCGGCGTTCGGGCCGATCACGGCGAGGGTCTTGATGTCCTTGGACAGCGGCAGGACGCCGTTGTTCTTCAGGAGGACCATCGACTCGCGCGCGGCCTGGGTGGCCAGGGCGTCGTGCTCCTCGCTGCTGATCACGTCTTCTCCCAGATTCGCCCAGGGAAGCATCTCGGCGGGATCGAACATACCCAGCTCGAAGCGGCCTTTGAGGGTGCGGCGCAGGTGGGCGTCGAGATCGGCCTCGGAGATCATGCCCTTCTCGAGGGCCTCCACGAGGGCCATCATCGTCTTGCCGCATTCCAGGTCGGTGCCGTGCAGGGCGGCGTCGGTGGCTGCGTGCAGGGCGTCGGGATGGGTCTCGTGCTGGCCGCGGGTGAAGAAGTTGTTGATGGCGTCGCAGTCGGTGAGGATGATGGCCTCATAGCCCCATTTGTTGCGCAGGATGTCCGTCAGCAGGCGGTCGTTGGTGCAGCAGGGCACGCCTTCGTAGCGGTTGTAGGCGCACATCACTTCCTGGACGTTGCCTTCCACGACGAGGGTCTTGAAGGCGGGCAGGTAGGTCTCCCAGAGGTCGCGCTGCGACACGCGGGCGTCAAAGGTGTGGCGCAGGGGCTCCGGTCCGCTGTGGACCGCGTAGTGCTTGGCGCAGGCGTGCGTCTTGAAGTACTTCGGGTCGTTGCCCTGCATGCCGAGGACGGTCTGCAGGCCGAGCACGCTGGTGAGGTAGGGATCCTCGCCGCAGGTCTCCTGGCCGCGTCCCCAGCGCGGGTCGCGGAAGATGTTCACGTTCGGGCACCAGAAGGTGAGCTCCGGATTGCCCGGGTAGTAGGTCACGCCCATCGGCACGTTGAAGATGTTGTGGTCGGAGCGGTTCCAGTTGGCGCGGGCCTCGTCGGACACCTGCGAGAAGACCTCGTACATCTGCTGCGGGTTGAAGGCGGCGGCCATGCCGATCGGCTGCGGATACACGGTGTAGCCGTCCTGGCGCACGCCGTGGCACGCCTCGCTCCACCAGTTGTAGGAAGGGATGCCCAGCCGGTCGATGGACACGGACTTGTTCATCATCAGACCCACCTTCTCTTCCGGCGTGAGCAGGGAGATGAGGTTCTCCACGCGCTGGTCGACGGAAAGCCGGGGGTTCTGGAAAGGATACTCGTAGGTCTGCTTGGGGCCGCAGGCGGCCAGCAGGACCAGGGATGAGAGGAGGATAAGTATTTTTTTCATTGATCAATGATATTGATTGTCATTTCTTTGGCAGGCCGCAGGGGGTCGTTGCTGAACACCGTCATCCGAAGGCCGGCCCGGGCGGGCGCAGCTCCCGGGACCGGCGAGCCCGTCAGCTTGACGGAAACCGATTGTCCGGGGGCGATGCGGGTGCCGGGGGAGAAGGCACAGGAGACGCCTTCCGGCAGCTCCAGCGCGTGCAGTACCAGGTCGCTCCGGCCGTCGTTGGCGAGCTCCAGCGTCCCGTGCAGTTTCCGGGATAGGAACTTGCGGCGCAGCTGAACCGTGCCGGAACGCAGCCGCGGGGCGTCGTCGCTCTCCGGTGCCGCGGTCAGGCACAGGGCCTTGAGCGGCAGGGTCCGCAGGGCGCGGGCGCCTTCCGGAACGATTTCCAGCGTGGCGCGCAGCGTAGCGAAGACCTGCGGGTCGGCGGGAGTTTCGCACCACGCCTCCACCCGGGCCTCTTCGCCCGGAGCGAGGGTCGCGGGCGCCTCCACGCGGAAGCGCGTTCCCGAGAGGGAGGCGCAGCGCAGGCGCATCGGCCGGTCCGAGGCGTTGGCGATGAAGAAGGCCTTGCCGCTGCGCTCGCCGTGCTCCAGGTAGCCGAAGTTGATGTCGGCGCGGCTGGCGTAGAGCCCTTCCGCGAGCACGACGGGGTAACGTTCCCGGATGCTGCGGTCCGCGGGCAACACGTCTGCGCTGACGCTCAGCACGCCCAGGCTCCGGTTGCCGTCCGCCTGGATCTCCACGGTGCGGATGACGGGGCCGGCGGCGCCCGCCGGGGTGAAGGACACCTCTACGGCGGCGGACTGGCCCGGCGCGATGGCCGTACGGGGGAGTGTGGCGCTGATGCAGGAACAGCCCGGGACGGCACGCGTCAGGCGGAGCGGCCGGCTGCCGGCGTTGAAGACGAGGAATGCGTGCGTGACCACGCCGTCCGCTTCCAGGATGGCACCGAAGTCCCATTCCCGGCTGTCAAAGACCGCCGGACTCTCCGCCGTCTGGGCGGAGAGTCCTTGGGCGGCCGTCAGCAGGCCGGCGATCAGCAGCGCGCGGAACCGCATTTTACTTGAACAGCAGTTGGGCGATTTGCGCGAGGTAGTCGCGGCAGTTCATCCAGGTGTGGCCTCCGTCCGGGGTGTAGAAGGTGTGCTTCACCCCGTTCTGGGTCAGGTAGGCGTCCAGGCCGCGGGAGGCTTCGATCAGGAAGTCCGAGGTGCCGGTGCCGATCCAGACGAGCTTGAAATTCTTGTTGAGGCTGTTCACCGGGGCGTAGGTGCCGTTGGAGAAGTTGGTCTCGTATTCGTTGCCGAAGATGGCGGGCGCCATCGCGCAGACCCATTTGAACTCCTTCGGGTGGCCCAGGCCGGTGGCGAGCGCCTGCCGTCCGCCGAGCGAGAAGCCGGCCACGGCCCGGTCGTTGGCGGAAGTCTTCACCTTGTAGTTGGCCTCGATGAAGGGCTTGACGTCGTTGATGATCTCCGCGGCCACGCGGTCGGTGTCCATGGAATCATAGCGGTCGGCGAGGCCCTGGCGCATCATCTCGATGTACGGGTTGGCGTACGGCATCACGACGATCATCCGCTTGGCGCGGCCCTGCGCGATGAGGTTGTCGAGGATGTTGTTCATGTGGCCCACCTTGAACCAGGTCTCGTAGGTGTCCGTCATACCGTGGATGAGGTACAGGACCGGGAGCCGCTCCGAGCCGGCGGGATCGTAGCCCGCGGGGGTGTAGACCGTCAGCGGGCGGTCGATGCCGCAGGTCTTGGAGTGGTAGAAGCGGTAGGAAACCTTGCCGTGCGGCACGTTCTGGATGTCCTTCAGGGCCGGCTCCGGGCCGATCACGTCGGCGAGCGAGTATTTGAAGCCCTCGTTCGGGAAGATGAACATGTTGTTGGGATCGGCGATCTTGGTGCCGTCAACCACGAAGGCGTACGGGTAGAGGTCCGGCTTGCCGGGCGTCACGGTGATGCTCCAGACGCCGTTCTCGCCCTTGGTCATGGGTTGGGCCTGGGGCAGCATCTGGCAGTCCAGTTCGACCTTCGTGGCGTTGGGCGCCTGGCAGCGGAAGGTCACTGAACCGTCGGCGTTGTATTCCGGGGAAACGACGCCGGCGGGGAACATCCTCGCCATCACCTGCGGGGTGAGGCGCTGGCCCTGACCGGCCTGGGGAGCCTGGGGAGGCTGGGCCTGGGAGAAGATCGGGGCGAGAAGCAGCAGCGCTGCGAATAAGGATCTGTATGCTTTCATGACTTCTTTATTCTTGGAACAGGAGAGGGAGGGACTCATCGAGGAAATACTTGGCGTTCATCCAGGTGTGGCCGAACTTGTCGTTCGTGAACACCTTCACGTTGTTGATGCCCTTGCTGTCAAGGAAGTCCAGATAGTCCTTGGCGTTGCCGTAGAGCATGTCGTCCGTGCCCACGCCGAGCCAGAACAGGTGGATCTTCCTGTTCAGCGCGTCCGGGTCGTCATAGACGCCCGGCAGGGTGGTGCTGGTGAAGGAAGCGTAGGAGCACAGCCAGGAGAACTTGTCGAGGTTCGTCAGGCCGGTCGCGAGCGCCTGGTTGCCGCCGCGGGAGAAGCCGCCGATGGCGCGGTGGTCGCGGTCGTTGAGGGTGCGGTAGTTCTTCTCCACGAAGGGCATCAGGTCCTGGAGGAAGTCCTTGGTGAACAGGTCGCCCGTACGCGGGGCCTTCCCGGCGGGGAAGTACTTGGACGGGTTGCCGTAGGGGAGGACGATGATCATATCCTTCGCCTTGCCCGCAGCGATCAGGTTGTCCAGGATGAAGTTCATCCGGCCGACCTTGAAGTACACCTCCTCGGTGTCGGTGGTGCCGCTGATCAGGTAGAAGACGGGATACTTCTTATTCTTGTTCTTGTCGTACTGCGGCGGGGTGTACACGATCGCGTTGCCGTAGGTGCCGAGGCTCTCGGACCAATAGTTCACGTAGTCCACGCTGCCGTGGGGCACGTCCTTGAGGGCGTGCAGCAGGGGCTCGCCCGTGCCGCGCACGTCCACGAGGCTGTTTTTGAAGGTCTCGTTGGGGAACCACTCGGGGTTCTGCGGGTCCATCACCTGCACGCCGTCCACCTGGAAGCTGTAGGGATACATGTCCGGGGCTACGGGGCCGAGGGTGACGGTCCACACGCCGTTCGCACCCTTGGTCATGTCCTGCGTGCCGGCGAACTGGGTGTTCACCTTCACGGACTTGGCGTTGGGATCGCGGTAGTTGAAGGTAATGGTGTTGTCCGGATTCACGATGGGGGAGGACACGTTGCCGCCCATCTGCGGAGCGCCCACGGCGCCGCCCATTCCGGGCCAGCCGCCGCGGCGGGGCTGCCGGCGGATCTCGATGATGACCTTGCCGGTCTGGGGACCGCGCTCCACCTTCATCCACATCTCGGCGTTGACGGTGGTGCCGACACCCATCTCGGTGAGCTTGGCTTCGATGCCCGGCTCGCCCTCGCCCACGAGGTCGGCCTGGGTGAGCTCGCCGGCCCACAGGACGGGACCGTAGCTGTGGTTGATCACCCAGTAGCCCGGGTCGATACCGTCGAATTCGTAGCGGTCCACGCCTTCCTTGACCATGATGCGCTTGGTGTCGGCGTTGCCGCCGTAACCGCCCCCGCGCTGGCCGGGCGTGCGCTTGTTGATCTCCACCTCGCCGCCGGTGCCGTTGACCTCCTCGGACCTCGGATAGAAGTAGTCCAGGCCGGAGTCGAAGGATTCCACCTCGAAGAAGTACTCGGAAGCGGTGTTCAGGCTGTGGAGCTTGAAGTAGTTCTTGTCATAGACGATGTAGCTGTTGTACAGCTTGCCCGGCTCGATGCCGTAGCGGATGATGTAGCCGTCGGCGCCCGGGACGGGATCCCAGAGGAGTTCGGCCTCGCGGCGGTCCTGCGGATTGCGGACGACCTTGACGCCGCCCACCTTGACGCTGCCCGCGGAGGCGGGGTTGCCGAAGACGCGCAGGTCCTTCATCGAGAACTTGGCGCCGTCGTGGCACTGGCGCGTATTGGTGACCTTCACGTAGCGGCCCTGGACGGGCTTGGTGAGTTCGGTATAGTCGTGGTGGAAGTCCCACTTGTTGGCGGGCTTGTCGATGACCGTGGTCCAGTTGTTCCCGTCGAGCGAAACCTCGACCTTGAAGCACTGGTAGTATTCCGGTAATGCGGGGGCCTGCGCGGCGCCGGGTGCGCCGAAGCCGGCGCGTGCGGGCTGCACGGCGCCGATGTGGTCGAAGTTGCACTGGATGGCGTAGATGTCGGCCACCTTGCCGAGGTCCACCTGGTAGAACTCGCCGGGATCGCCGGTCTGGGCGGCCCAGTTGGTCATGAAGTTCTCGTCCACGCCGTTCTCGGGAACGTAGTTCTCGAAGGTGGAGGACACGGTGACCTTCTTCTGGTGCGAGAGGAGTTTCCAGCCGGTCCAGTTGTGGTCCACCGCGTCGGTGCGGGTGCCGGGCCAGTACTGCGGGTAGTCGCCGAATTCGACGCTGGAGTGCATCACGCCGTCCTCGTCGACGGCCGTCGGGAAGATGGCGAGCTCGGAGCCGCGGCCCGCTCCGCCGTAGCTGGACGGGATCATGCAGATGGTCCACAGCTGGCCGTTCTTGTCGTGGAAGGTGCTGCCGTGACCGGCGCCCACCGCGAAGCCGGTGGTCTTGAAGGTCAGCGGGTTATGCTCGGAGTAGGTGAAGGGGCCCATCGGGTTGTCGGACACGTACACGCCGTGCGAGTAGGAAAGGAGCTCCAGGCCGATGGCGGCATACTGGAGGTAGTACTTCCCGTTGTGCTTGGTCATCCACGGGCCTTCGATCCAGGGATATTCCTCCTCGAAGTAGTCGCGGCGGCCGCCGAAGATGGAGTAGATCACGTCGTCGCGGGTGCGCTTCTCGAAACCGTGGTTGCGGTAGTCGCTGAAGAAGAGCACCTCGGGACCCTTGATCTCCTTGAAGGTCTTCTTGTCCAGCTCGACCACCTTGAAGGGCATCAGCTGCGACCAGCCGTAGTAAAGATAGAGATGACCGTCGTCATAGAACATGTTGGCGTCGCCGTAGCGGTCGCTGTCGAAGGTGCCCACCTGCTCCCAGGTGCCCGCCCTCGGGTCGATGGCCTTGTACACGTTCTTGTTGTTCATCGAGCATCCGTAAAGCTCGCCGTCCATCTCCACGACGGATACCACGCCGCCCGGATAGTTCGGGGCGTCCACGTAGGTCCAGTTCTTGAAATCGGGAGAGTACCAGTAACCCTTGCGGTGAGAGACGAAGAGGAAGTAGTCGTCCTGGTAGATCAGCACGACGGGTTCTCCGCCACGGTAGGACCGCTCGCCCTGTACGACCAGGTCCAGCGGATTGCAGAAAGTACGTTTCTCCTGCCCCCAGCTTGCCAGCGAAAGAAGCAGTGCGACGGCCGTGAAGACGGCGCGTCCGAGTGTTTTGTTAAGCATATGCGGAATAGGTTATCGTTTCCTAATTTCAAAGATACGCAGGTATGCGCGCATATCCAATAATCCACGGCGCAAAAACTTTCGTTTTCGCGTCAGCGGCGGGGCTATTGCAGCGCCTGCGGATCGTTGTAACGGATGGTGACGCCGAAATCGGTGATGGAGCGGTTGAGGCCGTTGGCGGTGTCCGGGTTGCCCTTGCGCCTGCCGGAGAGCACTTCCTGCGACATCTTCTTCTCGTCCAGGACGCGCTGCAGGGTCTCCGGGTTGTCGCCGTGGTAGTGGCCCGGGTAGAGTTTGGTGATCCCGTTCTTCTGCATATATTCCGCAGCGCGGGAGGTCGTGTTGATCAAGGTCTTGAAGGTGCCGGCGAAGAGCAGCAGGTTGGTGGAACCGAAGGCGTCGCCGCTGAAGCCGTAGCCGTGCTCCTTGTCGAAGAAGGTGATGGATCCGGCGGTGTGGCCGGGGGTGTGCATCACTTCGATCTGCCGGCCGCCGAGGTCGATGACATCGCCGTCTTCCAGGTGATGGACCGTGCCTTTGTACGGATTGCGGCCGCCCGTGATCATGGCCTCGTCTTCGGGATGGATCCAGACCTCCGGGAAGCACACGATGCCGCCCACGTGGTCGCCGTGGCCGTGGGTGAGGGCCATCATCAGCGGCTTGTCGGTGAGCTTCGCGACCAGTTTGTCGAGCCCGGGCGCGTGGGTGCCGGCGTCGATCACCAGGGCCTTTTCGTCACCCTCCAGCACGTAGATGGACTCGTTGTACACCTGGTGGCCGTTGCCCTCCCAGGTGTGCTCGTCGATCTGGCGGAAGACCACGTCCGCGTCGCGGCAGACGAACTTTTCGGAATACTCCCCGTTGTACTGCGCCAGCTGGTCGGCGCTCCAGGTCACGATGGCGTTGCCGTGGCGGAAATACGTCTCCAGGCCCGGGCGGCCGAGTTCGGAAGGTTCCGCGGCGGCCGTGCCGGTTTCCATCTCGGTCACGAGCGCCTGCATGTCGTCCAGGTAGTCCATGCCCATCTCGCGGCCCTTGGGCAGGGTCAGCCAGTCCTTCTGCCAGTAGTGGCCGCCGTAGATCTGCAGGCGCGCGGGGTTCACCTCGCGTTCCCCGAGGGCGGCGATCAGGTGCGGCACGGCGGAAACATAGTTGTAGAAGGCGTCGCGGTTGAAGAGCCACACGCCGTGGCCGGAGCCGACGGCGTCGCCGGTGAAGAGCAGGTCATGCCCCCGGAGCAGGAAGACCATCGAGCCGGCTGTATGGCCGGGCACGGCGATGGCCTCCACCTGCAGGCCGCCCAGGTCGAAGACCTCGCCTTCCCGGAAGAAGCGGCGCTGCGCCTCGGGGAAGCGGTCCGCGAGGCGGGCGAAATCCGCCTGCGGCAGGGCGAAACGGACCTCCGGGTCGTCCACGAAGGCGGGGAGCATGCCGGTGTGGTCGCCGTGGTTGTGGGTGAAGGTGACGGTAAGCGGCTTTCCTTCCGTCCGTTCGGCGACGAGGGCCCGCAGGGATTCCTTGGCGTTGTCCGCCCAGTTGACGGGATTGGACAGGTCGATCAGCAGGGCTTCCTGCTCTCCGACAAGCAGGTACATGTCGGAGCAGTTGTTGAAATGCGTCTTGTTGCCGTCGGCGTCGAAGGTCTCGCCGGCCGGGTTGGAGGCATTGAAGTCCTGGATGTGGTAAACGTTCTTTTCGATGACCGAGACGGTGTAGGGACCGACCTCGACGTCCTTGGGCCCGGAGCAGGCGGCTCCGAGCAGGGCCAGCGCGAAGGCCGGCAGGAACAGTTTCGATTTCATGGACACGTGGTTTTTCTATTCTCCCAAATATAAGGATTCTTCCGCAAATTTCAGTATCTTTATCCCGCTAAACTGATAACCTTTCTTTTTTATGGAAAAAATCATCGAATGCGTTCCGAATTACAGCGAGGGACGCGACCGGGCGGTCATCGGCGCCATCGTGGACGCCATCGCCTCGGTGGATGGCGTGAAGGTGCTGAACGTGGATCCCGGCGAAGCCACCAACCGCACGGTCGTGACCTTCGTGGGAGCGCCGGAGCACGTGGTGGAGGCGGCCTTCCGCGGGTCGCGCAAGGCGCAGGAACTCATCGACATGCGCCGGCACCACGGGGCCCATCCCCGCAGCGGCGCCACCGACGTGCTCCCGCTGGTGCCCGTCTCCGGGATCACCCTGGAGGAATGCGCCGTCCTGGCGCGCGAGCTGGCGGAACGGTTGTTCCGGGAACTCGGCATTCCCTGCTACTGCTATGAAGCCGCGGCGTTCCGGCCGGAGCGGAAGAACCTGGCGGTGTGCCGGGCGGGGGAGTATGAAGCCCTGCCTGAGAAGTTCGCCGACCCGGAGCGCCGGCCCGACTTCTGCGGCGCCTGGGACGCCGTCGCAGAACGCTGCGGAGCGACCAACGTGGGCGCCCGCAACTTCCTCGTAGCCGTGAACTTCAACCTCAATACCACTTCCACCCGCCGGGCGATGGCCGTGGCCTTCGACGTCCGCGAAAAGGGCCGCAAGGCCCGCGAGGGCGGTTCCCTGACCGGGAAGCTGCTCAAGGACGGAAACGGGGAGCAGATCTGGATCCCCGGCACCCTGAAGGGCTGCAAGGCCATCGGCTGGTACATCGACGAATACGGCATCGCCCAGGTGTCGATGAACATCACCGACATCGACGCCACGCCCCTGCACGCCGCCTTCGAGGAGGTGTGCCGGGCCGCCGCGGCGCGCGGCCTGCGCGTCACGGGCACCGAGATCGTGGGGCTCGTGCCGAAGCGGGTCCTGCTGGACGCCGGCCGGTTCTACCTGGAGAAGCAGTGCCGCTCGCTGGGCGTGAGCGAGGAGGAAGTCCTCAAGATCGCCGTGAAATCGATGTCGCTGGACGACCTCAAGCCCTTCGACCCCCGGGAGAAGGTCATCGAATTCCTGATGGAAGACGAGGCGCAGGCCGCCGTGCGCGAGCATCTGGCGCGGATGCGCGTGAAGGACTTCATCGCCGAGACGGCCGCCGAGTCGCCGGCGCCGGGCGGAGGCTCCGTCTCCGCCGTGATGGGCGCGCTGGGTGCCGCCCTCGCCACGATGGTGGCCAACCTGTCCGCCCACAAGCGCGGCTGGGACGACCGTTGGAAGGAGTTCTCCGACGTGGCGGAGCAGGGGCAGGCGCTGCTGGGCGAGTTGACTGCGCTGATCGATGAAGACACCGCCGCGTTCAACCGCATCATGGATGCGCTGGGCCTGCCGAAGGGCACCCCGGAGGAGAAAGCCGCCCGCGCCGCCGCCCTGGAGGAGGCGACGCTGTATGCCGCGGCCGTGCCCCTGAAGACGATGGAGGCCTCCCTGAAGGCCCTTCCGCTGGCGCTCGCGATGGCGCGCACGGGCAATCCGGCATCCGCCTCGGACGCCGGCGTCGCCGCCCTGGCCGCCCTGGCCGCCGTGCGCGGGGCGCACCTGAACGTCCGTATCAACGCCGCCGGCCTGGCGGACCGCACGCCCGCGGAGCCGCTGCTCGCCCGTGCCGCGCAGATCGAGGCCGAGGCCCGTACGCTCGAGGCCGAGGTCCTCGCCGAAGTCAACAAACACATCGACAGTTAGATTCTTCGCCCCCGGGCTCAGAATGACAACATGATTATGAATACTTTCCAGGAAGAGATACTGGCGGGCATCCCGGCGGACCTGCCCGCCGGAAAACCCTACGATCCCGCCGTCAACCACGCTCCCAGGCGCAAGGACATCCTGACGCCGGAGCAGAAGGAGCTGGCGCTGAAGAACGCGCTCCGCTATTTCCCGCAGCGGCACCACGCCGTCCTGGCGCCCGAATTCGCCGAAGAACTGCGGCGCTACGGGCGCATCTATATGTACCGTTTCCGTCCCTCTTACGCGATGTATGCGCGGCCCGTGGACGAGTATCCGGCCCGCTCGCGCCAGGCGGCGGCCATCATGGCGATGATCCAGAACAACCTGGACCCGCGCGTGGCGCAGCATCCGCACGAGCTCATCATCTACGGCGGCAACGGCGCCATCTTCCAGAACTGGGCGCAGTACCGCCTGACGATGCAGTACCTGGCCACGATGGGCGACGACCAGACGCTGGTGATGTACTCCGGTCACCCGCTGGGCCTCTTTCCCAGCCACCGGGACGCGCCGCGCGTGATCGTGACGAACGGGATGGTGATCCCGAACTACTCCAAGCCGGACGACTGGGAGCGCTTCAACGCCCTCGGCGTGAGCCAGTACGGCCAGATGACGGCCGGATCCTATATGTATATCGGCCCGCAGGGCATCGTGCACGGCACCACCATCACCGTGATGAACGCCGCGCGCAAGCAGTTGAAGAAGCGGGGCCTGAGCGGTGAAGACCGCCGGGGCCTCTTATTCATAACGGCCGGCCTGGGCGGCATGTCCGGCGCCCAGCCCAAGGCCGGAAACATCGCCGGCGTGGTGAGCGTGACGGCGGAGATCAACCCGCTAGCCGCGCGCAAGCGTTACGAACAGGGCTGGGTGGACGAACTCCACGACAGCCTGGACGAACTGGTCCCGCGTATCCGCCGGGCCGTGGAGGGCGGGGAAGTGGTCTCGCTCGCCTACGTGGGCAACGTGGTGGACCTGTGGGAACGCCTCGCCGCCGAAGGCATCCGGGTGGACCTGGGCTCCGACCAGACCTCGCTGCACAACCCCTGGGCGGGCGGCTATTACCCCGTCGGCTACAGCCTGGAGGAATCCAAGCGGATGATGGCCGAGGAACCTGAACGCTTCCGGGAGGCCGTCCGGGCCTCGCTGCGGCGCCAGGTGGCCGCCATTAACCGCCTCGCGGAGCGGGGCATGTATTTCTTCGACTACGGCAACGCCTTCCTGCTGGAGAGTTCCCGCGCCGGGGCCGACGTGCTCCTGCCCGACGGCCGTTTCCGCTATCCCTCCTACGTCCAGGACATCATGGGCCCGCTGTATTTCGACTACGGCTTCGGCCCCTTCCGCTGGGTGTGCCTGAGCGAAGACCCGGCGGACCTGGAGAAGACCGACGCGCTGGCCGTGAAGGTCCTTTCGGAGATGGCCGCCACGGCGCCCGATGAGATTGCCGGCCAGATGCGCGACAACATCCGCTGGATCGAAGAGGCGGGCCGCAACCGCCTGGTGGTGGGTTCGCAGGCGCGCATCCTCTATGCCGACTGCGAAGGCCGCACGAAGATCGCCCTGGCGTTCAACGACGCCATCCGCAGCGGAGAACTGTCCGGCCCGGTCGTGCTGGGCCGCGACCACCACGACGTGTCCGGCACCGATTCGCCTTTCCGGGAGACTTCCAATATCTATGACGGCTCGCAGTTCACCGCCGACATGGCCGTGCAGAACGTCATCGGGGACGCTTTCCGCGGCGCCACCTGGGTGTCCATCCACAACGGCGGCGGCGTGGGCTGGGGCGAAGTGATCAACGGCGGCTTCGGGATGGTCGTCGACGGCTCGGAAGACGCCGTCCGGCACATCCGTGAGATGCTGTTCTGGGACGTCAACAACGGCATCGCCCGCCGCAGCTGGGCCCGCAACGACGGCGCCCGCTTCGCCATCGAGCGCGAAATGGCCCGCACCCCCGGCCTGCGGGTGACCCTTCCCAACCTGGCCGACGATGAACTGATCCGCAAAACTTTGAAAGAACTATGATTCACGCCATCTCTACCGGGCGCCTCACCCTCGAGCGCCTCAAGGAAATCATCGACAACCACGCCACCCTCGTCCTCTCGGAAGAGGCGAAGATGGCCATCCTCAAATGCCGCCGTTACCTGGACGCCAAGATGGAGGATCCCGAGCGGCCCCTGTACGGCATCACCACCGGTTTCGGCTCGCTGTACAACGTGACCATCCCCGCCGACGAACTGTCGCAGCTCCAGCACAACCTGGTGATGTCCCACGCCTGCGGGACGGGGGAGAAGGTACGCCCCGCCATCGTGAAGCTGATGCTCTTCCTCAAGGCGCAGAGCCTGTCCTACGGCCATTCCGGCGCGCAGCTGGTCACGGTCCAGCGCCTGATCGACATGTTCAACGAGGACGTCCTGCCCGTCGTGTACGAGCAGGGTTCGCTCGGCGCCTCCGGCGACCTGGCCCCGCTCGCACACCTGAGCCTGCCGCTCATCGGCCTGGGCGAGGTCCTTTATGAGGGCCGCGTCCGTCCGGCCGCGGAAGTGTGGGCCGAGAAGGGCTGGGAGCCCATCACCCTGCAGTCCAAGGAGGGCCTGGCGCTGCTCAACGGCACGCAGTTCATGAGCGCCCACGCGGTGTATTCGCTGCTGAAGAGCATGCGCCTGTCGCGCTGGGCCGACCGCATCGCCGCGATGTCGCTGGACGCCTACGACGGCCGCATCGAGCCGTTCCTGCCGCTGACGCACCTGATCCGGCCCCACACGGGCCAGATCGAGACCGGCAAGAAGTTCATGTCCACCCTGGAGGGGAGCGAACTCATCCGCCGGCCCAAGGAGCACGTCCAGGATCCCTACAGCTTCCGCTGCATCCCGCAGGTGCACGGCGCCGTGAAGGACAACATCAACTATGTCAAGTCGGTGATCGAGAACGAGATCAATTCCGCCACGGACAATCCGAACATCTTCCCGGACGAAGACATGATCATATCCGCCGGCAATTTCCACGGCGAGCCCATCGCCATCCCGATGGACGCCCTGGCCATCGCGATGTCCGAGCTGGCCAGCATCTCCGAGCGGCGCACCTACCAGCTCATCCACGGCCTGCGCGGCCTGCCCAAGTATCTGGTCGCCAATCCCGGCCTGAACAGCGGCTTCATGATCCCGCAGTACACGGCCGCCAGCATCGTGAGCCAGAACAAGGGGCTCTGCTGGCCCGCCTCCTGCGACTCGATCCCCTCGTCGCAGGGCCAGGAGGACCACGTGAGCATGGGTTCCAACTCGGCCACCAAGCTGGTGCGCGTGGTGGACAACACCGAGACCGTGCTCGGCATCGAGCTCTTCAACGCCGCCCAGGCGCTTGAGTTCCGCCGTCCCGCCAGGACGTCCCCCATCCTGGAACGCATCTTCGCCGACTACCGGAAGGTGGTCCCGTTCATCGACAACGACACCTATATGCATCCGCTTATCGAGAAGTCGGTCGAGTTTATCCGGAAGGAAGAATATCTATGATTATCAGGAATATAGGCGAGCTGGTCGGCATCGTTCCGGCGGGCGTGACGCGCAAGTGCGGCGCGGAGATGTCCCGGACGGGCGTCCTGCGCGACGCCTGGCTGCGCATCGAGGACGGCCGCATCGCGGGCTTCGGCCCGATGGCGGACGGCCCGCAGGGGCCTCCCGGCCCGGAGGACATCGACGCACAGGGCGGCCTGCTGATGCCGGCCTTCTGCGACAGCCACACCCACGTCGTGTACGCCGGCAGCCGCGACGGCGAGTTCCTGGACAAGATCGAAGGCCGCAGCTACGAAGAGATTGCGGCGCGGGGCGGGGGTATCCTGAATTCCGCCGACCTGCTGCACCGGACTCCGGAAGACGAACTGTTCGCCCAGTCGGTGGAACGCGTGCGGGAGATGATGCGGAAGGGGAGCGGCGCCATCGAGATCAAGAGCGGATACGGGCTCAATCCTGCCGATGAGCTGAAGATGCTGCGCGTCATCCGCCGGATCCGCGACGCGGTTCCCGCCACGGTGCGCGCCACCTTCCTGGGCGCCCACGCCGTGGGCCGTGGCTATACGAAGGAGGCGTACGTGCAGACCGTCGTGGATATGTTGCCGCAGGCGGCGGAACTCGCTGATTTCGTGGACGTTTTCTGCGACGAGGGCTTCTTCTCGCCGGAGGATACGGACCGCATCCTCGCAGCGGCCGCCCCGCTGGGCCTCCGTCCGAAGATCCACGCCAACGAGCTGGCGGTCAGCGGCGGCGTGCAGGTGGGCGTGAAGCACCGGGCGCTGTCCGTGGATCACCTGGAAAGGACGACGGATGCGGAAATCGAGGCGCTGCGCGGCACGGACACGATGCCGGTGATGCTTCCGGGCTCGTCTTTCTTCCTGGGGATCCCGTTCGGGCGCGGCCGGGCCTTCATCGAGGCCGGGCTGCCTCTCGCCCTCGCCTCGGACTACAATCCCGGATCCTCGCCTTCCGGCGACATGCGCTACGTGATGGCCCTGGGCTGCATCCGGATGCGCCTGACCCCGGTGCAGGCCTTCAACGCCGTGACGCTCAACGGAGCGTATGCCCTGGGCGTTTCAGACATCACGGGATCCGTCACCCCCGGCAAGCGGGCGGACCTGATTCTGACGCAACCCGGTTGGACTTTGACAAAAATCGCTTATCTTTACCAGACCCCGTTCATCCGCCGGGTGTTCCTCGGCGGGAAAGCGTTGGAGCCATAAGGAAAGTCGTGGAAAAGCCTGTCAGGATTACGGTCGCCATTCCCGTGTACAACACGGAGAAGTATCTGGAGCGCTGCCTGGATTCCGTCCAGGGGCAGACGTTCCGGGACCTGGAGATCCTGTGTATCGACGACGGCTCCACGGACCGTTCGCCGGAGATCCTCCGGCAGCGGGCTGCCTCCGACGACCGGATCCGGGTCATCATCCTTCCCGGAAACCGGGGCATTCCCCACGCCCGGAACCTGGCCATCGACGAGGCGTGCGGGGAGTATCTCTATTATATGGATTCGGACGACTGGCTCGACCCGGATTATCTGGAGGCGATGTACGGCCAGGCGCAGCGCACCGGACAAGACGTCGTCATCAACGGAAACTGGATCTGGGAATACGACGATACGGCGAAGCGGCACCGCTGCGGACGCTACGGATTCGACCGGGACGGATCGGGCTGGTTCCCTCCTTATCTCGTGCAGTCCTATTTCTTCCCCGTGGTCTGGGCGCGCCTGTACAGGCTGCAGTATCTCAAGGACCACGGGATACGTTCCCCGCAGCTCCCCGGCGGGGTGGAAGACAACTGTTTCACCGCCCTGGCGGAAGTCCTGCAGCCGCGGAGCTACATCTTCGACGGGCCGGATTATCACTATTACCAGCGCGCGGATTCCATTTCGCACGGGAATGGGGACAGCTACTACTATCTGCCCGTCTTCCGGATCATGACGGATTCCTTCCGGGAGCGGAACGTCCCTCCGGATGCCGCCAAGCGATTCTATTGCCTGGACAGATTGAAAATAGACGGCCGGGAGATGTTCGACCAGGCGCATGCCTTCTTCTCCGACGTGGAGGCGGAAGCCCTGGCCGCGGCGACGTTGTATTATCCCTACGAACTGTTTGTAATGAAGGTGCTGGCGTCCTGTCCGGACTACCGTTCTTTCCGGCGGCGTTATTTCCCGTCCATGAAGATGAACTGGCGGATCCGCGTCATCCTGAACCGGCGCTGGCCGTCGGTGGAGGACATCGTGTCGGGAAAGTGGAAGCTGTGAAGCGACGGGTCTAGAACCTGACGTCGAAGCGCAGGCTGGCGGACCAGTCGAAGAAACGGTTGGTCAGTTCGACATCCTCGAACAGGAAGTATTCTTGCTCGACTCCGTCGTCATCGAACTCGGAATCCACCGAGGCGAGGCGCTGCGATCCGACCATCCGGAACCGGTTATAGGTGAAATTGGCCCCGACGGAATAGCGGCCGAAGGAATAGCACAGGGCGCAGCGCGCAATCATGTCGAAACCCATTCCGCCCCAGAGGCGGGTCGTCTTGACCGCCACGGGAACCGATTCTTCCTCCCCGACGGAATCGTAGGAGGTGTAGAACATCCGGTTGGATACGACCACCATCGGGACCAGGGTGATGTTGGCGGTGAAGTTGCGCAGCGTGCTGTCGTCCCCGCCTGTCGCGCTGCGGTGCAGGGGCACCCAGTTGAAACCGTATCCGAATCCGAAGGAGAACTGATGGGTCCGGTACTTGCCGACCATGTGGTTCAAGGCAATCAGGGAGTAATCGTCCAGCGGCAGGTCCAGGCCGCCGAACTGGTATTTCCCGGTCAGCAGGAAGGATCCGGCCGAACGCTTCTGCAGGTTGTAGGCGGTATAGGTCGCGTTGTAGATGTAACGCTTGTTGTTGAACGCGTAGTAGGTGTCCGCCGAAACGGTCCGCAGTACGGCGGGCAAGGTTGAGATAAGCTGGCTCGACGCGGCCTGGTCCTCTTCATAGACGGTGACCTCGCCCGTGGGCAGGCCGGAGATCTTGTAATACTGGACGTTGATCCCGAAGGTGGGCTTGAGCAGGCTGAGGGAGTTGCTCTTGACGGAATTCTTGCCGCCGATGACGAACCCGTATCCCAGACGGAGGGATCCGTAGGATGCGAAAACGCTGACCTTGTCCGCCAGCGGGATGCTCAGGGCCGTCCGCGTCCCGTACTTGAGCGGCTCCCAGTCGTTCGAGTATTCGACATCGTCACGCATGTCGATGGAGGTGCCGGTGCGGAAGAGGTCGTTCCGCACGGAGACCATCCAGTAACGGGTCGGGAAAGAGATGTAGTTGGTGTCCAGCCTGGCGTTGGGGCGCGTCAGCAAGTCACTGATGCGGTTCAGGAAACCGGAAGGCTCGCCCGCGCGCACCGAAAGGAAAGCGCCAAGCAGCAACAGGCAGGAAAGGAACCTTTTCACTTGGTCAGCTGGGTCGTTTTCTCTTTGGGGGTCTCGGTTTCAGGTTCAGCGCTCCCTTTGCTGTCTTCTCCGCTGGGCTGGGACTTGGGCGTAGGTGCATCGGGCTGGGGGGGATGGTGGACGATGATGACTTTGCCCGGTTCTGCTGTGTTCTTTTTCATGACTGGATGAATTGGTATTCAAAGATAGAGAATTATCTGTTTTTCTCCAAACGGCGGCCCTTCCGCAGGTAGTTGTCGATGGCGGAGAGGGCTTCTTCGACGTCGCCCAGGTCCACGTAATTCTCCGGCAGGGCGAGGGCGGCGGTCTGCCGGATGGCGTACAGGCCGTAGTCGGTACGGAGGAGTTCCTTGACGGAAATGCGGCCGTCGGGAGCGATGCGGCCGGCGTTCTGCGTGTTGACGAACTGGGCGAAGTAGCCGTTGCGGGCGGTCACGTGTCCGTTGAGGCTGGCTGCGGTGGAGTTGCAGGAGTCGTACGCGCGGACAATCTTCATCGACAGGCGGCTGTCGCCGATCTTCTGGAACAGCGAGGAGGACTTCAGCATCTCCAGCGCGTCGTCGCTCACCGAGATCGAGGCGTCGGCGAAGAGCACGCCGCCGTGGTAGTTGACGGAGTCGGCCGGGCACCGGGACAGGTCGTCCTTGTGGGCGAGCAGGTATTCCGCGGAGCGGCGCTCCTCCCGGATGAAACCGGACATCGTTTCGATGTCCTCCACGTTGGCGGCCAGTTCGTTCCTGACCAGTTCCAGCGCCGCACGGATATCTTTCTTGTCCAGGGAACGGTCGATGCGCGCCTGGACGGCGAACGTGATGATGATTCCCAGGAAGATGGCCAGGAAATTGATGACGAGATCGCGGATGAAACCCGCAGTGGACTGTTTCATAAAAACCGGAATTCTTGCATCCAAATATAGCAATCTTTCCGGAATACTAGCTTATCCCGCGCTGTTTCTTGATGCTTTCGTAAGCCTCCTGGATCTTGCGGAACTTCTCTTCGGCCGCTTTCTGCACTTCGGGACCCAGCGTGGCCACCTTGTCGGGATGGTTCTTCATCGCCATCCGGCGGTAGGCCGCCTTCACTTCGTCGTCCGTCGCGGAAGGGGAGATGCCCAGCACGGAGTAGGCGGAATCGGTGTCGCGCCAGTACATCGCGATCACGGAGGTGGCGTCCGATGCGTTCAGCCGGATGGCGGCGGCGATGGCCTCCAGGACGTCTTTCTCCGACTTGCTGAACGAGCCGTCGGCGTTTGCGATGCGGGCGAGGTAGTGGAAGAGTTGCAGGCGCTGGGAGTAGTTCATGTTGTCCGCCACCTGCGAGCCCACCGAATAGATGTTCAGCTGCTGGCCGCCCAGCCGCTCCAGGATGCCCATCGCTTCGGAAACGGCGTTCTCGCCGAAGTTCTGCCGGATGAACGCCCGGACGCAGTCGAGTTCGGACTGCTGGGTGCGCCCGTCGGCCCGGATGACGGCGGAGGAGAGGACGAGCAGGCTGACGAAAAAGCTGTTGCGCTGCTCCTGGGCGGTGTAGCCGCGGCTTCCGGAACCGGTCTGCTGCCGGGTGGCGCCGCCCGCCTGCCGCTGCCACGGGTTGCCGGGACCGTCGTCGAAACCGGGCAACTGCCGGGCCGCTTCGATGTATCTGTCCACGGCGGTGCCTGCCAGGAATCCCAGCAGGGCCCCGATGGGACCCCAGGTCACCCAGCCGAGCAGGCCCACTATCCATTTCGCCGAACCCATACCTTACTCTTTTTTCTATGCAAAGATAGTGTTTATTCCTTTTATTCGTACATTTGGGAAACGAACGGTTTCGACTGGTATGCAGGTCCACGCGGTTACCCTGGATATGTTCCAAAGCGCGGGAGTGGGCGTCGCCGCCCTGCTCCTGGGACTGCTGCTGACCCGGAAAGTCCCTTTCCTGAAGCGCCGCTGCATTCCGGCCCCGGTGTCCGGCGGCCTGATCTTCTCCCTGCTGACGCTCTGCCTGTACGGGTTCTTCGGCGTGGAGTGCGCTTTCGACAGTACGCTCCGGGACATCTTCATGCTCGTTTTCTTCACCTCGGTGGGCTTCCAGTCCGACCTGCGCGTGCTGCGTACGGGCGGGCGGCCGCTCCTCGTGATGATCCTGCTGGTGGCCGTGCTGATCGCGGCGCAGAATTTCCTGTCGGTCGGCATCGCCCGGGGACTGGGAATGGATCCGCTGTTCGGCATGGCCGCCGGGTCCGTCCCGATGTGCGGCGGGCACGGGACGGCGGGAGGTTTTTCGCCCCTGCTGGAAGAACTGGGGCTGAAGGGCGCCGCGTCCGTCACGATGGCGGCGGCCACCTTCGGCCTGGTGGCGGGCTCCCTGCTGGGCGGGCCCCTCGCGGAGGCGCTGATCCGCCGCAGGCGGCTCGCGGAGCCTTCCTCCGGCCCGGACGGTCTGCCGGGCGTGGACGCAGGCGAGGCCTCTCCCGCGGCGAAGAAGGAATATATGCAATCGGACGCGGGCTCCTTCCGGGGCTACCTGTACGCGGTCTGCCTGATCCTGCTCGCGATGGCGCTGGGCTCCTGCCTGAGCCGGCTGCTGGCGCGCACCGGAATCACCTTCCCGACCTATTTCGGCTCGCTGCTGGCGGCGGCCCTGCTGCGCAACACCCTGGGCCTGCTGCCCGGCTGGGACGCCTGGGCGCATCCGGAGAAGATCGTCGCCACCGGCGACCTCTGCCTGTCGCTTTTCCTGGGGATGGCGATGTCCACGCTGCGGCTCTGGGAACTTGCTTCGATGGCCCTGCCACTTTGTCTGATCCTCTTCGCCCAGGTGGTCCTGATGGCCCTGTACGCGGTGTTCGTGGCCTTTCCCCTGCTGGGCCGGAACTATGACGGCGCCGTGCTGGTGAGCGGGCTCTGCGGTTTTGGTCTGGGTGCGACGCCCAACGCGATGGCGAACATGTCCGCGGTCTGTTTCAAATACCGTTACGCCGTGAATCCCTTTGTCATCGTCCCCATTGTCGGGGCGATGTTCGTGGACCTCATCAATACCGGGGTGGTGACCCTTTTCCTGAATCTAATCCGTTGACGCTTATGCGACGCCTTTCCCTTTACGCCCTGTCCCTGCTGCTCGCGGCCGCCTGCAGCGCCCACAAGACGCCCCTCATCGGCATCAGCTGCTCGCGCGGAGCGGGCGGCGCCACCCAGCTCGCCACCACCTATACCGAAGCGGTGCAGCGTGCCGGCGGCATCGCCGTGGTGCTTCCCACCCTGCAGGATGCGGCCCAGGCGGAAGCCGTTCTGGGCAAGCTGGACGGCCTCATCCTTTCCGGTGGCGAAGACGTCCAGCCGGGCTGGTACGGGGAAGAGGTATGGAACGAAACGGTCTATGTGGATTCCCTGCGCGACCGCAGCGACAGCCTGCTCGCCCGCGCGGCGCTTGCCTCGGGAAAGCCCGTCCTGGCCATCTGCCGGGGCTCGCAGCTGATGAACGTGCTGCTGGGCGGGTCGCTGTACCAGGACCTGCCGTCGCAGTTCGGAACGGCCGTCGCGCACGGCGGGGGAGTAGCGCACCGGATCGGCCTGGAGCCGGGGAGCGTGCTCGCCAGCCTGTACGGCACGGATTCCCTGACGGTCAATTCTTTCCATCACCAGGCCGTCAAGGATCCGGCCCCGGGCATCAACATCACCGCCCGGTCTGCGGACGGCTTGCCGGAAGCCTTCGAGACCGGGCGGGTATGGGCCGTCCAGTTCCATCCGGAGAAGATGCTGCAGCAGGGCGACAGCTCCTGGATTTCCCTGTTCGGCGCTTTTGTCAGGCGCTGCGGATCCTAGATCTGCACGTCGACGGCCTTGAGGTCCTTGTCCAGCGAGGACCCGCCGTAGAGCAGCTGGTAGCGGCCGGGCTTGATGGACAGTTCGTCGATGGACGCATCGTAGAACTCGAAGGCACCGCTGCCCAGTTCCACCGTCACGTTGGCGGTCTGTCCGGCCGCGATCTTCACGCGCTTGAAGCCCTTGAGTGACTTGATGGGCGCCCCCGGATCATCCAGCGACTTCACGTACACCTGGACCACTTCCTCGCCGTCGCGTGAGCCGGTGTTGGTCACGGGGACGGTCAGCGTCATGGCTGCGGGCTTGCCCTGGACCTTTGCCTCGCCGTAGCCGAACGTGGTGTAGCTGAGGCCGTAACCGAAGGCGTAGAGCGGCTCGCCGCGGAAGTAGCGATAGGTCCTGTTCTCCATGGAATAATCCTGGAAATCAGGCAGTTGCTCGGTGGAAGCATAGAAGGTGACGGGCAGGCGCCCGGCGGGATTGTAGTCTCCGAAGAGCACGTCCGCGACGGCCAGGCCGCAGGCCTGTCCGCCATACCAGGCCTGTACGAGGGCGTCGTACTTGCTCTCGACGCCGCCGAAGGCGATGGCGCTGCCGGACACGTTCACGAGCACGACCGGCTTGCCGGTGGCGTCCATTTCGGCGAGCAGCTGCTGCTGGATCTCGGGAAGCTCGATATAGGAACGGTCGTGGCCCTCGCCCTCCTCGTTGGAGGAGATGCCGCTCACCATCACGATCACGTCGGCGTCCTTCACGCGCGCCGCGACGGCCTTCAGGTCGGCGGGACGGCGGCTGTAGAGGTCGAAGGAGAAGGATGCGGAACGGGCCTCGGGCTGCTCGAGCTCGATATGGATGTCATAGGTCTTGCCGGCGACCACCGGGAAGGTGGTGGGGGCGAAACCGCGGAAGCCGCCGAAGCCGCCGAAACGTCCGGCGGGCACCTCGGCCTGCTCGGCGACGGTCTTGCCGTTCACCGTGAACCTGTACTTGCCGTTGCCGCGCACGGAATAGACCATGTCGCCGGTGTAGTCGGCGGTGAAGCTGCCGGTGTAGCGGGCGGAGAAGCCGGTCAGGTTGACGCCTTCGGCCCAGGGGCAGTCCTCGTGGGCGAGGGCGGGGGAAGTGGTGTTCAGCGTAAGCGGTCCGTCGTAATCCACCGTGGCGGCTGCGGGACCCTCGAGGCTGAGGTTGTTGAAGTACTCGGCGTGCAGGCCCTTGCCGTCGCCCATGCGGCTAAAGTAACGGGTGGTGATGGACGGCTCCACGAGATCGCAGGCGCGCTCGTAGATGATCTTGGCGCCGGGGGCGGCGTCACGGATGGCGTCCAGGATGGTGTGGGTGTTCGCGGCGGTGGGATAGCCGTTGTAGTTGCCCAGCATCACGCGGGCGTCGTCGGCGTTCGGGCCCACGACGGCGATGGTGATGCCGTCCTTGCGCAGCGGCAGCACGTTCCCCTCGTTCTTGAGCAGGACGATGGCCTCGCGGGCGGCCTTGAGGGCCAGCTCGGTGTGGGCCGGGCTGCTGAGGGTCTCCTCTCCGAGATTCGCCCAGGGGAGCTTCTCGGCGGGATCGAACATACCCAGCTCGAAGCGGGCTTTGAGGATCCTGCGGACGTTCACGTCGATGTCGGCCTCGGAGATCAGGCCCTTGGCGATGGCGTCGGTGAGGGACTTGTAACTGGTGCCGCACTCCACGTCGGTGCCGGAGAGGACTGCGTCGGCAGAAGCGGTGGCCGCGTCGGGATGCGTGCCGTGCTGGCGCTTGTTGTAGAAGTCGCCGATGGCGCCGCAGTCGGAGACGACGATGCCGCTGAAGCCCCACTTGTCGCGCAGGATTTCCTGCAGGAGCCGGTCGCTGCCGCAGCAGGGTTCGCCCTCATAGCGGTGGTAGGCGCACATCACCTCCTGCACGTTGCCGTCCTTGACGATGGCGCGGAAGGCGGGAAGGTAGGTCTCCCAGAGGTCGCGCTGCGACACGCTCACGTCGAACTGGTGCCGGAGGGGCTCCGGGCCGCTGTGCACGGCATAGTGCTTCGCGCAGGAGTGCACCTTGAAGTATTTTTTGTCGTTGCCCTGCATGGCCTTGACGGTCTGGGTGCCCATCACGGCGCTGAGGTAGGGATCCTCGCCGGGCGTCTCCTGGCCGCGTCCCCAGCGCGGGTCGCGGAAGATGTTGACGTTGGGGCACCAGAATGACAGGCCGTTGTGCCAGATGTTGCCGCTGGGCTCGGTCACGCCCAGCTGGTGGTGCTCGGTGGTGTTCCATACGGCGCGCGCCTCGTCGGACACGGCGGTGTAGATCTCGAACTGCTGGTCCGCGTCGAAGGTGGCGCCCAGGGCGATGACCTGGGGGAACACGGTCACGTCGTCGTAGCAGATGCCGTGGCAGGCTTCGTTCCACCAATTGTAGGCCGGGATGTCGAGCCGGTCCACGGAAACGGAGCCGTTCATCATCAGGCCGATCTTCTCTTCGGGGGTGAGCAGGGAAAGGAGGTTGTCCACCCGCTTGTCCACCGACAGGTTCGGATTCTGGAAGGGGTAGTCGTAGTGCTGGCAGCCGGCGCAGAAGAACAGCGCGGCCAGCAGGAGGGAGGTTTGGATCAGTTTACGCATGGTCGTCGGAAAGAATAATGTACTAATATAAGAAAAATTCCGTTATTTTTGCATTTCAGTAGTGATTATTACCCAATGGACGAGTTGAAAGACATCAGGAAGAAGATCGACGGGATCGACGCGCAGCTGGCGGGGCTTTTCGAACAAAGGATGGAATGCGCCCGCGAGATTGCCGCGTACAAGGCCGCGCACGGCCTGAGCGTCCTCGATCCGGCCCGGGAGGAGGAAACGGTCCGCCAGGGCTCCATGCGTGTCCTGGACCGGGACATCCGCGAGTATTATGTCCGCTTCGAGCAGAACGTCATTTCCCTTTCCCGCGACTGGCAGCAGCGCCTGATGAACGGGGTGAAGGTCGCCTACAGCGGCGTTCCCGGCGCTTTCGCGCACATCGCCGTCCTGCGGGCCTTCCCGGGCGCGCAGCCGGTGGCATATCCTGATTTCGCCGCCGCCTACCGCGCCTGCGAGGCGGGGGACTGCGACGTCGCGGTCCTGCCTTTCGAGAACAGTTCCGCCGGCGAGGTCGCGGCCGTCACGGACCTGATGTTCAACGGCTCGCTGTATGTCAACCAGGTGATCGAGATCGAGGCCGAGCAGAACCTGCTGGGCCTTCCCGGCGCGGACAAGTCGAAGGTCCGGACGGTGTACAGCCATCCCCAGGCCCTCTACCAGTGCGCCGAATACCTGGAGGAACACGCCCTGGAGGCCCGGGAGTATTCCAATACCGCCCTGGCCGCGCAGGCCGTTTCGGAGAAGGGCGACCCCACCTGCGCCGCCATCGGCGCCGCCGAGGCGGCCGCGCTGTACGGCCTGGAGGTCCTGGAAGCCCGCATCAACACCACCCGCACCAACACGACCCGTTTCGCCGCCTTCACGCGCATGCTCCGCCTCGATACGGAAGGCAAGCGCAAGATGGGCAAGCACTTCATCCTGATGTACACCGTCAAGAACGAAGCCGGCTCCCTGGCGCAGACGCTCAACATCATCGGTGCGCACAACTACAACATGTGCAACCTGCGCAGCCGTCCGATGAAGGAACTGCTGTGGAATTATTACTTCTTTGTCGAACTGGACGGCGACGTCGCCACGGAAGAGGGAGAATCGATGCTCCGGGAACTCGCTCCGCTGTGCGACCGCCTCAAGCTGGTCGGCTCTTTTTACACCCATTGACGCCCATGAAGAACTCCATCGGAACCAGCGTCATCCTGACGGTCTTCGGCGAGAGCCACGGACCGGCCGTGGGCGTGGTCCTGGACGGCCTGGCCCCGGGACTGCCCGTAGATGAGAACCGGATTGCGGAAAGCCTCGCCCGGCGGCGCCCCTGCGGCCCGGCGGACACCGCCCGCGTGGAGCGGGACGACTTCCGCATCGTGAGCGGCGTCTATCAGGGCCGCACGACCGGCACGCCCCTGACGATCCTCATCCCCAACGAGAACGTACGCAGCGGCGACTATGCCGCCTTCGAACATATCGCGCGGCCCTCGCACGCCGACTATGCCGCGCAGCAGAAATACCACGGCTTCCAGGATCCGCGGGGCGGCGGACATTTCTCCGGCCGCATCACGGCGGGGATCGTCGCCGCCGGCGCCATCTGCCGGCAGGCGCTGGAAGCGAAGGGCATCTGCGTCGCGACGCACATCCTGCGCCTGGGCGACGTGGAGGACGCCCCGTTCACGGACGTTGCCTCCGAGGCCGCCTCGATCGAAGCAAAGCGCTTTCCGCTGATCCTCGACCTGGAGGAGCGGGCGGAGGCCGTGATCCTGGCCGCCAAGGCGGAACGGGACTCGGTGGGCGGTGTCATCCAGACCGGCATCGGCGGCCTGCCCGCCGGGCTGGGGGAGCCCTGGTTCGATTCGCTCGAAGGGGTGCTCGCCCGCGCGGTCTTCGCCATCGGCGGCATCAAGGGCGTCGAGTTCGGCGACGGCTTCGGCCTCGCCGGCCTGCGCGGCTCCCGGGCGAACGACCCGTTCCGCCTGCGGGACGGACGCGTCGTCACGGAGACCAACCGCAGCGGCGGGATCAACGGCGGCATAACCAACGGGATGCCCGTGATTTTCAATATGGCCGTCAAGCCCACCCCGTCCATCTCCCGCGTACAGCGGACGGTGGATTTCGTGGAAGGGAAAGAGGTCGAGCTGGAACTCGCCGGCCGCCACGACCCCGCCATCATCCGCCGGATCTGCCCGGTGGTGACGGCCCTGGTGTCCGTGGTGCTTTGCGACCAGCTCGCCCTGCGTTACGGGACGGATTATCTTGCTCAGCCATGACCGGATTCATCAATTACAAGAAGGTCCTCATCGTGGGCCTCGGCATGATCGGCGGCTCGTATGCCCAGAAACTCAGCTCCCTGGGTTTCGAGGTCGGCGCGCTGGCCCGGCGGCAGGAGACCCTGGATTACGCCCTGGAGAAGGGCTATATCGCCCACGGGCGCCTGGAGGTCACGCGGGATTATGTCTCGCAGTTCGACCTCGTGGTCTCCGCCCTGTATCCCAAGGCTTTCCTGGCGTGGGTGGAGAAGTATCAGGATTTCCTCAAGAGCGGCGCCGTGATCACGGACGTGACTGGCGTGAAGCGGGCGGTCGTGCCCGCCGTCCAGGGGATGCTGCGTCCGGACCTGGAGTTCGTCCCGGCGCATCCGATGGCCGGCAGCGAGCGTTCCGGCGTGGAGTATGCCGACTGCCGGGTCTTCGCCGGCGCCAACTTCATCATCACCCCCACGGAACGCAACACCCCGGAGGGGATCGAACTGATCCGCACCCTGGGCTGCATCCTCGGTTTCCGGCACATCGCCGTGCTTACCCCCGAGCAGCACGACGAGATGATCGGCTTCCTGTCGCAGCTGACGCACTGCATCGCCGTGACGCTGATGGACTGCAAGGAGTCGGAGCACCTGGCGGAGTACACCGGTGACTCGTTCCGCGACCTGACGCGCATCGCCCGGATCAACGAGAACATGTGGACGGAACTCTTCCTGGAGAACCGCGACGAGCTGCTTTCGCAGATGGACCTTTTCCTCGAGAAGTTCACCCAGCTGCGGAACGCCCTCGCGGCGGGCGACACCGAAACGATGAAGGAAATGATGCGCCTTTCCACCTATAGGCGTTCGTTCTTTGATAAAAAGTAGTAGATATGAACATGATATTCAAGCGCAAGCTGCTGATTCCCAAGGAAGTAAAGGAAATGTACCCGATTTCCCCGGAAGGGGCGCTCGCCAAGCGCGGTAACGACGCCCGCATCCAGGCGGTCTTTACCGGGGAGAGCGACAAGCTGCTGCTGGTGATCGGTCCCTGTTCGGCCGACCGCGAGGATGCGGTGATCGAATACGTGTCCCGCCTCCGGGGCCTGCAGGAGCGCGTGGCCGACAAGATCGTGATCGTGCCCCGCATCTATACCAACAAACCCCGCACGACCGGAGCCGGCTACAAGGGGATGCTGCACCAGCCCAACCCGCAGGAGCATTCCGACATGCTGCGCGGCCTGATCTCCATCCGCAAGCTGCACATGCTGGCCATCAACGAGTCCGGCTTTTCCTGCGCGGACGAGATGTTGTATCCGGAGCATCACCGCTTCCTGGACGACCTGCTGTCGTATGTGGCGGTGGGGGCCCGCTCCGTGGAGGACCAGCAGCACCGGATGACGGCCAGCGGCCTGGACGTGCCGGTGGGGATGAAGAACCCGACGGGAGGAAACCTGTCCGTGATGATGAACGCCATCAGGGCGGCGCAGGCCGGCCATACCTTCATCTATCGCAACTGGGAGGTGGAGAGCAAGGGAAATCCGCTCACGCACGCCATCCTGCGGGGGTATATCGACTCGCACGGGATCACGCATCCGAATTACCACTACGAGGACCTGGCGCATCTGTATGAGCTGTATGCGCAGAGCGGCCTGGTGAATCCGTCGGTGCTGGTGGATACGAACCACTGCAATTCCGGCAAGCGCTACGACGAGCAGGTCCGCATCGCCAAGGAGGTGCTGCACAGCACCCGCCACAGTACGGAAATCCATGCTCTGGTAAAAGGCCTGATGATCGAATCCTATCTGGAAGACGGTTGCCAGAAGCCCGGCGAAGGCGTCTATGGCAAATCCATCACCGATCCCTGCCTGGGCTGGGAAAAGACCGAGCGCCTGGTGCTCGACCTGGCCGACCTCTGGGTCTGATCCCGATAAAGACTACTGTTTCTTCTCGTACAGGAAGCGGCGGATCTTGTGCGTCGCGGTCTTGTTGAAGGGCTCTTTCTGGATTTCCACGTCCTTGATCTTGGAGAAGCGGCTGACTTTTTCGTTGACGAACTCCAGCACGGCCTGGCGGCGGCGCTCCATTTCTTCGATGAACTTGTCCTCGCCTTCCAGGTTCCAGTCCAGGACGTTGTCGTCGAACTTGACCAGGGCGATGAGCCGGCCGTCACGCTGGATGACCAGGCTGTCGCCGATGCCGTCCATGCTGTTGATCACGTGCTCGATCTCTTCGGGGTAGATGTTCTCGCCGGAGGCGCCCACGATCATGTTGCGCAGGCGTCCGCGGATGGAATAGCGGCCTTTCTTGTCGACGGAGGCGAGGTCGCCGGTGCGGAACCAGCCGTCCTGGCTGAGGACAGACTGGGTGCGCTCGTAATCCTTGTAATAGCCCATCATCACGTTGGGGCCCTTGACCGTGATCTCACCCAGGCCGGTTACGGGATTCACGTCTTCCAGGCGGATCTGCGCGCCGTGGGTGACGGGCCCGGTGGTGCCGACGTGCGTCTTGAACGGGGAGGCGGCGCACACGAGCGGGGCCGTTTCGGTGAGGCCGTAGCCGATGCCGTAGGGGAAGCCGGCGCGGTGCAGGAAGGTCTCCACCTCCGGGTCGAGCTTGGCGCCGCCGATGCCGAAGAAATGCAGGCGCCCGCCGAAGATGCTGCGCAGTTTGAAGCCCACCAGCAGGGCGAGCAGCCGGGGGGCGTGCTCTTCCAGGTAGCTGAGGAACTTGCTGCCGCGGATGGTGGGGACGATGCTGCTCTTGTACATCTTCTCGATGATGAGCGGCACCGAAAGCATCGTGGTGGGGCAGATCTGCTTCAGCGTCTCCTTCAGGATGGTGGGGGTGGGGACGCGCCGTAGATAGCAGACGCGGGCGCCCACCGAGAAGGGGTACAGGATGCCGAGCGTCATCTCGTAGGTGTGGGCCATCGGCAGGATGGACAGGAAGACGGAGTGACGGTTCTCGGGCTGGGCGTACCAGGAATCCAGCACCGAAGCGCAGAAGTTGCGGTGGCTGAGCATCACGCCCTTGGGCGCACCGGTGGTGCCGGAGGTATAGATGAGGGCAGCCATGTCCATGGGGTTGGGCGTGGCCGCGCGGCCGTCGCAGGTGAAGGCGCGGTCGTCGTGCTTGATGAATTCGAAGGTCTCGAGGTCGATGACGAGCGACAGCCGGTCCATGGCCCGCTCGCCCACTTTCTTCAGCTGGCGGCGGGATACGAAGAGGGCTTTCGCCTCGGAATGGTCCAGGATGCTCTCTACCTCGCTGGCGGACAGTTCGTTGAGCATCGGGACAGCCACGCGCCCGTAAGCGGTGACGGAGAAGAAGGCGATGCTCCAGTGGGGCATGTTCTCCGACAGGATGGCCACCTTGTCGGACGCCCCGATGCCGAAGTTCCCCAGGATGCGCGACAGGTTGTCGGCGGCTTCGCGGAAGCGGGCGTAGGTGTAGGCCTGCTCGCCGTCGGTGAACTCGGCGGCGGTACGCTTGGCGTACTTCTGGGAAGCGTAGTCGTAGAGGTCGGAGAGGGTCTTGAACTCGTGTCGCATCAGTGGGTGAGGTATTTCTCGGGGTAACGGGCCCCCAGGTCCATCGATTCGTAGATCTCCTGGATGCGCCGGGTGTCCGCCGCGGCGTCGTCCGTCAGGGGGAATTTCTGCCCGCGGCCGATGCGCTTGCGCTTCCAGTCGAAGTAGCCCAGGTACACGGGGACACCGGTCTCCCGGGCGATCAGGTGGTATCCGCTCTTCCAGCGCCGGACCGGCTTGCGGGTGCCTTCCGGGGCGATGGCGAGATAGAAAGTGTCGTTTTCGTTCATCTGGTGGATCAGGCTGCGCACCAGGGCGCCGGAGTTGCTCCGGTCCACGGGAATGCCGCCCATCGCCTTCAGGATCCAGCCCAGGGGCGGGAAGAACATCTCTTTCTTGATCATGCAGAGGCCGTCTCCGCCGATCGACTTGAAGTACAGGTAGGAGATGAAGAAATCCCAGACGGTGGTGTGGGGGACGCCCAGCATGATGCATTTCTTTTCCTCGGGCAGCGGCTCCACGGCCGTCCATCCGAGTTTGCGCAGGAGCCAGCCGCAGAACTTACGCCACCTCATAACCGTGCAGTTTCCGGTATTCCTTCAGGCCTTCGCCGAAGATGTGCAGCGCCTTTTCCAGCTGGGGGACCTCCAGCACGTACGCGATGCGCACGTGGTTGCGGCCCACGCCGGGCGACTTGTAGAAGGAGGCGGCGGGCGTGACCATCGTGGTGGCGCCGTCGATGCGGAACTCGTTCAGCATCCAGCGGACAAAGTCCTCCGCGTCCTCCACGGGCAGCTCCGCCACGGTGTAGAAGGCGCCGTAAGGCATCGGAGCGAACACGCCCGGCATGTCGTTGAGCATCCGGAGGGCGCAGTCGCGGCGGCGGATGTATTCCTCGCGCACCTCGTCGAAGTAGCTCTGCGGGGTGTCGAGCGCGCCGATGGCGGCATACTGGCCGAGCACCGGCGGGCACAGGCGGGACTGGGCGAACTTCAGGGCGGCGGCCATCACCTCGGGGTTGCGCGAGACGATGCAGCCGATGCGGGCGCCGCAGAGGTTGTAGCGCTTGGACACGGAGTCCGCCAGGATGACGTTCTGCTCGCAGCCGGGGATGTTCATCGCGGAGAAGTGCGGCTCGTCCGTGTAGCAGAATTCCCGGTACACCTCGTCGGAAATGAGGAAGAGGTCGTGGCGGCGGCAGAAGTCGCCGATGGCGAGCATCTCGTCCTTCGTGAAGAGTTTTCCGGAGGGGTTGCAGGGGTTGCTGATCAGCACGGCGCGGGTGCGCGGGGTGAGCAGTTTCTCGAACTCGGCGATGTCCGGGACCTTGAACCCTTCCCGGATGTCGGTCGGTACGGCCTTGAGCGTCAGCCCGTTGAGATAGGCGAAAGTCTGGTAGTTGGTGTAGAAGGGCTCCACGACGATGATTTCATCGCCGGGGTCCGCGGCCACCTGCATCGCGACGGCGAAGGCCTCGCTGCCGGCCACGTCGATGAGCAGGTCGGAGACCTTGATGTCGATGCCGATCTTCTTGTAGTATTTCTCGACCATGCCTTCCCGGAGTTCGATCAGGCCGGCGGAATTGGTGTAGGAGAGGTGGTGCATCCCCTTGCATTTCCCGACGACCGCCTCGAAGGCGCAGTCGGGGGATTTGATGTCGGGCGCGCCGACATTGAGGTGATACACGTGGACGCCTTTCGCCTTGGCGGCGTCGGCGAGCGGAACGAGTTTGCGGATGGCGGATGCGGGCATCGCCTGGCTCTTGGCCGAGATGTGCAGAGACATATACTACTAAAACTAACTGTTAATCCTTGCAAAAATACCCAATTATCTCAAAAGCCCAAAGGCCCCGCAACTATTTTTCAACGTGCAGCGGCACATCGACGCTCCGGAGAATCGTTTCCGCGGCCATCCCCTGCGGATTGGTGCCGGGGACACCCTGCGGAATGTCCTGCCCCAGCCGGTCAAAAAGCTGCTTCCAGTACAGGGGGAACTCGCCTTCGGCGTTCTTGAAGTTCATCGGCTCGGACCGGAAGAGGGGGTTCCCGTCCGGGTCCAGGTAGCTGCAGTAAACGAGTTCCGTACAGTAGAAGGCGTCGTTGTCGGGCAGGAAAGTGGAGTCGTAGGGGAGCCCGAGGTATTGCCGGGCGTTGGCGACGAACTCTTCCGCCCGGGCGTCGTCCCGGAGCCGCTTGATCTCGAAAACGGGCAGCGAACCGTCCCGGAGCGTGAAGTCCCGCAGGAAGGTGTCCAGCGGATGCCGGTCTACGCCGCGACGGATGGTGGCGTCGATGATCCACGGCTCCCCGTCCGTCAGGTCGAGGATGGCGGTATGGATGAGGTTGAGCCCGGCGGCGTCGCCGGTGGCGTCCGCGATGGCGCTGTCCATCGAATCAGGGTCGAGGGTATAGTCGGCCGGGATGCCGACGAACACGAGGTCGCCGGTCTTCAGGGTTTCGGCTTCCGGGGCGCAGGCGGTCGCGAGGGCCAGCAGGCAGCCTGCGGACAACAAGGTTATCCTTTTCATGGTCAGGCGATGGCGAACAGGACCAGCAGCTGCGCGGCCAGCACCCGCAGGAACATCGTGAGCGGATACACCGTCGCGTAGCTGACGGAGATGTGGTCGGATCCGTACGCGCCCTGCGAGAAGGCGAGCACCGCCGGGTCGGTGGTGCCGCCGGAGAGCAGGCCGCAGATCTGGAAGAAGTTGAACTTGAAGATCAGCCGGGCGGCGAGCCCGGTCAGCAGCACCGGGATCAGGGTGATCAGGGCGCCGTAGAGGATCCACCAGTATCCGCCGTTCAGGACCGATTCGACGAAGTGCTCGCCGGCCCCCAGGCCGACTGCCGCGAGGAAGAAGCTGATGCCGATTTCGCGTATCATCATATTGGCGCTGGTGGTGGTGTAGGTGGTGATTTTCCACTTCGGGCCGAAGTAGCCCAGCAGGATGGCGATGATGAGCGGACCGCCCGCGACGCCGAGCTTGACCGGCTGCGGGATGCCCGGGAAGGCGATGGGGATGGACCCGAAGATGACGCCCAGGGCGATGCCTGCGAAGATCGGGATCAGGTTCGGATGGGAGAGGTCCTGGGGTTTGTTGCCGACCAGCTGCGCGACGTGGTCGATGCCTTCGAGGGGGCCGACCACCAGGATGCTGTCGCCCACCTGGAGGATGAGGCTCGGACTGGCCACCAGTTCCACGCCGGCGCGCACCACGCGCGTGACGGAGACGCCGTATCTGGCGCGGATGTGCAGGTTGCGCAGGCTCGTGCCGGTGAGGGCGGGCTTGGTCACGGTCAGCCGGCGCGAGACGAGATGCTCGTCCCGGTGGACCCAGTCGCTGAGGTGCATCGGGACTTCCTCGCCGAAGATGATCCGCACCGTGTCAACGTGGTGCTGCGAGGTCACGATCAGGAGTTTGTCGCCGTGTTGGAGGACGGTGTCCGGCCCCGGTATGGAGATGACGCCGTCCCGCATGATGCGCGAGACGACGAACTTGTCGTTCATGTCGGCGGTCACGTCGACGAGGCGCTTGCCGAAGACGGCCGGATTCTCCACCGCGCAGTGCATGCGCCGGGCGGTGTCCTGGGATTCCTGTTCTTCCCGTTCCAGCTGCGCCTTTTCCGCATCGACGTCCACCTTGAACAGGCCGCGCAGCAGGATGACCAGGAAGATGACGCCGAGCACGCCCAGGGGATAGGCGACCGCATAGGCGGAGGCGAGGACGGAGGCGTCGTCCCGGCCCGCGTCGGACAGAGCCTGCTGGGCGGCACCCAGGCCGGGCGTATTCGTGACGGCGCCGGACATCACGCCGACCATCGTGGTCAGACTTTCGCCGGTGATCCAGTGGATGGAAAGGGTGACCAGCACCGCGAGCAGGATCATGCCGGTGGCGAGGAGGTTCATCGTGACGCCGCCCTTCCGGAAGGACTGGAAGAATCCGGGACCGACCTGAAGGCCGATGGAGAAGACGAAGAGGATGAGACCGAAATCCTTCATGAAAGCCAGGGCGGTGGGGTCTCCGCGGAAGCCGAAGTGGCTGAGCAGGATGCCCAGGAAAAGGATCCAGGTGGTGCCGATCGATACGCCCTTGACCTTGAATCTGCCCAGCCAGAGCCCGGAGGCGATGACGAGGGCGAACAGCAGCAGGGTATGGGCGATACCCGTGCCGAAAAACAGTTCTTTCATGCTGCAAAGATACAAAAAAGAAGAAGACGGCAGCGTGTGCTGCCGTCTTCTTCGCGCGGATTGCGCCCGCGGGGGCGTTTTCCTTATTTCTTGAAGAGCATCGGAGCCATTTCATAGAGGCAGCGACGCCAGGTGAGGAACTCGTGGGCCGTGCCCTCGGAGACGTATCCCTTGGCGTTGTAGCCGGCTTCCTGCAGCTTCTGGGCGGCGCTCCGGATCTGGTCCGGGCCTTCCTTGCTGCCGCAGCCGACGAAGATGCCCTTGACGGACTTGTTGTCCATACCGGCAGCCGCAATCTCATCGGGATTGTAGGTGCCGCCGCTGAGCAGGCCGAACCAGGCGAACACCTCCGGACGGGCCAGGGTAATGGTGTGCGTCTCCATGCCGCCCATCGACAGGCCGGCCATGGCGCGGCTCTCGCGCTTGGCGATCGTGCGGAAGTGGGCGTCCACGTACGGGATGAGCTCGTCGCAGAGGACGGTCTCGAAGCCGTTGTTCATCATCATGCCCATGCCGCCGGCAGGACGGGCGGGACGGGCCTGGGCACCCTGGGCGGGAGCACCGGGCGCAGCCGGACGGGCGCCGGGAGCACCGGCGGCGGGAGCGGCGGGACGGGCGGGTGCGGGAGCCGCACCGGGACGGAAGCCCTCATTGGTCATGCCATAGGTCATCACGATGATGAACGGCTCGATCTTGCCGTCGGCGATCAGGTTGTCCATGATGAGGTTGGCGTGACCCTGGACGTGCCAGGCGTACTCGTTCTCACCCCAGCCGTGCTGGAGGTAGAGGACGGGATATTTCTTCTTGTTCTTCTCGTATCCGGCCGGCGTGTAGACGAAGGCCTTGCGGAGCTGGTTGGTGCTCTTGGACCAGAAGAGGATCTGCTGGACGTTTCCGTGCGGGACGTCGCGCTCGGCATAGAAGGCGCGGTCGTGCGCCGGGATCTCGATGCCGCTCTCCCAACGGGTGGAGCCGTAGAAGTTCTCGGTGCCGGGGTCGTTGACCACGCCGCCGTCGATGGTAAGGTGATAGTAGTGGAAGCCTTCGTCCATCGGGCCGGAGGTGGTGCCCATCCAGCTGCCGTCCTCAGCCTTGTGCAGGACGGTGCCGCCGGAGCCGCCCAGGCCGAGGCTGACGATCACGGACGTCGCCTTGGGAGCGTTCACCTTGAAGCGGGCGTAGCCCTGGGAGTTGACCATCGGGTACTCCTGGCCGGGCTGGTTGAGTTCGGACGGCTTGAAGTCCTCGAGGACCACGGCGTTGTCCATCTTCGGGTCGAAGCCCTTGACGGCGAGGTAGGCCTGCTTGGGTTTGTAGTTCTCGTCGAAGAGGAGGGGATAGTTGTTGGCGCCCAGCCAGGAATCGCGGTCGGAGACGTTCCAGAAGGTGACGCAGTCGATCACGTCCTTGTGCTTGCGGAGCACCTTGAAGAGATTCACGTACTGGTCCTGCTGCAGGGTGCGCTCCCAGTCGGAGACCGTGGCCTGGCCCTGGTTGAAGCGAAGTCCGCCGCCCATGTCCTGGTTGACGCGGATGTCCAGCTCGGTGAGGTGGATGTGCTTGACGACCGTGCTGTAGAGCTTGATGGCGTCGTCCACTTCCTTCATGGAAGGACCGTAGACGTTGTAGTGGGCCTGCATGCCGACACCGTCCACCGGCACGCCGGCGTCCTTCATCCGCTTGAGGAGGTTGTAGATGCGCTGGCTCTTGGCAGGCTCGGCATCGTTGTAGTCGTTGTAGAAGAGGAGGGCGTTCGGGTCGGCCTCGTGGGCGTACTCGAAAGCCTTGTAGATGAACTCTTCACCGGCGATTTGGTACATCGGGGAGTTGCGGAGCTCCGGACGGCCCGGATAGACGGGGCTGTCGGCGACCGCTTCGTTCACCACGTCCCAGCAGTAGACCACGTCCTTGTAGCGGTTCACGATGGCCTGGATGTGATGCTTCATGTTGGCGTAGAACTCTTCCTTCGGGAGAAGGTTGCCGTTCGCGTCCTGGTACATCCAGGTGCCGATCTGGCTGTGCCACATCAGGGTGTGCCCGCGCATCTTGATGCCGTTGGCGCGGCAGAAGTTGGCGATGCGGTCGGCGTCCTCCCAGTTGAACTCGCCCTTCTGGGGCTCGGTCGGCTGGGGTTTCATGGCGTTCTCGGCCGTGATGCTGTTGAACTCGCGCAGGATGACCTTGATCTGGTCGGGATCCTGAACGTTCCGGTTGTTGACGGCCACGCCGATCTTGAAGTAGTCCTTGTAGGCGTCCTTCAATCCGTCGGTGGGCTCGGGAATCTGCCGGGGTCCGAACTGGGCTCCGGCGGGGATGGCGCCCATCATCAGGGCGCACAGTCCGGCAATGAGGATTCTCTTCATTATTGAAAGGGTTTGAAAAGTGTTTCGTGGTAATCAGTCGAATTTACGAAATCCTGCTAACAATCGCAAAGCCCCGGAGGGAGAGGGGTCCTGTTCGACCCAAAATTGATAAAAAATGGAAGACGAGTGATAATCATTCGACACGGGGGCGACGGCGGAAATCGTCCAGCTGCCGGAAGCAGCAGTCATTCAGGATGCCCTGCAGGGGACGGTCGAAGTTGGCCCGTACGCTGCAGTTATGGTCGAAAATGAAGCAGATTCCGTTCTCCGGCGTGTAGGGCTTCCATTCCGGAAGGCCTTCCACGTTGGGGTCGCCCTTGATGGCGAAATTGGCCAGCTGCGGCTCATGTTCTCCGCCAGGCGCCGGTCGGCCTCGGAAGGCTCGGGGAGCACCCGGCCGTGGAGCTCCGGCGTGTTGAAGCAGAAATTCAGTTCGTAGCCGTGCACGGAACCCTGGTCCGCGGGGGATTTCCAGGTGAACATGTACATCCAGGTGGGGGCTTTGCGGGTGGTGGCCACGGCGTCGGCGGTGATCAGGGTCTTGGGCCGGAACATCATGTCAACCGACAGGAGGTCCTGGGGCGTGTAATCCGGCCAGGCTTCGGCAAAGGCGGCCACATACTCGTCCACGCGGTCCCCGAAAGTCGGCTTAAGCTGCGCCTTGGCTTCGTCCAGGGTCATCGGCGTGCCGTAAACCCGGCGCTGGAGTTCGTTGAAGGTAGTGCCGATCATCAGCGGCACGTCCGAGGAGATGTCCGCGAAATCCGGCTGGAAGGGCTGCTGGAGCAGCACTTCGCCGTCCGGAGCGGGACCGAAGCCCCACATCATCGGCGTACCCGGCGCCCGGGTGCCGATGCTGGCGGCCATGGCCCGCTGGCCGGCCGCGACCAGTTCGCCGTAGGGTACGTCCGCAAGCCTGTCCAGTTCGTCCGGGCCGATTCCGAGCTGCTCCACGACGGCGCGGCCGAGCTCTTGCGCCATCGCCTTGGTGTTGACGTTCAGGATGGTGCCGCTCATGATGATGGCCTTGTGGAAGAGCCCCTTCGCGGCGGGCATGCACATCAGGGTGCCGACCTTGCCGCCGCCGGACTCGCCGAAGATGGTGACGTTGGACGGGTCGCCGCCGAAGGCCCGGATGTTGTCCCGGATCCATTCCAGCGCCTGTACGATGTCGAGCATGCCGACCATGCCGGAGTGCCGGTATTTCTCACCGAAGGAGGACAGGTCGAGGAATCCGAGGATGTTGAGCCGGTGGTTGAGGCTCACCACGACCACGTCCTGCCGGGCCAGTCCGTAGCCGGGGTTGCCGGCGGCCGAGCCTGAATCGAAGCCGCCGCCGTGGATCCACAGCATCACGGGCTTGCGGGCCTTGGTGTCCGTGGTCCAGACGTTCAGCACGCAGGAGTTCTTCTCGGACATCACGCTTTCCGGCATTTCGCGGCGGCCGTTCCCCTGCATCACCTGCGGGCCGAAATGGTCGCAGACCATGACGGTGTCCCATTTGTCGACGGGCAGCGGGGGCATGAAGCGTTCGACCTTGGCGTAGGGGATGCCTTTGAAGGCGAGCGTCCCTTCTTCCTCGAGCCCCTTGACGAGGCCGCTTTCCGTGCGGACGACGAGCGGGTCGGAGGGGGTGCAGGCGCAGCATCCCGCCAGGGCGAGCGCCGTGCAGAGAATAGTGTTCAGGAATTTCATGGTTGGGAACTTGCTATTTGAACAGGAACGGAGCCATCTCGCGGAGTATCCTGCGCCAGGTCAGGAACTCGTGGGCGGTACCCTCGGAAACATAGGACCGGGCATTGATTCCGGCGGCACGCAGGGCGGCGGCGGACCTGGTGACGGCGTCGCCGTTCTCCTTGCTTCCGCAACCGATGAAGATGCCCTTCACCTGCTTGGGATCCTTGATGTCGTCCGGGGAGTAGGAACCGCCGCTGAGGAGACCGTAGTAACCGAACATTTCCGGACGGCGCAGGGTGATGATCGTCGTCTCATATCCGCCCATGGACAGGCCGGCCATGGCGCGGCCGAACTTGTCGGTGCGGGCCTTATAGTGTGATTCGATATACGGAACGAGTTCATCACAGAGTACGGTTTCGAAATCTTCGGCCGTGTATTCATTCATATGGCCAAAGGGGACGTCATTGATCATTCCATAGGTGGTCACGACGAGGAAAGGCTCTATCTTGCCCTCGGCGATGAGATTGTCCATGATGAGGTTGGCGCGGCCCTGGTTGAACCAGGCATATTCATTCTCACCCCAGCCGTGCTGCAGGTAGAGGACGGGGAACCGCTGCTTCTTCCTGGCGCTGTCGTAAGTCGGAGGGACATAGACGAAAGCGCGGAGGAGTTTGTTCTGGCTCTTGGACCAGAAACGCACCTCCTGTACGGTTCCGTGCGGGACGTCGCGCTCCTCATAGAATGCGCGGTCGTGTGCCGGGATCTCGATGCCGCTCTCCCAGCGACACGAACCGAAGTAGTTGTTGGTGCCGGGATCGTTCACGACTCCTCCGTCGATGGTGAGGTGATAGTAGTGGAAGCCCTCGTCCAGGGGACCGGCGGTCGTGCCCATCCAGTAGCCGTCTTCGGTCTTCTGGAGAACGGTGCCGCCGAAGCCGCCCAGGCCGAGGCTCACGATGACCGACTGGGCTTGGGGCGCATTTACGCGGAAGCGGGCATAACCCTGGGAGTTGACCATCGGATATTGCTGCCCCGGCTGATTCAGTTCGGAAGGACGGAAATCCTCGAGAACGACGGACTGTGCAAAGGCTGCGGAGGCCCCAAGCAGGAGTGCGCACAAGCCCGGAAGGAAATGTTTCTTCATAACAGGAATTGTTTGGTTTTAGCGAATAATGCTCCAATGTACATATTTGTCACGAGAAAACAAAATGCCGTTGCTCATACGGGAGCAACGGCATACAAAAAAAGAACAAAACCAGAAGGTTTTGTTCTTTAGCGGTGCGGACGAGGCTCGAACTCGCGACCTCCGGCGTGACAGGCCGGCATTCTAACCAAACTGAACTACCACACCTTGAGTTCTTTCATTTGGAAAGCGGATGCAAAGATAACCATATTTTGGGAATCCGCAAGCATCTTGAAAAAAAAGTTTGTTTTATTCCGTTTTCTCCACGGCCCGGTTTCCCGCTCGCCCGCGCGTGTATTGCAAGGGAGAAAAAAAAACGTTAGATTTGCATGTTTATAACTTGGAAACGACTAATACGACTTTTTTTCATATGAAGAGATCGGGACTGATCATCACCGCGTTCTGCCTCTGCCTGGGTTTCTCCGCATATGCGCAGATGACGGAAACGCAGATCATCAATTATGTGAAGGCGGGCGTGGCCGCAGGAAGGAGCGAGGCTGAAATCGGCATGGAACTGCAAGCCCGTGGCGTTACGGCGGAGCAGATCGAATCGGCCAAGACGCGTTTTGGCCAGAGTACCTCGGCAGCTTCGGTTACCGAGCAGGCACTCCGCCAAGGCGTCGTCGACCGGGAGTCTCGTCAGGAAAACGCTGAGGCTGAGGCAGTGGACGGAGTCCTGGATGCCGTGGCTGCCGAGACGGCTGACCCGAATGCCGCCGGAGCCGATACCTGGCTTTTCGGGCACGACATCTTCAACCAGCGCGCCTTGAGTTTCGAGCCCAACGTGAATGCCGCCACGCCGGAGAATTACAAACTGGGGCCCGGCGACGAACTCCTGATCGAGATTTTCGGATACAGCGAAGCCAGCTATAACAAGACCATCTCGCCCGAAGGGATGATCAGCATCAGCCAGGTGGGCCAGATCCAGCTCAGCGGCCTGACCATCCGGGAGGCATCCGAGAAAATCAAGAAGGCGCTCGTGTCCAAATATGCGAGCATCGGCGGAAGCCGGCCGAACACGACGGTCAGCGTGACCCTCGGGCGGATCCGCACCATCCAGGTGAACGTGATGGGCGAGGTGAACACGCCCGGAACCTTCCGCCTGTCGTCGTTCTCTACGGTGTTCAACGCCCTGTACCGGGCGGGCGGCGTGAAGCCCGCGGGTTCGCTCCGTGCCATCCGCGTGATGCGCGGCGGGGAGCAGGTGGCGCTGGTGGACGTCTATGAGTATCTGCTGGAAGGCCGGTCCGAAACGGACATCGCCCTCCAGGAAGGGGACATTGTGATCGTTCCTCCTTATCAGAACATCGCTTCCATCAGCGGCAGCGTCAAGCGCCCGATGTCCTATGAGATGCGCGGCGGGGAAAGCCTGCAGACCCTGATCGACTACGCGGGCGGCTTCAAGAGCGACGCCTATCCGGATGACTTCCGGGTCATCCGCGAGAAGGGGCCCGAGCGCCGCGTGTTCACGGTCAAGGCTTCCGAAGCCCCCTATTTCCGCCTGGAAGACGGCGATTACGTCTCGGTCGGAACGAACCTGGACCGCTATTCCAACAAGGTGGAGGTGCGGGGATACGTGTTCCGCCCCGGCATGTTTGAACTGGGCGGCGGAATCGCCACCGTCCGTCAGCTGGTCGAAAGCGCCGGCGGCCTGAAGGAAGACGCCTTCCTGTCGCGTGCGGTCATCCTGCGGGAAAAGGACGACCTTTCCCTGGAGACCGTCTCCTTTGACCTGGGCGCCGTGCTCGCCGGTTCCGCTTCGGATATCCTGCTGCGGAAGAACGACATCCTGGTCGTCTCCGGCATCTATGAACTGTCGAACCGGGGGACGCTGACCATCAACGGACTGGTGGCCAGCCCGGGCACGTTTCCGTTCTCGGAGAACACGACCGTGGAGGACCTGATCCTGCAGGCGGGCGGCTTGCTGGAAGGTGCCTCGACCGCCCGCGTGGACGTGGCCCGGCGGCTGACGGATCCTTCCAGCACGGTTTCCGGCAGCGAGATGGGCGAGAGTTTCTCCTTTGCCATCAAGGACGGGCTTGCCGTGGACGGCGGGGAGGACTTCATCCTGCAGCCTTATGACGTCGTTTCCGTGCGTCCGAGTCCGGGATTCAAGCCCCAGCGTTTCGTGACGGTCGAGGGCGAGGTCAATTTCCCCGGCAGTTATGTGCTGGTCAGCGACGGGGAACGCCTCTCCGAAGTGGTGGCCCGGGCCGGCGGACCGACTTCGCGCGCTTATCTGCACGGCGGTGTCGTGATGCGGCAGATGAACGACGAAGAACGCCGCCTGCGTACCTATACCCGGGAAGCTCTCCAGCGGGACGCGGCCCGGGATACCATCAATGTGAATTCGGTGGACCTTTCCACCGAGTATTCCGTGGGAACCCAGATGGACAAGGCGATCGCGAATCCAGGTTCCAAGGATGACCTCATCCTCCGGGAGGGCGACCGGATCTTCATCCCGGAGTATATCAATACCGTATCTGTACAAGGTAACGTCATGCTGCCCAATACGGTGCTATATGAACCGGGGAAAGGCGTGGGCTATTATGTGAACCTGGCCGGCGGCTACGGTTTCCGGGCCAAGCGGAACAAGGTGACCATCGTGTACCAGAACGGCCGCTCGGCCTCTGTCAGCAGCATGATGGCGAAAGTGGAGCCGGGCTGCGTGATCATGGTGCCGGACAAGCCGGAGCGCAGGGGCATGGACCGTGCCGAGGTGATGGCGATCGCATCGGCATCTTCGTCGCTCGCCACCCTCGCCGCCACGGTCTTCAGCATTATCAGAAGTTCGAAAAACTAGGCGTTTATGGAAGAGCAGAAATACCAGGTTCCTGCATTTAATGAGGAAGAATACGAAGAGATAGACCTTTTGGAACTGTTGCGCAGCCTGCTGAAGGAATGGAAGAGTATCCTGCTGTGGGCCGGTGTGGCGGCCGCCGTCGGCATCCTGATCGCCTTCAGCATTCCGGACCAGTATTCCGTGACGGCCAAAATGGTTCCCGAGCGGGTGCGCCAGAGCAACAACAATGTGTCCGCCATCGCCAGTATGGCGGGCATCAATCTCGGTGCCTCCAGCACATCCGATGCTTTCTCTCCCGATCTGTATCCGGTCATCATCACATCCAACCCTTTCGTAACGGATCTCTTTCCCATTCCCGTCGAGTATAAGTGGAAAAAGGAAGCAGTTTCTTCCGATTACTATTCCTATATGCTGAATATCTATCGGGAACCCTGGTGGGTGTTTTTGAAACGGCTCCCCTCCAAACTGAAATCCCTGTTCAGGAAGACTACGCCCGTTACCGGATACGAGAACCTGGATCTTTCCCGTCTGACTTCCGAGCAGAGCCGGGTGGCATCGCGCATCCGGAACTCACTGTCCCTGAAGGTGGACAAGAATACGAATGTCGTATCATTGACGGTCAAGGCGCAGGACCCCGGAGTGGCGGTCCAGGTAGCGACAGAGGTGGTCGAGCGCCTGAAGGCATATCTGGTGGACTACCGGACGGAAAAGGCCCGCAAGAATTTGGACTACTACCAGAAACTCTACGACGACTACAAACAAAAGTATTACAGTTCCCAGCAGCGCTATGCCAGCTATGTGGACAGCCATCAGGGGGTGGTCCTGCAGCGGGTCCGTACCGAGCAGGAACGCCTGCAGAACGAGATGAACCTCCATTTCCAGCTCTATAACAGTTGCGCACAGCAGCTGCAGGCCGCCGAGGCCAAGGTCCAGGAGGAGACGCCGGTATTCACGATGATCAATCCGCCGGTAAGGCCGTTGAGTCCTTCCGGTCCTTCCCGGGGGCTGATTATCCTGGCCCTGGCGTTCCTGGGGGCCGTTGCGGCCTGTTTCTGGATTCTGCTGGGGCGCGGTTGGGTCTCCCGGCTCAAGAAGAGGGATGATTCCGCGCCGGCGCCGGAGCAGCCGGAGGCGGATTCTCGTCCGTAGGAAGCTTTTCCCGTGGAAGAATACATCGAGGTCAAAGGCGCCAGGGTCAACAATCTCAGGAATCTGACCCTGCGGATCCCCCGCGGAAAGTTCGTGGTCATCACGGGCATTTCCGGTTCGGGCAAGTCTTCCCTGGCCTTCGATACGCTCTATGCCGAGGGGCAGCGCCGCTTCTCGGAAAGCCTTTCCTCCTATGCCCGGCAGTTCCTGGGCCGGATGACCAAACCGGACGTGGATGCCATCGACGGCATCCCGCCCGCCATCGCCATCGAGCAGAAAGTCAGCGTGCGCAACCCCCGCTCGACCGTCGCCACGACGACCGAGATCTACGATTTCCTGCGGCTGGTGTTCGCCCGCATCGGGCACACCTTTTCCCCCGTGTCCGGGCGGGAAGTGCGCCGGGATTCCGTCCAGGACGTGCTGGACGCCCTGGCTGCCTGGCCCGACGGGACCGTCTACCTGCTGGCCGACCTGGGCTGGAGCGGCCGGACGGACCGCACCGAACTGCTCCTGCAACTCAAGGAGGACGGCTACAACCGGCTCTACGCCGACGGCGTGCCGGTCCGGATCGACGAGGTGCTGCAGCGCGGCGCGGAGTCTTTCGCCGACGCCTCCCTGCTGGTGGACCGCGTCCGCCTGTCCGGCCCGATGGCGGCGGACACGCGCACGCGCCTGCTTGCCTCGGTCGCGGATGCCTTCAATCGCGGCGACGGGCGTATCGCCCTGGCCGGCGAGGACGGCACCCTGCGGCAGTTCTGCAACCGTTTCGAGCTGGACGGCATTACCTTCCGCGAACCGGACGAGTACCTGTTCAGCTTCAATTCCCCGCTTGGCGCCTGTCCGACCTGCGGCGGCCTCGGCAAAATCATCGGGATCAGCGAGGACCTCGTGGTCCCGGACAAGACCAAGAGCATCTACGACGGCGCCATCGCCTGCTGGCGCGGCGAGAAGATGGGTTGGTTCAAGGACCGCCTTGTCGAGGTGGCAGACCGTTACGGCATCCCTATTTTCGAACCTTACTGCAACCTGTCCCGGGAGGTGAAGGACCTCATCTGGAATACCAAATACGTGGAAGGGGATCCGGACAGTTTCGTCGGTATCCACGATTTCTTCGCCTGGGTGGAGACGCAGCGCTACAAGATCCAGTTCAAGTTCATGCTGAGCCGCTTCAGCGGACGGGCCAGTTGCAGCGACTGCGGCGGCAGCCGCCTGCGCCGCGAGGCCCTGTGGGTGAAAGTGGCCGGAAAGACCATCCACGACGTGCTCCGGATGAATGCGGAAGACGCCCTGGCTTTCTTCCGCGGGATCGAACTCTCCGAAACGGAACGCGCCATCGCGGCGGAACCGCTCTCCGAGATCGTTTCCCGCCTGCAGTGCATCCTGGACGTCGGATTGGGCTACTTGACCCTGGACCGGGCCTGCAACACCCTGTCCGGCGGCGAGAGCCAGCGCGTGAACCTCGTGACGGCGCTGGGCTCCAGCCTCGTGGGCTCGATGTACATCCTGGACGAACCCAGCATCGGCCTGCACCCGCGCGACACCGAGCGGTTGATCGGCGTGCTGCGCCGCCTGCGCGACATCGGCAACACGGTCATCGTGGTCGAGCACGACGAAGAGATCATCCGGGCGGCCGATTTCCTGATCGACATGGGTCCCCGGGCCGGGGTGAACGGCGGCGAAGTCGTTTTCTCCGGGACCGTCGCCGGCGCGAAGAAAAAGGACATCGACGGCTCCCTGACCCTGCAGTACCTGAACGGGCGTCGGCAGCGCTATCTGCGCGAGAAGCGCCCGTGGAATTACAGCATCACCGTGAACGGGGCGATGGAGCACAACCTCAAGGACATAGACGTCCGTTTCCCGCTGGGTGCCCTGACCGTCGTGACCGGCGTCTCCGGTTCCGGCAAGTCTTCGCTGGTGGGAGACATCCTCTATCCGGCCCTGTACCGGCGCATCCACGAATCCGGCGACCAGCCGGGCACGCACCGCGGCCTGTCCGGCAACCTGGACCGCATCACGCGGGTGGAGTACGTGGACCAGAATCCCATCGGCCGTTCGTCGCGCTCTAATGCCGTGACATACCTGAAGGCCTACGACGGCATCCGGAAGCTGATGGCGGCCCAGCAGGCGGCCAAACTCGCCGGTCTGAACGCCAACCATTTCTCGTTCAACACCGAAGGGGGCCGCTGCCCGGAGTGCCAGGGCGAGGGCGTCGTGCGCATCGGGATGCAGTTCATGGCCGACGTCGAGATGGTCTGCGAGGAATGTGGCGGCAAGCGTTTCCGGCCGGAAGTGCTCGAGATCCGCTACCGCGGGAAGAACATCGACGACATCCTGAACCTGAGCGTGGACGAGGCGGTGGACTTCTTCTCCGCGGGTCCCGAAGACGAGGCGAAGGGCGTCGCGGCCCTGCTGCGCCCCCTGCAGGACGTGGGCCTGGGCTACCTCAAGCTCGGTCAGAGCAGCTCCACCCTGTCCGGCGGTGAGAGCCAGCGCATCAAACTGGCCTATTTCCTGTCGCTGAGCCAGGGCAAGGCGAAGTCCGACAGGATCCTGTTCATCTTCGACGAGCCCACCACCGGCCTGCACTTCTACGACGTGGAGAAACTGCTGCGCTCCTTCGACGCCCTGCTCGGCGCCGGCCATTCGCTGGTGGTCGTCGAGCACAACCTGGATGTCATCCGCGCGGCGGACTGGGTGATCGACCTCGGTCCCGACGCGGGCGACCGCGGCGGCCGTGTCGTGTTCGCCGGCACGCCGGAAGACCTTGCCAAAGCCGATACTTTTACCGCCAGATACCTATGAAAAAGATAGCCGCCCTCACGATGGTCCGCAACGACGATTTCTTCCTGCGCAAGTGGGTGGAATACTACGGTGCGCAGCTGGGAAAGGAGAACTTGTACATCTTCTTCGACGGCACCGACCAGGTCATCGCCCCGTTCTGCGAAGGAACGCACGCCGAATTGCACGAGAAGATCGGCCTCCACGTGGTATCCGCGGAGAAGGGCCGCCTGCGCTTCCTGTCGGAACAGGCCGCGGCCCTGCTTGAACGGGGATACGATCTCGTGATCGGCGTGGATGCCGACGAGTTCATCGTCGTGGACCCGAAACTGGGCCTGAGCCTGCCGGAGTACCTGAGCCGGAAGAAGATCCGGGTCTGCCTGTCGGCGCTTGGCCTGGACTTCGGCCAGAAGCTGGGGGAAGAGGCCGACATCACCGACGCGGAGCCGTTCCTCCGCCAGCGGCACTATGCTCAGATCGGCACGCGCTACACCAAGCCTTCCGTCGTGGCCAGGCCCTGCATCTGGGGGTCCGGCTTCCACCGGGTTAAAGGGCACAACTTCCACATAGGCAAGGATTTGTATCTGCTGCACTTCGGCTATTTCGATATGAAGCGCCTGCAAGCCCGCCTGCAGGACGCCGAGCGGGTCGGGCGGGGAGAAGGCCCCCATATGCAGAAGCGCGGCCGTACGATCCGCTATGTCACGGAACTCCCCGCGCGTGATTTCGACCGCTGGACCCGCTTCGGCCGCATCTGCCAGACGATCTGCCGACCGCCCTACGCCCTGAACAAGCCCGCGATGTTCGAACTCCGGATCGTGGTCCGCATCCCGGACCGCTTCGCGGACATCGTCTAGTCCTTCGTTTTCAAAGCGTCACAGAAGAAATCGATGATGCGGGTATCCACCCGCTCGTCGAATTTCCGTGCCCAGAAATGAGGCAGGCCCAGCAGCAGGTCCTTGTCGTCCAGGGTGAACGTCCAGGGATGCCGGATGCTTTTGCCCCGGGTCCAGTCGATGAAGCGCAGGTTGGCGGTATTGTAGATGTCCTGGTTCTGGACGTGTTCAAGCGGGTCGAAGAGCCGCTCGCGGAAAGGGGAATCCCAGATCAGGGTGGCCAGGAAAACCTCGTCCGGGGTGTTTGTGTGCCGGAAGACCTTTTCCAGCCAGGCTTCCCGGGACAGGACGTATTCCGCACAGTCGTGCGTGATGCTGAACCATTGGGCGGCGAAGCGGAAGTCCACATCCCGGTTGATTCGGATGTCCAGGGCCATCAGGATGCCCTTGAAGGCGTTGTTCAGCAAGTTGGTCAGGAAGAAGCCGGTCCCCTCCGGAAACAGGGTATAATAGCGGAAACGGCTCGGGGTGGTCGGTTTCAGCTGCCAGTAATTCAGGAATTCCCGGTCAGGATGCTGTGCGAAAAAACCATGGATCGTATCCTGGTCCTTGATGGGGAGGTCCTGCCCGCTGAGCAGGTGGTAGAAGGCATATCCGCCGGGAACGGCGGCTTTCAGCAGGGCCAGTTCGACGCGCATGATGCTTACGCCGCCCCAATGCACGGAGATGCGCGGTCTGATGAAAACGACCCGTGAATGCCGGCAGCAGCCTTCCAGCGCATCCGGCCCGAAAGGCGCCTTCCGGTCGATATGGACGAAAATGTCGTTGCGGGGATCGTCAAGAAGACCCAGCAACTTGCGCACTTGTCCGGGACAGGTGTGCACGAGCAGGAGATAGGCATGTCTGGCTGCATCCACATCACAAAGATATGCATTTTCAGCGAATAAAGTAGTGGAACTCGTCCGGACCGTCTATGGTCAGCGCCACTTCCTTCGTGCAGCCGCGGGGCAGGGGCGGCAGCGGAACTTCGAACGAGCAGGTCTCCCCGCCGATCCTGCACTCGAATTCCAGGGAGGGGCGCGGCGTGCCCAGGATGTTTTCCGGGGTGTCGTTGGGGTAGCACCACAGGTCGATTTCCGGGTGCTGCGGGAAATAACCGATATCGCAGGGGAGGGGCGTCCAGGAGCCGGCGTCCAGCAGTTCCGCGGGCCGGAACTCTTCCAGCCGCAGGATTTCCGCGTTGTCCGGCAGGTCGACCAGGCGCACCCGCGGTTCTTCCAGCAGTTCGTATCCGTCCATCGTGTTGGCCACTTCGGCCAGGCGCACCCGGCAGAGCAGGGGGCGGAGCGGGACCGTCCCGGCTCCGTTTTCGGTAACGGCCTCCCCGCCCAGGATAGGGCGGGCCGGGTCGTCGTCCCGGAAGGCGAAGGCGAGCTGCTTCATCGCGTCGTAGCGCTCGAGCGCCTTCAGGTTGAAGCGCTGCGGACTATTGGCGATGCCCACGAGGATCTTCTCGCCGGGCAGCGCGCGCAGCGTCAGTTCCGCAGGCAGGGAATCCAGCCGGACGTGACGCTCCAGCGCGCGTGTCCCTTCGCTGCCGTACACGAAAAGGTCCATCAGCCGCACGGGCGTGCCGGCAGGATGCCAGCGGACGGTAAAGCCGGCGGAATCCGGAACGGCCTCCGGCGGCTCTTCTTCTATGATTTCGGGCGGATCCGGCTTGCGGCAGGAGAGCGGAAGAACCGGCGGCAGCAAGATTAAACAGCAAAAGGCAAGAAATGACCCCGCATCCCGCAGACTGCCGGGACGCTGGACTAGGTCGGGCAAGAAAACAGCCCGCCGGTTCTTCGCTTTCCGTAAGGATTCCATACGGAACAAAAGTACGCGGCGGGCGGCTTTCCCCCAAGGATCAGAAAAAAAGCGCAGGGGGTAATTGCTTTTTTTTACGGCTTTTTCTCTTTTTTATCCTCCGAAGTTGTCGTAGAGGACGTTCTCGGGCGGGACGCCCAGGGAATCCAGCAGGTTGTTGACGGAGGAGACCATCATCGGCGGGCCGCACATGAAGTACTTGATGTCTTCGGGCGTCTCGTGGTTCTTCAGATAGGTCTCGTACATCACGTTGTGGACGAAGCCCGGGGTGTACTTCACGCCGGCGGCGTCCGCGGCGGGATCGGGACGGTCCAGGGCCAGGTAGAACCTGAAGTTCGGGAACTCCTTCTCGATCTCGGCGAAGTCCTCCAGGTAGAAGGCCTCCACGAGGGCGCGTGCGCCGTAGAAGAAGCTGACCTTGCGCGGGGTCTTCATGGTCCTGAACAACTGCATGATGTGGCTGCGGAGCGGAGCCATGCCGGCGCCGCCGCCCACGAAGATGTACTCGAGATCCTCGGGATCGTCCTTCGGGAGGAGGAACTCACCGTAGGGGCCGCTGATCATCACCTTGTCGCCCTTCTTGCGGGAGAACACGTAGGTGGAGGCGACGCCCGGCGGCACGCCCGGGACGAACTTGAAGACGCCCTTGGGCTGGGTGCGGTCGAACGGAGGCGTCGCGATGCGCACGTTGAGCTTGATGATGCCCTTCTCGCCCGGATAGGAGGCCATGGAATAGGCCCGGATGGTGGGCTCGGTGTTCTTGAACTTGAGCGAGGTGATGCCGAACTTCTCCCAGTCGCCCTTGTAGATGTCGGCCACGCCCATGTCGGCGAAGTCGGCCTCGTACGCCGGGATGTCGATCTGGATGTATTCGCCGCTCTTGAACTCGAGGTCCTCGCCTTCGGGAAGGCGGACGGTGAACTCCTTGATGAAGGTTGCGACGTTCTCGTTGGAGATGACCTCGCATTCGAGTTTCTTGACGGAGAGGGCGGACTCGGCCACCTGGATCTTCAGTTTGTCCTTGACCTTGACCTGGCAGCCCAGGCGCCAGCCGTCCTTGATCTGCTTGCGGTTGAAGAAGCCGGTCTCGGTGGGGAGGATCTCCCCGCCGCCCTCGAGCACCTGCACCTTGCACTGGCCGCAGTTGGCCTTGCCGCCGCAGGCGGAGGGGAGGAAGATCTTCTGGGAGGCGAGGGTGTTCATCAGGGAGTCGCCCGGGGCCACGTCGAGGACTTTCTTGCCGTCGTTGATGTCGATCTGGACGGTGCCCTTCGGGGTGATCTTGTCCTTGACGAAGAGCAGGAGGGCGACGAGAATCAGCGTCACGATGACGATGACTGCGATGGATGCGATGATAGTCTGTGTCATGGCCGCTTATAGTTGAATACCCATAAAGATCATGAACGCCATGCCCATCAGGCCCACCGTGATGAAGGTGATGCCGACCCCCTTGAGCGGGGCGGGGACGTTGCTGTAGGAAAGTTTCTCGCGGATGGCGGCGAGGCAGACGATGGCGAGGTACCAGCCGATGCCGGAACCGAGCGCATAGACGGCCGCCTCCCCGAGGTTCGCCAGGTCGCGCTGCTGCATGAAGAGCGAACCGCCCAGGATGGCGCAGTTCACCGCGATCAGCGGCAGGAAGATGCCGAGCGAGGAATACAGCGAGGGAAGGTATTTCTCCACGATCATCTCGACGAGCTGCACGAAGGCGGCGATCACCGCGATGAAGATGATGAAACTCAGGAAGCTCAGGTCCACTTCGGCGAACTTGGGGCCGAGCCAGGCCAGTGCGCCGGGCTGGAGGACGAAGCGGTTGAGCGCCCAGTTGATGGGGAGCGTGCAGAAAAGCACGAAAATCACGGCGAGGCCCAGGCCGTTGGCCGTCTTCACGTTCTTCGATACCGCCAGGTATGAGCACATACCCAGGAAGTATGCGAAGATCATGTTGTCAACGAAGATCGACTTGACGAATAAGCTGATGTATTCCATAGGGCGTCGCGATTATTTCTCCTGGAGGTCCTTGTCGAACGCGCGGTGCGCCCAGATGATGCATCCGAGCAGGATCAGCGCGAACGGCGGCAGGATCACGAGGTTGTTGGGGATATAGCCGGCAGGCAGGACCCGCAGGCCGAACAGGGTGCCGCTTCCGAACAGTTCGCGGAAGAAGGCGACGATGATCAGGATGAGGCCGTAGCCCACGCCGTTGGCCAGTCCGTCCAGCAGCGAGGGGATGGGCTTGTTGCCGAGGGCGAACGCCTCGATGCGTCCCATCACGATGCAGTTGGTGATGATGAGGCCGATATAGACGCTCAGCTGCTTGTCGATGGCGTAGGTGCCTTCGCCGGCCTTGAGGATCTGGTCCACCAGGATGACCATCATGGCCACCACGACCAGCTGCACGATGATGCGCACCCGGTTCGGGATGCTGTTGCGGAGCAGTGAGCAGATGAGGCTCGACAGGCCCGTGACCGCGATCACGGAGATGGCCATCACCAGCGCGCCCTTCAGCTGCACCGTGACGGCGAGCGAAGAGCAGATGCCGAGGATGAGGACGGTGATCGGATTGCCCTTCAGGATCGGATTCAGGATGGTTTCTTTGAGTTTCTTGTCCATAAGGCTATTCCTCCTCTGCTTTGGCGTTGTCCGTGAAATGCTTCTCGTAGGCCTTGAACCAGACGTTCAGCGCATCGTTCAGGCCCTTGGAGGTCATCGTCGCGCCGGTGATGGCGTCCACCGCGTTCGCGGCGCCGCCCGTCTCGGCGTTCTTGGAAAGGTTGAAGAGCGGCTCGGAGCCGAAGGCCACCTGCCGGCCCGCGAACTTCTCGCGGAACCAGGCTTCGTCCTTGATCTTGGCGCCGAGGCCCGGGGTCTCGGACTCATGGTCGAAATAGGCGCCGGCGATGGTCTTGCCGTCCGGCTGGAAGGCGATGTAGCCCCAGACCGGGCCCCAGAGGCCGACTCCGTAGACGGGAATCACGCAGATGCCGCCTTTGAAGACATAGACGGGGAGCGTGGCCTGGCCGCCTTCCTTGATGGCCTTGTCCTGGGGTTTGAGCCTGTCGACCAGTTCGATCCGGCCGCCGTCCGTGCCGAGCGTGCCGTTCTGGGCGCCGTCCAGGCCGATCGTGTAGGCTTGCTCGATGTTCTCGGCGTACAGCCGCAGGATGTCCTGGTTGCGGGTTGCGTAAAGTTCGTCCGTCGGCTTGACTCCGGCCGCGGACATCATCTGGCGGAGGGTCTCCGCCTTGGCGTTGGCGTTCTGGAGGGGCCCCAGTTTCATCGCCGTGAAAGAGAGGATCGCCGCCACGACCACCACCACCAGGGCGGTGTAGACTACCGTATAAACGTTGCTGTTGGTATTCATAGGGCTAGGCGGTTTGGCGTTTTTTCTCCCTGCGGGACAGGTGTGCGCTGATCACGCAGTGGTCGATCAGCGGGGCGAAGACGTTGCAGAGCAGGATGGCGAGCATCATGCCCTCGGCATAGCCGGGGTTGAACAGGCGCACCATGATGCAGAGCGCGCCGATGAGCAGGCCGTAGATCCACTTGCCGCATTCGGTCTGCGCAGAGGTCACCGGGTCGGTGGCCATGAACACGATACCGAAGGCGAAGCCGCCGTACAGGAGCTGCATGTAGCAGGGGATGGTGCTGATGCCGGCGAGGTCGCCGATGGCACCCACAAGCAGGGCGCCGAGCACGCCGCCGGCCATGATCTTCCAGCTGGCGATGCCGGTCCAGATGAGGATGGCGGCGCCCAGCAGGATGGCCAGGACGGAGGTCTCGCCGACGGAGCCCGGGACCGTGCCGATGAAGAGGTCCCAGAAGCCGGTGCCGTACTGGGCGGAAGCGCCGTCCAGCGCAAGCGGGGTGGCGCCGGTAAAGCCGTCCACCAGTTTCTCGGCCGGTTTGTAGTGGATCCAGCAGTCGGAACCGGACATGTAGTTCGGGTAGGAGAAGAAGAGGAATGCGCGCGTGAGAATCGCCGGGTTCACGATGTTCATGCCCGTGCCGCCGAAGACCTCCTTGCCGAAGATGACCGCGAACGCGACCGCGAGGGCGAGCATCCACAGGGGGATGTCCACGGGGACGATGAGAGGGATGAAGAAACCGGACACGAGGTATCCTTCGCTCACTTCCTCGCCGCGGATCTGGCTGCAGGCGAACTCGATGCCCAGGCCCACGATGTAGGAGACGAGGTAGAGCGGGAGCACCCGCAGGAAACCGTACCACCAGTTCCCGAGGATGTTGAGGCGGGGGTCACCCACCGCGAGGCCGTGCTGGTAGCCGACGTTCCACATGCCGAAGAGGGCGGCCGGGACGGCGGCGATCACCACGAGGATGAGGATGCGTTTGAGATCGATGGCGTCACGTACGTGGGAACCCTTGCGGGTGACGGTCCCGGGCACGTGCAGGAAGGTCTCGAAAGCATCGACCGTTGAATGCAGCCAGTAAAGTTTGCCGCCTTTTTCAAAAATCTTATTCATACTTTCAAGCCATTTCCTTGAGCATCAAGTCGATGCCCTTTTCGATCATATCCTGGATGTTGTTCTTGCTCGGATCGACGAACTCGCAGGTGGCGAGGTCTTCGGGGAGCACTTCGTAGATGCCGAACCGTTCCATCTTCTCGATCTCGCCCGCGAGGCAGGCCTTGGCGAGGAAGACCGGGTAGATGTCCATCGGGAGCACGCGCGCGTAGTAACCGTCGTTCATCAGGAACGCGCGGGGGCCGCCGTGGAGGTTGGTGTCCATCGCATATTTCTTCTTCGGCAGGAGCCAGGAGAAGTAGCTGCGGTCGGCGCTGAACTGGTTGAAGCGCAGCGGGCGGATCCAGCCGAGCAGCTCCTTGTCGGTGCCTTCGCGGACCAGGGTGATCTGGTTGTCGAAGAAGCCGAGGTAGCCTTCCCGCCCGACGGTCCTGCCGGAGAGGATGTCGCCGCTGACCACGCGCAGCCCTTCTGAATTGCCGCAGAAAGAGGCGATTTCGCGCATCGGCATGCCCGGGACGGCCTCGATGTAGGCCGGGGCGAACGCCATCGGGCCGGTGACGGCGACCTTGCGGGCGACGTCATAGCGGCCGGTGGTGAAGAGTTTGCCGATGGCGACGAGCCCGGCCGGGGAGACGGTCCAGACCGTGTCGCCCTTGCGGATGGGCGCGATGTGGCTGATCTGCACGCCGACGTTGCCCGCCGGGTGCTTGCCGCTGAAGCGGTGCAGTTCGCATCCCGTCAGCGAGGCGAACGGGGATTCGGGTCCGTCGGCGGGGATGCTGACGTGCACCTTACCGTCGGTGAGTTTGGAGAGGGCGTCCACACCGGCCTGGGCGGCTGCCGCGTCCTTGCCGAAGCAGAACGCAGCGTCCGCGGCGAGCGGGGCGGTGCTGAATGCGGAGATGAAGATGTCGCGGGGCCGGACGGCCGGATCGGCGACGATTCCATAGGGACGCTGGACAAGCCAGGGCCAGAGGCCACTCCGGAGCAACGCGTCGCGAACCTGCGCGTCGTCCAGCCCGGAGGCCTCTCTGACGCCGAAGTCCACGCACTGCCGCTTGCCGTCGGATTCGACGAGCACGCAGAGCAGCTTGCGCTTCTCGCCCCGGACGATCTCCCGGACCGTGCCGCTGACCGGCGAGGCGAGGAGGATGTCGGGGTTCTTCTTGTCCGCCATGACGGGGGAGCCGCAGAGCACGGGATCGCCTTCCTTCACGAGAAGTCTCGGAAGGAATCCCTTGAAGACGGTCGGTTCGACCGCCACGATGCCCGGTGCTGTCGTCTTGGAGACACGGAGTTCTGCTTCTCCCGCTACGGGGATGTCCAGACCCTTTTTCAAAACGAAGTCTTTTGACATGTATATAACGTTATATGATATTTAGCAAATCGCGACGCGAAGATACCACTTTTTTTCGTATTTTCGTGCCGCTATGAAGGAGAAAGAGCAAATGATCCTGGAAGGGTTGAACGACGAGCAGAAATCTGCCGTCACCTGTGTGGAAGGGCCGGAACTGATCGTGGCCGGTGCGGGTTCGGGAAAAACGAGGGTGCTGACAAGCCGGGTGGCCTATATCCTTGCCTTGCAGAAGGATGCGCGCGTCCTGGCGCTCACCTTCACGAAGAAGGCCGCGGGGGAGATGAAGGAGCGGATCGCCGCGATGGTGGGGGACCGCAGCCTGCGGCGGGTGGTGATGGGTACCTTCCACGCCGTGTTCGTGCGCTTCCTGCGGGAGTATGCCGATGCGCTGGGCTATCCGGTGAACTTCACGATCTACGACACCTCCGATTCCCAGAGCGCCGTCAAGGCCTGCCTCAAGGAGATGGGGCTCGACGACAAGGTATACAAGCCCAAGGACGTCCTCGCCCGCATCTCCTCGGCGAAGAACAACCTGATCACGGTGAAGGCCTACCAGGCCAGCCCGGAACTCCAGAAGCAGGACTATTTCGCCAAGCGGCCGCGCCTGGGCGAGGTCTATGAGCGTTACCAGCTGAAACTCAGGCAGAGCGGGGTGATGGACTTCGACGACATCCTGCTGAACATGAACATCCTGCTGCGGGACGACCGCGGGGCGCTGGAGTCCATCGCGGGCCGCTTCACGCACATCCTGGTGGACGAGTACCAGGACACCAACGCCGCCCAGTACCTCATCCTCAAGAAACTCGCGCAGTTCCACCGGAACATCTGCGTGGTGGGCGACGACAGCCAGTCCATCTACGCCTTCCGCGGGGCGCGCATCGAGAACATCCTGAATTTCAAGAAGGACTACCCGGAATGCCGGCTCTTCCGCCTCGAACGGAACTACCGGTCCACGCAGACCATCGTGGACGCGGCCAATTCCGTGATCGCCCACAACGAGGGACGCATCCCCAAGAACTGCTACGCCGTGGGCGAAGCGGGGGAGCGCCTCCACGTGATCAAGGCCTACACGGAGCAGGAGGAGGCGGTGATGATCGTCGCCGACATCATGGAGCGGATGCGTTCCAGGCGGGCGCAGTACCAGGATTTCGCCATCCTCTACCGCACCAATTCGCAGTCCCGCGCGCTGGAGGAGCAGCTCCGCCGGCGCAACATCCCCTATATGATCTACTCCGGCAACTCCTTCTTCGACCGGGCGGAGGTCAAGGACATGATGGCCTATTTCAAGCTGGTGGTCAACCCCCGCGACGACGAATCGTTCCGCCGGGTGGTGAACAAGCCCGCCCGCGGCATCGGCGACAAGGCCCTGGGGGCCGTGGAGGCCGTTTCCCAGCAGCAGGGGATTCCGCTGTTCCAGGCGGCGCGCGAAGTGCCCAAGGTGCAGCCCTTCTGCCAGATGATCGAACGCCTGTCCGGCCTCGTGCCGGTCACGGACGCCCACGAGCTGGCGAAGCGGATCGCGGACGAGAGCGGCCTGTATGCCTTCTACAAGCAGGATACCTCCATCGAGGGGCTGTCCCGTACGGCCAACCTGGACGAGCTGCTCAACTCGGTGGCGCAGTTCGTCGAGGAGCGGGAAGAGGAGGCGGAAGACTACGCGGACGAAGGGGGAGTGGTGGGCGTGTTCACCCTGGACGACTTTCTCGAGAACGTCTCGCTGCTGAGCAACGTGGACGTCACGGAAGACGGCGACACCAACAACAAGGTGGCGCTGATGACGGTTCATTCCTCCAAGGGCCTGGAATTCCCCTACGTGTACGTGGCCGGGCTGGAAGAGAACCTGTTCCCGAGCCTTACGATGCTTTCTTCGAAGTCGGATGTCGAGGAGGAACGGCGCCTGTTCTACGTGGCCGTCACGCGCGCCAAGCGGGCGGTGGGCCTCGCCTTCGCCGGGACGCGGATGCGCAACGGCAAGCACGAGTCCAACGCGCCGTCGCGCTTCCTGAAGGAGATCGACCCGCAGTATCTGGACAGTCCCCTGGACGAGGCGGATTTCGACAGTTCCGGCGTTACCCACGAGTGGGGCGGCTTCGGATCCCGCTTTACCGGCGGCCGGCTGGAACGTTTCGGTGTTGGGGGCGGGGCATACGGTCAGTCCTCAGGAACTCGATTTGAACGTCGGAGTGGGACTTCTGCAGGCAGGGAGAACCGCTTGCCTCCGGGAGGCGTGGCCGCCCGTGGCCTCGTGAACGGGAGGGGCCCGCTGCGAAGCAGTGGGAGGGATGAGGGGCGAAGCCCCGAACCTATCCGGAGGCAAGCCGGTTCTCCTGCCGGAATGGTGGAAAAGATGCTCTCCGATGCTGACTTCGTAGGCGTTCCGATGACGGAACTGTCCGTAGGACAGCGCATAGAACACAACCGTTTCGGCCCCGGAACCGTCCTGGAACTCAGCGGCAGCGCCCCCGACATGAAGGCGCGCATCCGCTTCGACGCCCACGGCGAAAAGCTCCTCCTGCTCAAATACGCGAAGATCAGGCCCTTGCAGGCCTGATCCTACTCGAAAAGCAGCCTTTCGACAAATACCTGGTGATCGCCCGCGCGCCCTTCCACGATGTGGGCGCCGTCGGGTGCCAGGCAGTGCCACAGTTCCACGGTTTCGCCGGGGCGGGCCTCCTTGTTGAAGTTGATGGTCAGTTCGCGGAGCATCTTCCCGCAGACCAGCTCCTCCGGCAGGGCGTCCATCGCCCAGACGGTGTACTTGACGTTGTTGGCGTGCTGGTTGTAGTCCACGTCGGACCAGCGGACCACGTGCGTTCCGATCAGTTGCAGCTCCTCCCCGCGCGGCAGGCTTACCTTGGGCGCCATCGCTTCGATGGCGTAGTCGGTGCTCTGCGGGTCGAGCGAGACGATATCCGAGAGGAAGTCGGTGCGGGCGACGCGCCGCTCCTCGATATTCATCACCACCCAGGAACTGGTGGAATTGACGGACGGTTCCCCGTCGGCGCCCAGCAGCTGGTAGTCGCGGATGAAGAACAGGCCCTTCAAGCCCTTGTGCCAGGTGAGGATCTTGCACGGCTCCTTGTGCGTCACGGGCCGTTCGAAACGGACGTGCTGGCGGGCGAGCACCCAGGTGCATCCGTACGGGCGGAGCTGATCGTCCCCGAACTTCAGGCGGTCCGCTCCGTAAACGGCCATATACTGGGCCAGGTCGAGGAACGCGGACGGGCGCAGCCGTTCCCGGCTGTCCACCTGGTAGCAGGCGACCGTAAAATCCTGCGCGAACTTGTCGCTGAAGTAGTTGTCATTCATAGCGGATCGGGTTGGTGTCGAGGGCGGTCTTGACGACCTCCAGCGCCGGGCAGCTTTCCAGCAGATAGTCCCGCAGGAGGTCCTGCGTGAACTGTTCGCTCTGGTAGTGGCCGAGCTCTGCGAGCAGCACGCCGCCGTTCTCGAAATAATCGTGATAATGGAATTCCCCGCTCAGGAAGCAGTCGGCTCCCGCGCGGACGGCCTCCCGGAGCAGGAAGGCGCCGGCGCCGCCGCACAGGGCCACCCGGCGGATCTTCCGCCCGTCCGGCTCGGAATGCCGGAGATTCCGTACGCCGAAGGTCCGGGCCACCCGCTTCAGGAAAGCCCGGTCCTCTTCCGCTTCGGGCAGCTCGCCCACGAGGCCGGAACCGGCCTCTTCCTCCGCCTTCGGGGAAAGCCAGGCGAGTTCCTGCAAGCCGAGCAGCGAAGCGATCTTGTGGTTGACACCGCCGGGGGCGTTGTCCAGGCTGGTGTGCGCCGAATAGACGGCGACGCCGGAGAACAGCGCGCGCACGATGCAACGCTGCTGGTAGGTTGCGTCGGACAGCTGGCGCAGGGGCTTGAACAACAGGGGATGATGGGAGACGATCAACTCGCATTCTTTCGCAATCGCCTCTTCTACAATCTCTTCCGTAACGTCCAGGCAGACCAGGACGCGGGAAACCTCGGCATCCGGGAAACCGACCTGCAACCCCGAGTTGTCCCACTCGTCCTGCAGCCGCAGCGGAGCGAGGCGCTCCAGCGCGTCGATGACTTCTTTGAGTTTCATCCCTGTGTTATTTCATCCAGCGGTCCAGCCAGTCGTAGACGACGCGGTGCCAGTAGAGGGAGTTCTGGGGCTGGAGGATCCAGTGATTCTCTTCGGGAAAAACCACGAGTTTGGAGGGGACGCCCTGCATCTGCGCCGCGTTGAAGGCGGCCATGCCCTGCTCGTAGGGGATGCGGAAATCCATCATCCCGTGGATGCAGAGGATGGGGGTGTGCCATTTGGTGACCATCGTCGAAGGCGAAGCTGCGTAGTGGCGCTGGGCCTTCGGCGTGGAGGCGTAGGGCGCGCCGGCCTGCTGCATGCCGCCGAAGGTGATGCCGTCGCCGGCGGGACCGATCTGACCCGGGGTGTAGGCGTACTCGGTGAGACCGCCGTTGTCCCAGTTTGCGAACCACATTTCCTCGGTGGTGAACCAGAGCTGCTTCTCGTCGAAGATGCCGGCGTGTGCGATGAAGCAGTCGAAGAGGTCGCCGTGCAGGCCCTCCAGCATATAGGCGGAATAGCCGCCGTACGAGGCGCCCACGCAGGCGAGCTTGCTCACGTAGGGCTGGCCCTTGATGTAGCGGCCGGCGCTCAGGTAGTCCTGCATGTTCAGGCCCGGGTAGTCGCCGGAGATCTGCTCTTTCCAGGCCTGGCCGAAGGCGGTGGTGCCGCGGCGGTTGGGCAGGATCACGATGTAGCCCTGCTGCGCCATCAGGCGGTAGCACCAGCGGTAGCTCCAGTCCTGGGAGTTGCTGCCCTGCGGGCCGCCGAGCACGATCTCGATGGCCGGATACTGCTTCGCGGGATCGAACTGCGGCGGGTAGAGCACCCAGCAGAGCATCTGCTGATGATCCACCGTCTCCACGAACACGCGCTCGTCCGTCACGTCCGCAAGCTGGTCGAAGATGTGCTTGTTCTCCTCCGTCAGCTGCTTGAAACTCAGTTCCTTGGAGCTGATGCGGATGGACACGAGCTCGGTGGGGAACTTCAGGCAGTAGTAGGAGGCGAGAAGCTCCACGCCGTCCTCCTTGTCGAGCACGGCGAAGGGGGAGAAGAAGTCGAAATTCCAGTCCGGGGCGGTGACGCGCTGCACGTCGCCCGTCAGGTCGGCGCACCAGATGGCCTGGATGCCTTCGCCCACCAGGGCGTTGAAGAAGAGCTCGTCCCCGTGCCAGACCAGGCCGGCCGCGTCGTGGTCGAACCCGGGCAGCAGTTCGCGCACGTTGCTCACGGCGATGCCCACGTTCTGTCCGTCCGCCTCGTCTGCCAGGCGCTCGACGTCGCAGACGAATACGCGCTGGCGGTCCGCCTCGTAGCCGTCCCGCGCCATGGAAATCCAGGCGATGTGGTTGCCGTCGGGGCTCCAGACCGGGTCGGTGTCGTAGCCGCCGTCCGTCTTGACGTCCAGGGTGGCGCCGGTCAGCAGGTCATAGATATAGATGCCGCAGTTGGTGCTGAAGGCGTACTGCTTGCCCACGTGCTTGCGGCAGGAATAGACGATGTGACGGCCGTCCGGGCTCCAGTCCAGCTGCTCGGCGCCGCCGAAAGGTTCGGTCGGGAGTTCGAACAGTTCTTCCGTGCCCAGGATGTCCGCGGAGTTGTCCGGGGTGACCTTGCCGTTGCCGAGGGCGGCCACGTAGGTGCGGGGAACGTCGGTCACCCAGTGGTCCCAGTGGCGGTACATCAGATCCTCGGTAGCATAGGCCTGCGCCTTGTCCAGGTCCTGGAAATGGTCCGCAGGCTGCTGCAGGGCCGTATTCTTGACGCTGCTCACATACAGGACCTGGTTCTGGTCCGGCGAGAGCTTGTAGTCGGAAATGCCGTTCGGAACGTCACTCAGCTGCACCTTCTTGCCGAGTTTGTTCCCCTTGAGGGGGGCCTTCCAGAGCTGCCCGCCCTGCAGGAAGAAGATGCTCTTGCCGTCGGCGGACCAGCGGGCGGCGCTGACGCTCTTGGCGAAGCGGGTCAGCTGGACCTTGCCGCTGCCGTCCGGATTGCAGAGGAACAGGTTGCGGCAACTCTTGTTGTCGGCTACGGAGGTGTAGGAAACGCCGTAAAGGATCCGGCTCCCGTCGGGAGAGAGCTGGGGGTCGGACAGGCGGCCGAGCGCGAGGAGCGTCTCGGGCGTCATCACGCCGTCCGCGATGCTGATGTCGGACGGACCGACATATCCGCTGTCTTCTTTTTGTGCACAACTGATGGCCATGGTCAGACACATTAATGCGGTCAATACTTTTTTCATGATATCTTGCTGTAATCTTTGATGTCGTATTTGTCTTTGCGTAATTCCTTGAGAAGAAGTTCGTTGCGAGGCTCCTGGAGGCCGGGGTCGGCGTCCAGGACGCGGTCCGCGTACACGCGCGCCTGCATCAGCAGGGTGCCGTCCTTCGCCAGCGATGCGATGGCGAGGTTGATCGGCAGGCCGCTCTGCTGCGTGCCTTCCAGGTCGCCGGGGCCGCGCATCTTCATGTCCTGCTCGGCGATCTCGAAGCCGTCTTCGGTCCGGCACATCAGATCCAGGCGCTCCTGCGCCTCCTTGGAGGTCTTGACATCCTTCACGAGGATGCAGTAGGACTTCTCGGCGCCGCGTCCCACCCGGCCGCGCAGCTGGTGGAGCTGGCTCAGGCCGAAGCGCTGCGCGCTCTCGATCACCATCACCGAGGCGTTGGGCACGTCCACGCCCACCTCGATCACCGTCGTGGACACGAGGATGTTTGCGCGGCCGGCCACGAAGGCGGCCATGTTGAAGTTCTTCTCCTCGTTGCTCTGCTGCCCGTGGACGATGGCGACCTTGTAGTCCGGCAGCGGGAAGGCGGACACGATGTCCTCGTAGCCCTTCTCGAGGTTTTGCAGGTCCGTCTTCTCGCTCTCGAAAATGAGGGGGAAGACCACGAATACCTGGCGGCCGCGGGCGATCTCGTCCCGCATGAACTTGTACATCGCCGCCCGCCGGTTCTGCCCGATGCACATCGTCTGCACCGGTTTGCGCCCCGGCGGCATCTCGTCGATCACCGACACGTCCAGGTCGCCGTACAGCGTCATCGCCAGCGTCCGCGGTATCGGCGTCGCTGTCATAACAAGGACATGCGGCGGAATAGCCGCGTCGCCGGGAGCAGCCTCCCTCGGAAAACCGTGGCCGCCCGTGGCCTCGTGAACGGGGGGACCGCAAGCGGAGCGCTGCGGTGGGATGAGCGAAGCGAAGTTTTCAGAGGGAGCGCTGCTCCCGGGACGCGGTCCTTTGGCCCAGAGTTTAGCTCTTTGGTCCACTCCGAAACGGTGCTGCTCATCGATGACGGCGAGGCCGAGATTCCGGAAGACCACGTTGTCCTCCAGCAGGGCGTGCGTCCCCACGAGGATCCCGAGGCTCCCGTCCTCCAGGGCCGCGTGGATGGCGCGCCGCTCCTTCTGCGTGGTGCTGCCCGTAAGCAGCGCACACTGCACGGAAGTGGGCGCGAGATACTTCTTGATATTGGCGTAATGCTGCTGCGCCAGCACCTCGGTGGGCGCCATGATGCAGGCCTGGAAACCGTTGCCGATGGCGATCAGACAGCTCAGCACGGCCACCATCGTCTTGCCGGAACCCACGTCGCCCTGCAGCAGGCGGTTCATCTGGTGGCCGCTCGTCAGGTCCGCGCGGATCTCCTTGATCACACGCTGCTGCGCGCCGGTCAGGGTGTAGGGGAGGGCGTTGTAGCACGCGTGGAAGTCCGGGCCCACCTTGGGCATAGTCAGGCCGCGCTCGCCGCGCGAACGGATGTACTTCTGCTTCAGCAGCGACAGCTGCAGGAAGAAGAGCTCCTCGAATTTCAGGCGGTAGGTGGCCTTCTGCAGCGCATAGCTGTCCTTCGGGAAATGGATGTTGCGCAGGGCGTACTGGAGCGGCACCAGGGCGTTGTCCCGCAGGACGTAGTCCGGCAGCGTCTCCCGGATTTCCGGCAGGCAGAGCGACAGGGCGGCGGCCTGCATCTTGCACATCACCTTCCCGGTAATGCCGCCCGTCTTGAGTTTTTCCGTGCTGGGGTAGACGCCGGTCAGCGTTCCCTGGGCCATCGCGCCGTCCTGTGGCACGTCCACTTCCGGATGCACGATGTTCATGCGTCCATTGAACCCCTGCGGCTTGCCGAAGAACAGGAAGGTGCTGCCCGGGGCCAGCCGCTGGTAGTTCCACCGGATGCCCTTGAAAAAGACGATCTCTATGCGTCCGGACGCGTCTTCCACGATGACGGACAGGCGCTTGACGGCGCCCCAGTGGATGGGGTTCGTCTCCTGCGAGACGACGGCGCTCTGCGGGCCGTAAAGGGTCCGGGACACGACGGTGGCCTGGATCTGGACGAAAGCCACGTCCGGAGCCACCTGCGCGATGGGGACGATCCCGCTGCGGTCGATATAGCGGAACGGATACAGATGGATGAGGTCCGAGAGGGTCTCGATCCCGAGTTCACGCCGCAGCAGTTCGGCCCGCTTGGGTCCGACTCCGCCGAGGTACTGGATGCTCGTATTCAGTTCGTTCGCCATAGACCACAAATATACGAATTTTCACCGAGACCGGACAAAACGGCCCCGGCAGAAACGGCAGCCGCCCCGGAAAACTGCTTTCCGGGGCGGCTCCTTTTCCGTCCTGCGCCGGGGCTTTACCGCCCTCCGCCGCCGTGGCCGCCTCCGCTGAAGCCGCCACCGCCGCCGAAGGAGGTGCCGCCGCCGAATCCGCCCCAACTGCCGCTGCTGCTGCCGCCGCCTCCGCTGTAGGAAGAGACGGGGGCGCCCCAGCTTGCGGCGTTGGTGATGGAACGGGACAGGCTGTTGGTCATGTAGATGATCGTGTTGAGGGTGGGGTAGTCATAGACCATCGTCTGCTCGAAGCGCACCGGATCGATGTCCTTGAGCTGCTTTGCCACCTTGTCCGCCACGCCCAGCAGGGCGCCGAACACGAGGTATTCCTGCCAGAGGTGCGCCTCGATGGCCTCCCGTTCCCCGGTCAGGGTGAAGTCTTCCAGGAATTTCCGGAAGCCCAGAAGCCCCCGCGCCTCCTTCTGCCCGGCGGTCGTGAAGCGGGATCCCACCATCCAGTTCTTCTGCCGCAGGGTGCTTTCTCCCATAACCTGGATCTTGTCGGTCCAGTTGTACAGACGCCGGGCGTTCTGCTTGGACCAGGCGGAGAATTCCTTGTCCTGCAGGACAGCGTCCTCGCCGGAAGCCTCGACCATCATGCTCTTCAGGTCCAGGCCGACGGAATCGATGCCTTCGCCGCCCTTTTTGGAGAAGGTGATCTCGACCTTGCCGTCGGCGTCCTTGCGCACGTCCATCAGGCCGGTGTAGATCATCCGGAGGATCTCCGCCGAGGCGAGCGCGTTCTTCTTGCGGTCCTCGCCCAGGCGCGTCAGGGTGTAGTCCGCGGCGACGAGGTCCCCGCCGAAGGGGATTTCGCGGCTCCAGCCCACGGCGTTCGGCGACATTCCGAGGATCTTGCGCTTGTCGCGCCGGCTGACCTTCCCGGTAAACTTGCGGTAGACCTTGCGCCCGGACAGGTACATGATCAGCAGGGTGATGAGCCCGGCGATGCCCGCCGCGACATCATCCTCGTCGTCCCCTTCGCGGGGGCCGAAGTCGGCGCCTTCCATCGCGCGGTCCAGCACCTCCTGGAAATCCCGCTCCTGCACGCTGGGCGAGGTGAACAGGCCTTTCTCGAAGCGCAGCAGCGTGATCACGGAACTGTAGTAGCCGAACGGCTCCGTGGATTCGAAGACCACCTTGCCGTCCTCGAAGGCGGCCGTTCCCTGGAAGCCGAAGCCCCAGATGCGGGTGTTGGTGGTGTCGAGCACGGCGTGGACGGAGGTGTCCGTCTGGATGGTGACGCGGACATGCTGCGGGGGCGCGGCCATCTCGTCGTTGACCAGCTGCATATGGAACATGTCGTAATCGTTCAGGGTCTTGACCACCTTCTTCATGCCGTAGAAAGCGTGGAAGACGTGGTGCCCGTATTCGCCGATGCCCCAGCAGAGCTCGACGCCGTTGCCCTTGTGGACGATGCCGCTTTTCCCGGTTTTCTGCTCACGGCTGAGGTCCACGTTCCATTCGCCGGTGTCGGTGAAGGACTTGCCCCCGTTGTAATTTTCGTCCAGGACCATCAGGTTCAGCACCTCGATGTCGCCGAGATTCTCCCGGGGGAGGTACCACTCCGTGATCCGGTCACCGGTGTCCAGGTCCCAGACCTCGTGGAAACCGGCCACCCCGTGGGAATACAGGGTGACCGTGATGTCCAGGTCGCGGACCTTCTGTTCATCGGCAAAGGCGGCAAAGGTCGAAACCAATGCCGCCATGAGGGTAATCCAGCGCTTCATTCCTAGATCTTGAGGGAAGGCATGTCGGCCTTCTTGTCCTCGATCTTGAGGTAGTCGCGGACACTGAAGCCGAACAGCGACGCCACGATGGAATCGGGGATCTGGCGGATGAGCTTGTTGTACTTGGTTGCGGTGTCGTTGAACACCATCTTGCTGGTCCGGACCATGTTGGTGTAGCGGTCGACGGCTTCCATCGCCGTGGCGTAGTTCTCGTTCGCCTTAAGTTCGGGATACTTCTCCACCACGACGTTGAGGCGGGCGGCCACCTGGCCCATCAGGTTCTCCTGCGCGTCGGCTTCCTCGGCGGTGCTGTTGCCGTCGATGGTGCGGCGCTGCGCGATCACGTCGCGGAGCGTGTTGTATTCGTGCTCGTTGTAGGATTTGATGAGCTCGACCATGCCGGTCAGGGCGTCCCAGCGGCTTTCCTGCTGGACGCCGATGGTGCTCATGGCATTCTTGCAGAGCTCGTCCTGGTTGACGAGTTTCCGCTGCACGGAAATCACCCACAGCACGAGGAGGGCGATGATGGCGAGGATAATAATTAAGGTCATAGCTGAACGTGTAAATGATTCGATGTGTAAATATAGGAAATAATCAAAAAAAGGCAACCGTACGGCTGCCTTTTTTGATCGGATTGTCCCAGCTTACAGCTGCGGACCGGCGGCGACGAGCTTCTTGCCCGCCTCGTTGGACTCGTACTTGTGGAAGTTCTTGATGAAGCGGCCGGCGAGGTCCTTCGCCTTCTCCTCCCAGATGCTCGCGTCGGCATAGGTGTCGCGCGGGTCGAGGATGCCGGTGTCGACGCCCTTGAGCTCGGTGGGAACCTCGAAGTTGAAGTAAGGGATCGTCTTGGTCGGGGCCTTGTCGATGCTGCCGTCCAGGATCGCGTCGATGATTCCGCGGGTGTCCTTGATGGAGATGCGCTTGCCGGTGCCGTTCCAGCCGGTGTTCACGAGGTAGGCCTTGGCGCCGCTCTTCTCCATGCGCTTCACGAGCTCCTCGGCATACTTGGTCGGGTGCAGCTCCAGGAAGGCCTGGCCGAAGCAGGCGGAGAAGGTCGGGGTGGGCTCGGTGATGCCGCGCTCGGTGCCCGCCAGCTTGGCGGTGAAACCGCTCAGGAAGTAGTACTTGCACTGCTCGGGGGTGAGGATGCTCACCGGAGGCAGCACGCCGAAGGCGTCGGCGGACAGGAAGATGACCTGCTTGGCGGCCGGACCCTGGGACAGCGGGCGCACGATCTTCTCGATGTGGTAGATCGGGTAGCTGACGCGGGTGTTCTCGGTGACGCTCTTGTCGTTGAAGTCGATCTTGCCGTTGGCGTCCACGGTCACGTTCTCGAGGAGCGCGTCGCGGCGGATGGCGTTGTAGATGTCGGGCTCGGACTCCTTGTCCAGCTTGATGACCTTGGCGTAGCAGCCGCCTTCGAAGTTGAAGACGCCCTCGTCGTCCCAGCCGTGCTCGTCATCGCCGATGAGCAGACGCTTCGGGTCGGTGGAGAGGGTGGTCTTGCCGGTGCCGGACAGACCGAAGAAGATGGCGGTGTTCTCGCCGTTCATGTCCGTGTTGGCGGAGCAGTGCATCGCGGCGATGCCCTTGAGCGGGAGGAAGTAGTTCATCATGGAGAACAGACCCTTCTTCATCTCGCCGCCGTACCAGGTGTTCAGGATGACCTGCTCCTTGCTGGTCACGTTGAAGGCGACGCAGGTGTCGGAACGGAGGCCGAGCTCCTGGTAGTTGTCCACCTTGGCCTTGGCCGCGCAGTACACGAGGAAGTCGGGCTCCTGGTCGAACTCGGCCTGGTTCATCGGACGGATGAACATGTTGGTCACGAAGTGGGCCTGCCAGGCCACCTCCATGATGAAGCGGATCTTCATGCGGGTGTCCTTGTGGGTGCCGCAGAAGCCGTCCACCACGAACAGGCGCTTGCCGCTGAGCTGCTTGAGGGCGAGGTTCTTGACCTCTTTCCAGACCTTCTCGGACATCTCGTGGTTGTCGTTCGGATACTCCGGGGTGTTCCACCACACGGTGTCCTTGGAGTTCTTGTCCATCACGATGTACTTGTCCTTGGGGGAGCGTCCGGTATAGACGCCGGTCATCACGTTGATGGCGCCGAGCTCGGTCACCTGACCCTTGTCGTAGCCTTCCAGGCCGGGCTTGGTCTCCTCGTTGTAGAGGACTTCGTAGGTGGGGTTGTAGAGGATCTCGGTGACTCCCTTGATGCCGTACTTGCTTAAATCGATCTTAGGCATAATTGTTTGATTTATAAAGTTTTATGATTGTACTAACGTGTCGGGTCCAAAAAATCATGCAAATATAACGCTTTTCTTTTACTTTTCCAAAGTAATCTTTTCGGGATTATTTCCGTATTTTTGCCCTGATGGAAGCTCTGGAAGTACTGAAGCGGTATTGGGGATACGACGCTTTCCGGCCGATGCAGGAGGAGATCATCTCCGCGGCGCTCGCCGGCCGGGACGTGCTGGCGGTCCTGCCTACGGGCGGAGGCAAGTCCGTCTGCTTCCAGGTGCCGGCGCTGATGCGGGACGGCCTGGCCCTCGTGGTCACCCCGCTGATCGCCCTGATGACGGACCAGGTGCAGAACCTGGCCGCCCGGGGCGTCCGGGCGCTGGCGATCCACGCCGGGATGGACCGGCGGGAGGTGGACCTGGCGCTCAACAATGCCGCCTACGGGGATTACAAGTTCCTCTACGTCTCGCCGGAGCGCCTGAACACCTCGCTGTTCCGCTCGTACCTGCAGGTGCTGCCCGTCAGCTACATCGTCGTGGACGAGGCGCACTGCATCTCGCAGTGGGGCTATGACTTCCGCCCGGACTACCTGGGAATCAGTGCCTTGCGTGAGGTGCTGGACGCCCCGGTGATTGCGCTGACCGCCACGGCCACGCCCCGGGTGGCGGAGGACATCATGGACAAGCTCGCCTTCCGGGAGCCCCTGCTGCTGAAGAGCGGCTTCGAGCGGCCGAATCTCTCGTACATCGTCCGCCGCTGCGAGGACAAGGACGGCAGCCTGCTCGACATCTGCCGCGGGGTGGAAGGTTCCGGCATCGTCTATATGCGGCACCGCGCCCGCTGCGAGCAGACGGCGGCCTTCCTGGCCGCGAACGGGGTCAGCGCCTCTTTTTACCACGCCGGCCTGGACCGCCATGCCCGGACGGAGCGGCAGGAGGCCTGGAAGCGCGGGGAGATCCGCGTGATGGTGTGCACCAACGCCTTCGGCATGGGCATCGACAAGCCCGACGTCCGCTTCGTCGTGCACACGGGGCTGCCGGAGAGCCCGGAATCCTATTTCCAGGAGGCCGGACGGGCGGGCCGCGACGGCCTGCGTTCCTACGCCGTGCTGCTCTGGAACGCCACCGACCTGCGGCGCCTGACCCAGCTGCTGGACGTTTCCTTCCCGTCGCTCCCGTTCATCGAAGACGTGTACCAGAAGATCCACGTATTCTACGAGATACCTTATGAAGCCGGGATCGGCCGGCAGCTGAAATTCGACCTGGAGGCCTTCTCGAAGCATTTCGGGCTCGACCGCGCCCGGGTGCACTACGCCCTGCGCTACCTGGAACGCTCGGAGCACCTGACCTTCTCCGAGGACGTCGAGATCGCCACCCAGGTCAAGATCCTGGCGGACCGCGACGCCCTGTACGAGATCGACCTGCCGGATCCCGCGATGGTCACGCTCCTGGAGGTGCTGATGCGCCGCTACACGGGCATCTTCTCGCACCTGGTTCCCATCCGCGAGGAGGAGGTCGCGGCCGCCTGCGGGCTCGCCGTCCCGGCCTTCCGCCAACTTCTCTACCGGACGGCCCTCGAGCACGTCGTCAAGTATGTCCCGGGCGAACGCTGCAGCGTCATTTTCTTGCACCATAACCGCCTGATGCCGGGCAACGTAGACCTGCAGAAGGCCAAGTACGACTTCCTGCTGGAAAACGCCCGCGCCCGTGCGGATGCCATGGCGGAGTATGCCTCCGGAGAAGGGGAGTGCCGCTCCCGCTGGCTGCTGCGCTATTTCGGGCAGGAGGATTCGGAACCCTGCGGCACCTGCGACGTCTGCCGCGCCCGGCGCGCCGCCGGTCCGGACGGCGCCGCCCTCGTGCGGGCCTGGTGGGCCGCGCACCCGGGCGCCGGGCTCCCGGAGTTCCGCGCCGCCTGCGCCGACCCTTCCTCCGGACTCCCGCCGGACGCCGTGTCCCTGTACCGGCGGATGCTGGACGAGGGGACGCTCTAGATTTGGAAGATCGGCGGAAAAGCCGTAGATTTGGGGATGCGAAGGCATTCATCCGACGAAGCATGATCAAACCCTATAAGAAATGAAAAAGCTCCTGACTGTACTCTCCGTCTGCCTGGCGTGCTCCGGCGCCCTCAAGGCCCAGCCCGCCGGCGGTTTCGGCGGCTTCCAGATGCCCAAGATCGACGTCCACTGCTCCGAGAAGTTCGCGGACATCGACTACGCGGGCGACGACCAGGTCTATCACAAGATGGACATCTACCTGCCCCGCATGCAGAAAGACATTTATCCGGTGGTGGTCCACATCTACGGAAGCGCCTGGTATTCCAACAATTCCAAGGGGATGGCGGACCTCGGCACCATCGTGAACGCCCTGCTGGACGCGGGCTACGCGGTCGTGACCCCGAACCACCGTTCCTCCGCCGACGCCAAGTTCCCGGCGCAGATCCACGACATCAAGGGCGTGATCCGCTTCGTGCGGGCCCACGCCGCCGAGTACCGCCTCGACCCGTCCTTCGTGGCCACCTCCGGTTTCTCCTCCGGCGGCCACCTCTCCTCGCTGGCCGCGACGAGCGGCGGCGTGGCGGAACTGGAAGGCGCCGTGGGCGGCAACCTCGGCTTCAGCAGCCGCGTGGATGCCGCCTGCGACTGGTCCGGCCCCGTGGACCTCAATTACATGAGCTGCGGCGCCGCCCAGGACACCTGGAACCACGCCCCGGAAGAGGCCGTGATGGGCTTCTCCTTCAAGGGCAACGAGGAGCGCTTCCGCGCCCTGAACGCCACCACCTACATCGACCCGGCCGACCCGCCCGTGGTCATCTTCCACGGTACGGAAGACAACGTGGTCCCGAACTGCCAGGGCTCGCATTTCTATGAACTGCTGGACAAGGCGGGCATCCGCACCGAGCTGTACCTCGTCGAGGGCGGCGGCCACGGGATGAACATGTATTCCGAGCGGAACCTCCGTTACATGACGAACTTCCTGGACAAGGTGCGCTTCGAGCACGGCGGTACCTTCGTTACCGGTACCAACCCGGTGATTACCAACCAGTTCTCCGCCGACCCGTCGGCCCACGTCTTCAACGGCCGGCTGTACCTGTATCCTTCGCACGACATCCCTACGGTGAACTACCAGCGGGAGACCACGCCCTGGTTCTGCATGTCCGACTACCACGTCTACTCCACCGACGACCTGACGCACTGGACCGACCACGGCAACATCGTGGACCAGAAGGACGTGCCCTGGGGCAACCCGACGGCCAATTCGATGTGGGCGCCGGACTGCGTGGAGAAGGACGGCAAGTATTACTTCTACTTCCCGAACGCGCCGGGAAGCGGCCGCGGCTTCGGTTTCGGCATCGGCGTGGCGGTGTCGGATTCTCCTTCCGGCCCCTTCACGATCTATGAGAACACGGTGAAGGGCACCGGCGGCATCGACCCCTGCGCGTTCAAGGACGACGACGGCACGGTCTACCTGATCTGGTCCGGCATGGGCCTGCGCGGCGGCAAGCTCGCAGCCAACATGACGGAGATCGACGGCGAGGGCGTCCGCCTGGACGAGGCTTTCCCGAAGGGACAGACCGAGGGTCCGTTCATGTTTAAGCGGAACGGCAAGTACTACCTCACTTATCCGTGGGTGCGCGAGCAGGGCGGCACCGAGTGCCTGGCCTACGGCATGAGCGACAACCCGCTGGGCCCGTATGAGTTCAAGGGCGTGTTCATGGACGAGTCTCCCACCAAGTGCTGGACCAACCACCACTCCTTCGTGGAGTTCAAGGGACAGTGGTATCTCTTCTACCACCACAACGACTTCAGTCCGACCTTCGACAAGAACCGTTCGGTGCGCGTGGACAAGGTCTCCTTCAACGAGGACGGCACCATCGTCCCCGTGATCCCGACCTGGCGCGGCGTGGGCTATTTCCGGGCCTCCGACGAACTGAACATCGACCGCTACAGCGAGATTTCCGGCGCCACGGTGGACTACGTCGACCCGTACAACCTCTTCGCCGGCTGGAAGACCATCTTCGCCAATCCGGGCGACAAGGTGCGCTTCAACGAGGTGGACTTCGGCCGCAAGGCTCCGAAGAAAGTGCGCGTGCGCGTGAACACCCGGACCGGCGCCGTGCTGAAGATCTCCACGCCGGGAGGCAACCGCGACATGCTTGTCACCCTTGCCCCGAGCGACGGCTGGGCCGTGGCGGAAGCCCGTTTCAAGGCCAAGGTCAAGGGCATGCAGGACGTGACCGTGGAGCTGGTCTCCGGCGCCGCGGAAGTGGACTGGATCTCCTTCCCGCTCAAATAAAGACTGAAAAACCCGGCCAAGCGGCCGGGTTTTTTTATGGTTCGTATTCTCCGTACTCGCAGCCGACGTTCCGGGCGAGGATCCGGTCCACTAATGAGCCGTCGCTTGCAAACAGTTGGATGGTGCCGACCCCGTTTCCACCGTTCCAGAGCCGCTTGTGACGCCTGGCGCCGTCCGGAGATTCATAGTTGACCAACAGCATATCTTTTTTCTCGCAGGTAATATCCGTGATCATCCGGCCGGAACTGCTTCGCTGCTCGACGTGCCAGATAATCTGCGTGTCGGTCTCCCGGCAGTCGAAGTCTGTGTGGACGAGGGTCCAGGTCTTGGAAAAGTTGAATTCGTAGGGGGTACCTTCGTACCAGAAGGCGGAGAGCAGTTTGCGCGGCAGGGCCAACGGCCCCACCTTCGGCCGCCCGCCTCCGATATCGAAAACGCTGTCCGTCAGCTGCTTGCCTGATATTTCACTGGTAAGGTTATTGGAAGAAAGCCAGACCCAAGGGGAGGTGAAGTCGCGTCCCCAGTTCTTATCGGCATAGCCGTAGCAATCCTCCGGCCGTACGACGTAACGGCGGCCGTTCCAGTTTACCACCCCCGCATAGGCGGTCTTCATTCCTTCGGCGTGCCAGAACATCTCGAAAGCCTCAGCGTGCCGGAAGATATCGCTGGCGCCGAAGCCCACATTGAATGCGGTGACCTTTTGGATTTGAAGGTCCCAGGACATCTGCCCGTCGTCGCACATCCATTCGGGGTGCTGCGCGGCGCCTTGCACGCAAACGCTGCCGAAAGAGCGGTCTTCCGTCAGGAAGCAGTCGTCCGCTTCAATGCGGAATGGTACGCCCCAGTCCACCCGGATCTTTTTCCATCCCCAGAAGCGGTGCAGTTGGGCGGCATCTTCGCCCCAGGCGCCGGCCTTGACCATCAGATAGGAAGGCTTTTTCGGCTGACCGGGAATCTGACCGAATACGGGCTCTTCACCTCCAAGGGCCGGATTGCAGAGGAAGAACTCGATGAAGAAAGATTTTTCTGCACCGGTCTGCGCGTCGTGCGCTGTGAAAGAGTGCCACCACCAATCGTAACCCTGATGCGCCTGAATACCAAAGAGCTGGCAGGCGTCGCGGGTAATGTCGTGCTTGTTGAATCCGTTCTTTACCACGCTGCAAATATAGCTTATTTCCGGAAGAGGGTGACGACGCCCGCGGTGTACGGATCGAGGGTCAGCGAAGCGCTGTCGTCCTGCAGGGGGACGGCTTTCTTCTGCCGGCCGACGGCGTGCTTGTGCGCCATGTCGTTCGCGGCGGTCAGGCTGCCGGGCGCGATGTACTCGAACTCGGCACCGGACAGCGGACCCCAGTCGCCGCGGAGCTGCAGCGAGTAGGGCTTGTCGGTCGGGTTGACCACCTTGACGATGACGCTGCCGGCGTTCTCCGCGAGGGTGGCGGACACGCTCAGGTCCTTGGTGTCGCCCTCATAGGCGAGCCGGAGCGGGGAGAAGTGGTCGTACCAGAGTTCGGTGACGAGGAAGTTCGGCGCCACGAACAAGTCCTTGTAGTCGAAGTTGATGAACGCGTTGTTCCAGTCCGGCGCGTCGGTGCGGCGGATGAACAGCGCGGCGGCGCCCATCCCCACGACGTCCATGTTCTCGCAGACGTTCAGGAAACCGCCGGCGAACAGGCCCGTGCGCCAGTCGGTGCTGTTGAGGTTCCACTCGGAAATGAACAGCTTGATGTTGGGGTTCGGGCACTTCGCGATCATGTCGGCATAGCGCTGATACTGCTGCGCCAGGCGCACCGGGCCGGTGGCGTAGCCGCCCTGCTGCTCGTAGTGGTGCAGGCTCATATAGTCGAAGAAGCGGCCGGAGCGGTTCAGGAAGGCCTCGTCCTCGGGGAAGCCGCCGCAGACGATGATCTTGATGGAAGGATCCACCGCGCGCATGGCCTGGGAATAGTCGCGCACGCAGCGCTCGTAGCGCTCGATGCCCATCTCCCACATCTCGTTGTCGATCTCCCAGTACTTGACGTTGTAGGGCTCGGGATGGCCGTTGGCGGCACGTTTGGCGCCCCATTCTCCCGTGGCGGGCTCGTTGCAGTAGCGCAGCCAGTTCACGGCGTTCTCCAGAAGCTGGTCATATTCGGATTCGGGACGCTCGAAACCCACGCTCACCACAATCACCGGCTCGGAGTCGATCTCGCGGCAGAAGCGGATGAACTCGTCCGTGCCGAAGCAGTTCTGGTCGTAGTCCAGCCACTGCCAGTGGTCCCAGCGGCGGCGGGCCTCCTGCGGCCCCACGCCCCACTTCCAGTCGTACTGCGCGGCATAGCCGCCGCCCGGCCAGCGCAGGCAGGTCGGATGCAGATCCTTGACGGCCTGGAAGATATCGGGGCGGAAACCGCCCAGCGCGAGGCCCTTCTGCGTGGACATCGTGGCCATGTCGACCAGCAGGGTGCCGTCCTCCGCCGCGATGGCGAAATCGGCGTCGCCCTCGTAGGCCCCGCCATCCAGGACGAACTCATATTTCTGCCAGTCCGGGGAAGGGCAGCCCAGGCTCTTGCGGACGAGCCACTCGCCGTTCCGGCGCAGGCCGACGCTCAGACGCGCCCGGCCGTCGCCCTTGGCGTACACCGAGCCCACGAAGGGGTCGCCCGGACGGACGGCCTGCGGTCCCTGCTGCAGCCCGGAAACGCCCTTGGCGGCAATCTGCTGGGCATAATCCATGTTCACGGCGTCACCCTTGACGAGCTTGAAGGCGGCGTCGCCGAAGGAGGTCCATTCCGGAGCGACTGCGGGAACCTTCACCTGTTCGGGCTGGCCCTCGAACAGGACCTGCTTGCCGGAGCTGATGCGGATGTTGCGGAACAGGGCCTCCGTGTAGTTCTCCCAGAGGGTGACGGTGTTCTCCTTGCGGCCGCCGGGGACGTTCTTGGAAAGGATCTTCTTCCCGTCCCACCAGACGCTGATGCTGCGGGCGCGGCAGCTGATCTTGACATGATGCCAGGCGTCCTGGTCGATCTGCGAGGGCAGGGCGGCCTTGGTGGCGAAGGGATCCAGGGTCACCACCCGGCGGGTGCGGCCGGGGTACATCTCGACTTCCTTCTCCACGCGGGTGGCGAGGGTGAACTCGGCGCTCGTGGCCTGCTTCTGGGCCTGGGCGAGGGCCTTGGCCTGGTTGTCGGCCTCGATCTGCGCCTGGGTCTGGGCCAGGGCGAAACGCTGTCCCTCGAAGGCGGGGTCGTACAGGCGCAGGAAATAGGGATCCCCGTTCGCCTGGTCCTTCACGGCGAAGCGCAGGTCCAGCAGGCCGCCGCTCCAGCGCCGTCCGGGCAGGCGGTAGGCGCGCCACTTCACGTCCATCTCGATGTCATAGCTGTCCGTGTCCAGCCGGACCAGTTCGATGGGCTGTTCGTAGCGGGTGGGGGAATGCAGCACGTCGTCAGCATCGGCGAACCAGCCGTCGAAATAGCCGTCGCGCGGCGGGATGCCGGGGTAGTGTTCCGGCTCGAAGGAACGGCCGTAGATGATCTCCTGCCACACGCCGTTGTTGGCGGAGAAATAGATGTGCTCGAAGAGCTGGCCGTAGACCAGCGGGTCGATGCGGCCGTCGACGGCGGTGGAACGGACATGGAGGCTGACGCTTTCCTGCGCGAGGGCCGCGGGGCCCGGCAAAATGAAGGCGAGAGCCAGGAGGAGTCGGGTAAAAATACGCATATCGGTAATAATTGATGTAAGGCTAACAAATTTAGCAAAAACTGCAGATATAACGAATCAATGAGAAAAGTTTTCGCGTGCGTGCGTGCGTTTTGAGTGAAATGATTATATTTGTAAGTGGAGAAAACCGGATGACCGGAAATACCCAATAACCAATATAACCGATATGCACTTCTTACAAAAACTGACCCTGGCCGCGGCGCTCGCACTGGCGGCTTCCGTCACCCTGGCCGCGCAGCCGGCCGGCAGCGACGCCTCGCTGCCCATCTACATGAACACCGCCTACTCCTTCGAAGAGCGGGCGGTCGACCTGGTTTCCCGCCTCACCCTGGAGGAAAAGCAGAGCCTGCTGGGAAACAACATGGCCGCCGTTCCCCGGCTGGGCGTGCGGAACTACAACGTCTGGAGCGAGGCGTTGCACGGCGTGCTCTCCGGAGCGAACCCTTCCGTGGGCATCCTCGGCCCCACCTCCTTCCCGAACAGCGTCGCCATCGGATCCACCTGGGACCCGTCCATCGCCGAGCGGATGGCCTCCGCCATTGCGGATGAGGCGCGCGCCATCTTCCAGACCGGCACGAAGGGCCTGACCTTCTGGTCGCCCGTGGTCGAGCCGATCCGCGACCCCCGCTGGGGCCGTACCGGCGAGTCCTACGGCGAGGATCCCTTCCTGGCCGCCGAGATCGCCCGGGGTTTCGTGCGCGGCATGATGGGTGCCGATGCGAAGTACCTCAAGGCCGTCCCGACCGCGAAGCACTACTTCGCCAACAACAGTGAGTTCGACCGTCACGTCAGCAGCTCCAACATGGACAGCCGTGACATGCGCGAGTTCTACTTGTATCCGTACAAGCGCCTGATCGAGGACGAGAACCTGCCTTCGATCATGTCCTCCTACAACGCCGTCAACCACATCCCGACCACCGCGGGCAACTTCTACATCGACACCCTGGCCCGCCGCACCTACGGTATGAAGGGCTATGTGACGGGCGACTGCTCCGCCGTCCAGGACCTCTGGGACGGTCACTACTACGTCGAGACCCGCGAGCAGGCGGCAGCGGCCGGCCTGCGTGCCGGCGTCGACTCCGACTGCGGCAACATCTACCAGCATTTCGCGATCAGCGCCTACGAGCAGGGCATCCTGCCGATGGCCGACATCGACCGCGCCCTGGTGCACATGTTCACCGTCCGTATGCGCACCGGTGAGTTCGATCCCGAGCAGATGGTGCCCTACACGAAGTTCGAGCCCGCCCGCGTGAGCTCCGCTGCGAACCGCGCCCTGGCGGCCGAGATCGCCGTGCGCACCCCGGTCCTCCTCAAGAACGATGGCAAGGTCCTCCCGCTGGACCCGAAGACCCTGCGCACCATCGCGCTGATCGGCCCGCAGGCAGACGACGTGGAGCTCGGCCCCTATTCCGGACGCCCGGAGGCCTCCGCGATGATCTCTCCCTACGCCGGTATCAGCAAGTACCTGAAGGACAAGGGCTATGACGTGGACGTCAAGCTGGCTGTCGGCGCCAACATCAAGAGCAAGAGCAACCTGCTGTACGTCGCCTGGTTCGAGATCGAGAAGACCGACGGCAGCGTGACGCACTACGACGCTACGAAATACACCTCCTCTTCCGAGGGCATCACGGTCGGTTCCGGCATGGGCACCGAGGACCAGGTCCGCACCATCGACGACGGTTCCTGGACCGCCTATGACAACATCGACATCACCAACATCGAGAACATCACCGTGGGCCTGAACATCCCGACCGAAGGCGGTATCGTGGAGGTCCGCGTGGGCGGCCCGGACGGCAACCTGATCGGCCGCATCGAGGCCACCCGTGCATCCGGCGCCCGCGTGGGCGGCGTGTACGGTTCCTCCATGCCGATGAAGACCAACGCCCTGAAGCTCGGCTACAACGGCCCGCAGAACGTGTACCTGGTCTATAAGGCCCCGACGGACGCTCCCATCGACGAAGAGACGATCAACACGGCGCGCAACGCCGACGTGGCGGTCGTGTTCGTGGGAACCGACGAGAACACCGCGACGGAGGAGGCCGACCGCCTGACCCTCCTGCTCCCCGGCAACCAGGTCGAGCTGATCAAGGCCGTGGCCGCCGTCAACCCCCGCACCATCGTAGTGATGCAGACCCTCGGCTGCGTGGAGGTGGAGGAATTCCGCAACCTGATCCCCGGCATCATCTGGACCGGCTACAACGGCCAGGCCCAGGGCGAGGCGATCCCGCGCATCCTCTTCGGTGAGGTAAGCCCGGGCGGCAAGCTCAACGCCACCTGGTTCAAGAGCGTGAAGGACCTGCCGGCCATCACGGACTACAACCTGCGCCGCAGCTCCGGCAATGTGGGCCGCACCCTGTGGTACTTCAACCGCGAGGTCTCCTACCCGTTCGGCTATGGCCTGAGCTACACGACCTTCCAGTACAGCAACTTCCGCATCAGCCAGTCCGCCATCACCCCCAACGACAAGATCACGCTCTGCGTGGACGTGACCAACACCGGCGACTACAGCGCCGACGAGGTGGTGCAGCTCTATGTCCGCACCCCGGACAGCCCGGCTTCGCTGGAGCGTCCCGCCAAGCGTCTGAAGGGCTTCAAGCGCGTGACCATCCCGCGCGGCCAGACCCGCACCGTCCGCATCGACGTCAATTGCGCGGACCTCTGGTTCTGGGATGACAAGGCCGAGCGGATGACCTTCGATCCGGGCCGCTACGTCTTCGAGTTCGGCTCCTCCTCGCAGGATATCCGCGGCAGCGTGAGCGCCACGATGTCCGGCAGCCTGAAGCGCACCCTCAAGACGGTCTGGGCTGAAGCCGACGCTTCCGTCCTGCGCATCGGCCAGGCTGCGAAGGCCACTTTCACCGCCTGCATGAACGACGACAGCTTCTATGACGGTGCCAAGGCCGTCTGGACGAGCAACAATCCGGGCGTGCTGACCGTATCCGCCGACGGTTCCATGAAGGCCGTTTCGATGGGTGTGGCCACCGTCACCTGCTCCGTGACCATCGACGGGAAGACCGTCGAGGACAGCTTCCCCATGAAGGTGATGCCCAACCTCGGCCTCGCCTCGCTGAAGGTGGACGGCAAGCCGGTCAAGCTCGGCGACGCCGCCCAGTACAGCTTCGTACGCAAGGCCGGCAAGGCTCCGAAGGTGGAGGCCGTTGCCGCCGATCCCGCCATCGCGGTGAACGTGAAGCAGGCCGGGAGCGTGCCCGGCACGGCCGTGGTGACGCTCCGTGACGTCCAGACGGGCGAAGACCGCACCCTGACGGTGAACTTCGGCACGAAGGGCGTCTCCGACAGCTTCCAGAAGCCCGCCCTGGGCCCGCAGTGGAGCTGGGTGCGTGAGGATCCTTCCCGCTGGTCGCTGACCGAAAAGCCGGGCGCGATCCAGCTGACCACCGGCCCCGGCGACATCGCCCAGGCCGGCAACGACGCCTCCAACATCCTGCTGCAGAGCGCCAACACCGACTGGACGGTGGAGACCAAGATGGTCTGCGCCAACGCCCCGGCCGCCCCGGCCCAGAACGCCGGCCTGGTGGCTTATGCGTGCGACGACAACTTCGTGAAGTTCGTCTATGCCGCCACCTTCAACTACCGCCGCCCGGCGGATGCCGGCCCCGCCGCGGGCCAGCTCCAGCTGATGGTGGAGGAGAACGGACAGCAGAAGTCCCTCACCAGCCTGAGCCTCGAAGGGGTGGCGGGCGTGAACGACGCGCTCTGGCTGCGCCTGGTCAAGCAGGGCGACAGCTACACCGCCTACTATTCCGTGGACGGCCGCAAGTTCGAGAAGGTGGGCCAAGCGACGGCCGTGCTCAAGGACGTCAAGGTGGGTATGATGGCCTGCGAGGGCGCCATGCCCATGATGGGCCGCAACGCGCCGCGCGGCGGCTTCCAGCTGCCGGCGGCCGCACCGCTCAAGGTGGCCTTTGAAGACTTCAAGATCGTCAGCGGCGGTGTGAAATAATGCTCTGCAGACCCGCATTCTGGCTGATTCTCCTGCTCGCGTGCAATCTTTTTGCGGCACACGGGCAGGAGAACCTGCCTGTAACGACGCCCAAAGGCGAACTGAAAGCCGTCTGCGAGTCCGCGGACGGCATCCAGTGGGCTGTTACGGACGCGGGGGAAATCCTGCGTTCCGCGGACGGGGTCGCCTGGACCGTCCTGGATTTCAACGGACAATACGCCGGCTACTACCCGAAGATGGATTTCCGGGCCGTGGCGGCCGGTGGCGGCGGCGTGATGGTGGCGGGGCTGGACCCCGACGGCCACCTGGCCGTATTCACTTCGAGCCGCGGCACCGTATGGAGCGCCCGCTCCCTGGAGTATAGCCAGGACGGGGAACGGGGCGTGCTGGATGTCACGCCGGTCTCGCTCAGCTACGACCCCCTGCGGGACAGCTTCTTCCTCTGCGGCAGCGGCGGGACGCTCTTCGAGATGCCGGGCTGCTCCCATTGCAACCGGCTGACGCGCTACCCGGCCGACACGCTGTACGTCCGCATCCAGGCGGGCTTCAACGCGCAACTGCTGGGCAGCGGCGGCTTCGTGATAGTGGAAAAACCCTAACCAAACATAATGTGTCATTTATGAAACCTTTACTTTTTCTGTCCGTGGCGGCCCTGATGCTCGCGGGTTCCGCGCTGGCCCAGACGCCGTCTCCGACCAACCTCGGCCGGAACGCCTTCCCGCAAGTGGGGAAAGACGGACGCGTGACCTTCCAGGTGAAGGCGCCGGATGCTCCCGCGCTGACGGTCAACCTGGGGAAAGACTATCCGATGACCAAGAACGCGGACGGCGTGTGGACCGCCACCACCGATCCGCAGGTCGAAGGATTCCATTACTATTCGCTCAAGGCCGGCGGCCTGTCGTTCAACGACCCCGCCACGCACAGCTATTTCGGCATGGGCCGCTGGGCCAGTGCCGTGGAAGTGCCGGGAGCGCCGGACGCGGCCATCTATACGCCGCGCCAGGGTGTGCCGCAGGGCGCGGTCCGTTCCGTGCGCTTCTTCTCCAAGGTCTGCGGCGAGTGGCGCCGGATGTATGTCTATACCCCGGCCGGCTATGAGCAGAACTTGGACAAGCGTTATCCGGTGCTGTATCTGCAGCACGGAGGCGGCGAGGACGAGACCGGCTGGATCTACCAGGGCTTCGCCGACGTGATCCTGGACAACCTGGTGGCCGACGGCAAGGCCGAGCCGATGATCATCGTGATGGTGAGCGGCGTGGCGCATCCCGCCGGCGACCCGGCGGCGGACGCCTTTGACCAGATGGTGGTCGAAGACGTGATTCCCTTCGTGGACGGCCGTTTCCGCACCCTGGCGGACCGCGACCACCGTGCCGTGGCGGGCCTGTCCTGGGGCGCCAAGCAGGCTTATGACCTGGGCCTGGGCTACCGGGACCTTTTCTCCTGGGTGGCCGGCTTCAGCGGCATCATCGTCATCGGGGAGTTCCGGACCCGTCCCGCGGGCTATGAGGACCCCGAGAAATTCGCCGCCGCCTACGACGGCGTGTTCAAGGATCCCAAGTGGTTCAACGAGAATTATCACCTGCTGTTCATCGCCAACGGCGAGGCCGAAGGGTCCCACCTGAAGGGGATGTCCGAAATCCTGAAGGAGCGGGGGATCGACAACGTGTTCTACCAGTCGCCCAGGACGGCCCACGAATGGCTGACCTGGCGGCGCTGCCTGTATGAATTCGCCCAAAGACTCTTCAAATGATGAATGCTATGAAAAAATATATGATCCTGGGCCTCGCGGCGCTCGCCGCCCTGGCCGCCTGCAAGGGTCCCGCCGCCCCGGCGATTCCCACCGAACCGTTCAGCGCCACTTCCAACGTGCCCGGGCGCGAATTCCCCAAGATTTATCCCGACCTGCGCGCGGAGTTCCGCATCACCGCTCCCGAGGCGCAGTCCGTGGCCATCGACTGTGGCAAGCTCTACCCCCTCGAGAAGAATGAGGAGGGCGTATGGTGCGGCTTCACCGAGCCGCTGGAGCCCGGTTTCCACTATTATTTCCTCGTCGTGGACGGGGTCCGCACCGCGGATCCCAACAGCACGCTGTTCTTCGGCTGCGGGGTGGACGCCAGTGCGATCGAAGTGCCCGAATACGGGGTGGACTTCTACCTGGACAAGGACGTCCCGCGCGGCGAGGTCCGCAAGCAGCGTTACTGGTCGCCGAGCATGAATGCGTGGCGCACCTGCTACGTCTATCTGCCCGCGGAGTATGACCAGAACCCGTCCAAGCGCTATCCGGTGGTGTATATCCAGCACGGCGGCGGCGAGGACGAGACCGGCTGGTTCCGCCAGGGCCGCGCCGACATCATCCTGGACAACCTGATCGCGGAGAAGAAAGCCGTCCCGATGATCATCGTGGGCGATTACGGCCAGGCGGGCGACTTCGCGCAGATCCTCCTGAACGAGACCATCCCGACCATCGACAAGAACTACCGGACCATTCCCGACGCGAAGCACCGCGCGATGTGCGGCCTGTCCTTCGGCGGCGGCCAGTCCTGGTCCATCGGCCTGAAGCATCCGGAGGTGTTCTCCTCCATCGGTGTCTTCTCCTCCGGCATGTTCGGCGGTGTGGGCGCGGGCGCCTATGCCCCGTTCAGCGTGGAGAGCCAACTGCCCGAGCTGCTGGCCGATCCGGCGGCTTTCAACGCCGCGCACGACGTATTCTACATCTCCTGCGGTGAGGGCGATCCGCGCATCGAACCCACCACGAAGGCGGCCGAGGCGCTGAAGGAAGCCGGTGCCGACCTCCACTTCTCCGCCTGGCCGGGCGGCCACGAGTGGCAGCCATGGCGCAAGTCGCTCCACGAATTCGCTCAAATGCTGTTCAAATAGGATATGAAACGCTTATTACTGGTTTTTGCCTCGGCGTTGGCCCTGTGTGCCTGCGCCAGGCAGGTTCCCGGCCAGGTCAAGGTGACCGGCGGCACCATCCAGGGAACGGTCCTGGAGGATATGACGGTTTATAAAGGCATTCCCTTCGCGGCTCCGCCGGTAGGGGAGCTCCGCTGGAAGGCGCCCCAGCCCGTCGTGGCCTGGGACGGCGTCCTGGAATGCAAGGATTTCGCCCCCAACCCCATGCAGGGCAACGGCCAGGGCTGCAGCGAAGACTGCCTCTACCTGAACGTCTGGACGCCCGCGAAGAGTCCGAAGGAGAAACTCCCCGTGATGGTGTGGATCTACGGCGGCGGATTCGCCGGCGGCGCCACTTCCTATTACGACGGGGCGGAACTCGCGCGCCGGGGCGTGATCCTGGTGAGCGTGGCCTACCGCGTGGGCAAGCTGGGCTTCCTGTCCCTGCCGGAACTCTCCGCGGAGGATCCGCATCACGTGAGCGGCAACTACGGCCTGCTGGACCAGATCGCCGGCCTGGAGTGGGTGCGGGACAACATCGCCAGGTTCGGCGGCGACCCCGCCAAGGTGACCATCTTCGGCGAGTCCGCCGGCGGCATCTCCGTGAGCATGCTGTGCGCCTCGCCGCTGGCGAAGGGCCTGTTCCGCGGCGCCATCTCGCAGAGCGGCGGTTCCTTCGGCCCCACGAACCCCCAGTCCTATCCCGGCGAGAACATGCAGACCCTCGCCGTGGCCCAGGAGGCCAATGCGGCCTGGGCGAAAGGGGCTTTCGGCGAGAACTACACCCTGGAGCAGCTCCGCGCTGCGGACGCCCCGGCCGTCATGGGCGGCTTCGGGGGCTCCGGCGGCTGGCCGGTGACGGACGGCTACGTGATCCCGGACGACCAGTACAAACTCTATGAGGCCGGGAAGTACAACGACGTGGACGTGCTGATCGGCTACAACTCCGACGAAGGCCTCAGCTTCGGCTTCGCCGCCGGCGGCGGCAGCCACGAGGACCAGGTGCGCGCCCGGTACGAAGACTTCGCCGACGCGCTGCTGGCCGCCTATCCGGTGGAACCCGACGGCAAGGTAGGGAAGACCGCCCGCGACCTCACGCGCGACGCCGCCTTCGGCTGGCAGACCTGGACCTGGGCCCGCCTGCAGGAATGCACCGGCAAGGGCCGCGTCTGGCTGTACTATTTCGATCAGCATCCGGACTATCCGGCGGACCACCCGCGCTTCGGCCAGGGTTCCCCGCACGGGCAGGACGTGGCCTACGTTTTCGGCAACCCCGAAGAGGTGCAGCCCACGGACAAGACCCTGTCCGGCTGGATGATGTCCTACTGGACCAACTTCGCCAAGACGGGCGACCCGAACGGCGAAGGCCTTCCCCAGTGGCCGCGCTTCCGCGGCGACGACCCGCAGAGCATGGTGCTCACCGGCGCGGGCTGCCACGCCGCCCCCGTGCCCTCGGAAGAGGCGATGAAGGTGCTGGACGGCTATTTCGCCTGGCGCCGGAGCCAAGAGTAATGAATTAAGGAACAAGTATTTATGAGACGACTGCTTTCCGCCTCCCTGGCCTTGCTGGCCACCGGTGCCCTGTGGGCACAGAATCCGATCATCCGGACCTCCTATACGCCGGATCCCGCCCCCTATGCACACGGGGACAAGCTCTACCTGGCCGTGGACCACGACGAGGACGACGCCACCTACTTCAAGATGAAGGACTGGCAGCTCTACTGCACGGAGGACATGGCCAACTGGACCTACCTCGGCACCCCGGTCTCCACGGCCACCTTCCCCTGGGCCTTCCAGGGCGACCGCGCCTGGGCCTCCCAGCTGGTGGAAAAGGGCGGAAAGTGGTACTGGTACGTCTGCCTGACGGAGGCGGCCACGCGCGGTGACGCGCTGGCCGTCGCCGTGGCGGACGATCCGCAGGGCCCCTACACGGACGCCGTCGGCGGCCCGCTGGCCCGCGGCTTCGGGTTCATCGACCCGACCGTCTTTATCGACGACGACGGCAGCGCCTGGCTCGTCTGGGGCAACAAGGGCTGCTGGTACGGCCGCCTGGGCGACGACATGGCCTCCTTCCCGGACGGCTGGAAGGAAATCCCCGGCTGGGGCGACCCCGCCTGCTTCGGTCCCGAATCGATGAAGCCCGACTGGTCCGACGGCGGCAAGGAGAAGATGATGGTCGGCTACGAGGAAGGCCCCTGGCTCTACAAGCGCGGCGGCACCTACTACCTATCCTATCCGGCCGGCGGCGTGCCCGAGCATATGGCCTACTCCACCGCGCCGTCCATCCACGGTCCCTGGACCTACCGGGGCCGCATCATGGACGAGGCAGAGAACAGCTTCACCATCCACGGCGGCAACGTCGACTTCCGCGGACACCATTATATGTTCTATCACAACGGCGCCCTGCCCAACGGCGGCGGCTTCCACCGCGCGGCCTGCGTGGAGGAATTCACCTTCGGCCCGGACGGGTCCATCCCCTTCATGCCGTTCACGAAAGAGGGCGTGCAGCCCCTGGGGACGGTGAATCCGTACGTGATGGTGCAGGCGGAGACCATGGCGGAATCCTGGGGCCTGAAGACCGACCGCGAGGCCGGCACGCGGCACTGGGTGACGCACGTCCACAACGGCGACTGGCTCAAGCTGCGCAACGTGGACTTCGGCGACAAGCCGGCCGTGATGGTATCGCTGGAGATGCTGAATTTCCAGAATCCCGGCACCGTGGACTTCTTCCTGGACGAGATGGGCGGGCGGGCCATCGCCTCCGTGCCCGTGAACGGGGAGAACATGCTGGTGAAGGCGCCGGTCTCCGAGCGCGCCAAGGGCGTGCACGACCTGTACCTGCTCTTCCGCGGCGGCGACGGGGAACTCTTCGACCTGGACTGGTGGGTGTTCAACAACCACCTGAACATGCCTATCATCCAGACCAAATACACCGCCGATCCGGCCCCGATGGTCTACGACGGCACGGTGTATCTGTACACGACCCACGACGAGGACGGGGCCCGGGGCTTCCAGATGTTCGACTGGCTGCTTTACACCAGCACGGACATGGTGAACTGGACGGACCACGGCGCCGTGGCCTCGCTGGACGATTTCGCCTGGTATGACGGCAAGAACGGCGCCTGGGCCGAGTGCGTGGTGGAGCGGAACGGCAAGTTCTATATGTACTGCCCGATCCACGGCCACGGCATCGGCGTACTGGTGGCGCCCACGCCTTTCGGCCCGTTCAAGGACCCGCTGGGCGAGCCGCTGGTCTGGCAGAAGGAGCACTGGGAGGACATCGACCCCTCGGTGTTCATCGACGACGACGGCCAGGCCTACATGTACTGGGGCAACCCGAACGTCTATTGGGTGAAGCTGAACGAGGACATGGTCTCCACCAGCGGCCCCATCCACAAGCTCGACTACAAGATCGAGCACTACCAGGAAGGACCCTGGTTCTACAAGCGCGACGGGCACTATTACCTGGCCTTCGCCTCCACCTGTTGCCCGGAGGGCATCGGCTATGCGATGGCCGACAGCCCCGAAGGCCCCTGGCGCTCGATGGGCCACATCATGGACCGCACCTGGCGCACCCGGGGCAATCATCCCGGCATCATCGACTACAAGGGCCGGTCCTACATCTTCGGCCTCAATTATGACCTCTGGCACCTGACGACCTTCAAGCACGCCGAGCAGCGCAGCGTCTCGGCCGCACCGATGTACTACGAGCCCGACGGGTCCATCCGCAAAGTCCCGTACTGGCTGGACAACGTGCTGGAGCAGATCGAGCCCTTCCAGCCCTTCCGCCGTGTGGAAGCGGAGACGATGGCCTGGGGCTACGGGCTCAAGACCCGCAAGGACGCGGACCGCGGCATCGTTGTCAACAACATCGACGCGGGCGAGCACCTGCTCGTGAAGGGCGTCGATTTCGGGAAGAAGGGCGCCCGGTCCCTGACCGCCTGCGTGAGCGCGGAGGCGCCTGGCTGCATCGAAGTGCACCTGGATGCGGCGGACGGCCCGCTGGCGGGCACGCTCAGCATCAAGCCCGGAAAGGGCTGGACGCAGCAGAGCTGCAAACTTTCCGGCGCCAAGGGCGTTCACGACCTGTATTTCGTCTTCCAGGAAGGCGGATTCGAATGGGACTGGTGGAGCATGAAATAAACGAAAACGGCATATGCGTTACTTGAAATGGATCCTTGCGGCGGGGCTCGCCGCCTGCCTCGCGGCCTGTGCAAAGCCGCAGACGCACTGCGTCAACCCGCTGACCTACACCGACATCCCGGACAACGACGTGATCCGGGTGGGGGATGACTACTACATGGTCAGCACCACGATGTATTTCTGCCCGGGCGCCCCGGTCATGCAGTCGCGCGACCTGGTGCACTGGCGCATCGTGGATTACATCTACGATTACCTGGCGGACGACGACATCTACAACCTGCGGAACGGCGCCAACGCCTACGGCAAGGGCCAGTGGGCCACCTCGCTGCGCTACGAGAACGGCCGCTTCTGGGCCCTGTTCATCGCGAACGACCAGCGCAAGACCTATATCTATTCTACGCCGAAGATCGGGGAGAAGTGGACCCGCCAGATCATTGACCGGCCCTTCCACGACGCCTCGCTCCTCTTCGAGGACGGCCGCGTGTACGTGGTCTGGGGCAACGGCGAGATCCATATCACCGAGCTGGAGCCGGACTTCTCCGGCGTCCGGGAGGGCGGGGTGGACCAGGTGCTCTTCACCTGCCCGCGCGAAGGTTACGGCCTGCGGGCGGAAGGCGCCCACGTCTATCACATCGGCGACTGGTACTACGTGCTCGTGATCGACTGGCCTTCCGGCGGTCCGCGCACGGAAACCTGCTGGCGCAGCCGCGAACTGCTGGGGATCTATGAACCGAAGACCATCCTGCAGGGCCAGTTCGACGGCCGGCAGGACGGCGTGGCGCAGGGCGCCATCGTGCAGACGAAACGCGGCGACTGGTATGCGGTGATGTTCCAGGACCACGGGGCCGTGGGACGCATCCCTACGCTGCAGCCCGTGACCTGGGTGGACGGATGGCCCATCCTGGGCGACAATACCGTGCCCGTGAAGGAGTTCGACGTGAACCTGGCCCCCGACGGGGAGGATTACGTCTGGGCTTCCGATGAATTCGATTCCGACAAACTCGCGCTCGTGTGGCAGTGGAACCACAAGCCGCTGGACGGCTGCTGGTCCCTCACGGAGCGTCCGGGCTGGCTGCGCCTGACGACCGGGCAGCTGGCCACCGGCCTTCCCGATGCGCGCAACACCCTGACCCAGCGTACTTTCGGCCCGAAGTGCACCAGTACGGTGCTGCTGGACGCTTCCAACCTGAAGCCCGGCGACTTCGCCGGCCTGAGCGCTTTCCAGAGCAACCGCGCCGACATCGGCCTGCGCCGCACCGACACCGGCCTGGAACTCTATGCCGTACAGGAGGGGACCCGTCGCGGCCCCGGCCGCACGATGACGCGCGAGCAGAAGGAACTGCTCAGCAGCCCGGCCGAAAGGGAGCAGGTGATGCTCCGCATCCGCTACGACTTCGACCAGGACAAGGCCTGGCTGGGCTACAGCTGGGACGGCGCCGTGTGGACCGAACTCACCGAGCCGCTGCAGATGCGCTTCACCCTGGATTATTTTACCGGCTACCGTTCCGCCCTCTACTGCTACGCCACACGTGAACTGGGCGGCTACGCCGACTTCGACTGGTTCCATCAGGAATGACCGATATGAAAAAAACCGTTATTACCATCCTGCTCCTGGCCGCCGGCCTGTCCGCAGCGGCGCAGGAGGCTGTATCCGTGCAGTTCTACACCCCGGGTATCGTCCGCATCGTCAAGGGCGGTGCGGCGCCGGAGCACAGCTTCGCCGTGACCGCCGCCCCGCAGGCGGTTCCCGTCAAGACCACGACCGGCAAGTCCGGCACCACGTACACGAGCGCCGCGCTCAAGGTAAGCGTGGACGCCGGGGGCCGGGTCCGCTTCTTCTCGCCGAAAGGCAAACTCCTGCTCCAGGAAGGTGCCTGGGGCCTGGAACCCCGCACCGGCGGCCTGGACAAGGGCGCGAAGACCGTCCGCCAGACCTTCCTGCCGGAGGCGGGCGAACCCTTCTACGGCCTGGGCATCCTGCAGGACGGCGCGCTGTCGCTGCGCGGCAAGGAACGCCGGATGATCCAGGGCAACACCGAGGACTTCGTGCCCGTGGTGCAGTCTGTCAAGGGCTACGGCATCTATTGGGACAATCCGTCCCCGACCGTCTTCCGCGACGGCGCCGACGGGATGCTCTTCGAGTCCGAGATCGGCGATGTGGTGGACTACTACTTCATCTGGGGCGGCGACGCCGACGGGGTGATTGCCGGTGTGCGCGAGCTGACCGGCCACGTGCCCATGCCGCCGATGTGGAGCTACGGCTTCATGCAGAGCCGCGAGCGCTACAAGAGCAGCAAGGAGCTGCTGGACGTCCTGCACGGCTACCGCGACCGCGGCATCCCCATCGACTGCGTCATCCAGGACTGGCAGTACTGGGGCAACAACTACCAGTGGAACGCGATGGAGTTCCTGAGCGAGGACTTCCGGAACGCCCAGGCGATGATCGACGAGGTGCACGCGCAGCACGCGAAACTGATGATTTCCATCTGGGCCTCCTTCGGCCCGATGACCAAGGCCTACCGCGAACTGGCCCCGAAGGGCCTGTTGTTCGACTTCCAGACCTGGCCGCAGTCCGGTCTCACCGACTGGCCTCCGCGCCGGGACTATCCGTCCGGCGTGCGGCCTTACAACCCCTTCTCGCAGGAGGCCCGCGACATCTACTGGAACAACCTGCTCCGCCTGGAGAATATGGGCATCGACGCCTGGTGGATGGACTCCACCGAGCCGGACCACCTCGACTTCAAGGAGAGCGACTTGGACATCGACGCCGGTGTCGGTTCCTTCCGCAAGGTGCGCAACGCCTTTCCGATCGCTTCGGTGGAGGGCATCTTCGACAAGCAGAAGACGGTGTCCGACCGCCGCGTGATGATCCTCACCCGTTCCGCCTGGACGGGCCAGCAGCGCACCGGCGCCAACACCTGGAGCGGCGACGTGGGCTCCTCCTGGCAGTCGCTCCGTGCGCAGATTCCCGCCGGCCTGGGCTTCGCGCTGACCGGCAACCCCAACTTCAACTCCGACTGCGGCGGCTTCTTCCCGAACGGCTACAACCGCCGCGGCGAAACGGCCTCCTGTTCGCGCAACCCGCTCTTCCAGGAGCTGTACGTGCGCTGGCTGCAGTACGGGGCCTTCTGCCCGATGATGCGCAGCCACGGCGAGAGCTCCCGCCGCGAGATCTGGGAGTTCGGCGCCCCCGGCGAGCCGGTCTATGACGCCATCGAGAAGACCATCCGCCTGCGCTATGCGCTGCTGCCGTATATCTATGCCGTCTCGCACGAGGTCACGGCCTCCGACGGCACCTTCCAGCGCGCGCTGGTAATGGATTTCGCCGCCGACAAGGCCGTCTGGGAGCGCGCCGATGAATTCCTCTTCGGCCGCTCGCTGCTGGTCGCCCCGGTGGTGCACGCCCAGTACACCCCGGAACAGGTCCGCTTCGACGACACGCCGGTGGACTTCAGCGCCCCGCGCAGCACGCAGGTCTATCTGCCCAAGGGCACGGACTGGTACGACTTCTGGACCGGCCGGCGCCTGAGGGGCGGCCAGACCGTCACGCGCCCCACGCAGCTGGAGACCATTCCGCTCTACGCCCGCGCCGGCGCCATCATCCCGCTCGGCCCGGACGTGCAATACACGGGTGAGAAGCCCTGGGACGACCTGGAGATCCACGTCTATCCCGGCGCCGACGGCCGCTTCGTGCTCTACGAGGACGAAGGCGACACCTACCGCTACGAGCAGGGCGCCTGCTCCGAAATCGAATTCACCCTCCGCGGCCGCACGCTCAGCGTCGGCGCACGCCGCGGTTCCTTCCCGGGCATGCTGCAGCAGCGCCGCTTCCGCATCGTGACGCCGGACGGAACGACCCGCGAAATCCAATATGACGGTTCAGCCCAAAAGATCCAACTGTAATGAAAAGAATCCTCCTCTGTGTGCTGGCCCTGCTGGCCTGCGCCTCTTTCCTGCCCGCGCAGGACAAGCTTTACGCCGACGAGTTCCCCCTCGGGGACGTCACCCTGCTGGACGGTCCGCTCAAGCACGCGCGCGACCTCAATATCCAAACCCTGCTGCAGTATGACTGCGACCGCCTGCTGGCCCCGTACCGCAAGGAAGCGGGCCTGGAACCCAAGGCGCCGACCTATCCCAACTGGGACGGCCTGGACGGCCACGTGGCCGGGCATTACCTGACGGCGATGGCCATCAACGCCGCCACCGGCGACGCCGAGTGCCGCCGCCGGATGGAATACATGCTGTCCGAACTGCAGCTGGTCGCCGACACCAACACCCGCGAGCACCCGGACTGGGGCCTCGACTACGTGGGCGGCTTCCCCGGCAGCGCCGCGCTGTGGACGGAATTCAAGGCAGGGGAGTTCCGGCGCTATTTCAGCGCCTGGGCGCCTTTCTACAACCTCCACAAGATGTTCGCCGGCCTGCGTGACGCCTGGGTGTACTGCGGCAACGAGCAGGCGCGCGCCCTGTTCCTGCGCTTCTGCGATTGGGCGGTGTGGATTACTTCCGGCCTGTCCGACGAGCAGATGGAACAGATGCTGCGCAACGAGCACGGCGGCATGAACGAGGTGCTTGCCGACGCGTTCGCCATCAGCGGCGAGCAGAAATACCTGGACTGCGCCCGCCGCTTCTCACACAAGCTGCTCCTGGACGCCATGCGCGACCACAACGACATCCTGGACAACATGCACGCCAACACCCAGGTGCCCAAGGCCGTCGGCTTCACGCGCATCGCGGAACTGACCGGCGACGCCGGCTACCTGGAAGCGGGCCGCTGGTTCTGGGAGAACGTGACCGGGAGCCGCAGCCTGGCCTTCGGCGGCAACAGCCGCCGGGAGCATTTCCCGAGCAAGGACGCCTGCATCGACTTCGTCCGTGACATCGACGGACCGGAGTCCTGCAACACCTATAACATGCTCAAGCTCACCGAGGATCTGCATCGCGTTTCGCCTGAGCCGCGCTACGCCGAGTTCTACGAGCGGGCCCTGTTCAACCACATCCTGTCCACCCAGCATCCCGAGCACGGCGGCTACGTGTACTTCACCTCCGCCCGCCCGCGCCACTACCGCAACTATTCCGTGCCGAACGAGGCGATGTGGTGCTGCGTGGGCACCGGCATGGAAAACCACGGCAAATACGGCCAGTTCATCTATACCCACAGCGGCAAGGACCTGTACGTCAACCTGTTCGCCGCATCTGAACTGAACTGGCGCGAAAAGGGCGTCACGCTGCGCCAGGAGACGGATTTCCCGTACGGGGAGTCCGCCGTGCTGCGCATCGCGGACGGCCGCGCCCGCTTCGCCCTGCAGGTCCGCAAACCGGCCTGGGTGAAGGACGGCGCCTTCGAGGTCCGCGTCAACGGCCGCCTGAAGAGAAGGGCTTCCAAGGCCCCCGCCGGTTACGTGCGCCTGATGCGCCGCTGGAAGAAGGGCGACGTCGTGGAAGTGCGCTTCCCGATGGCGGACCGCGTGGAGCACCTGCCCAACGTGCCGCAGTACGTGGCCCTGATGCACGGCCCCATCCTCCTGGGCCAGAAGACCGGCACGGAGGACCTCAAGGACCTGCTGGCCGACGACAGCCGCTTCGGGCAGTATGCAAGCGGGACGAAACTCCCCATTGCCGACGCCCCCTTCATCGTGGCCGACGACATCGACGCCCTGGCCGGTACGCTGGAACCGGTGCCCGGCAAGCCCCTGCATTTCCGCCTGACCGCGGACGTGCACAACCGCATCGAGGGCGAACTGCAGCCCTTCTTCGAGATCCACGACGCCCGTTACATGATGTACTGGCTGGCGATGACCCCGGACGCGTACTCCGACTACCTGGAGGAGACGGCCCGCGAGGAAGCGGCGCTCGCCGCGCTGGACGCCCGCAGCCGCGACAAGGTGCAGCCGGGCGAGCAGCAGCCGGAGACGGACCACCGGATGCAGACGGACGGCTCCGTGACGGGCAACGACAACGACGTCTTCTACCGTGACGCCCGCAACGGCCGTTCCTTCAGCTACCTGATGCGGACCGGCGGCCGCGGCGGCGTGTCCCTGTTCCTGAAGTACTGGGGCGTGGGCGAGTGGAAGACGCGCGAGTTCGACATCTTCGTGGACGGCACCCTGCTGAAGTCGGTCAACAACACCGGCCGCTGGAACACTTCTTCCTTCGTCACGGAGGAGATCCCGGTGCCCGACGCCCTGGTCCGCGGCCGCGACGCGGTGCGGATCAAGTTCGTCGCGCACCCCGGCAAGCAGGTCGGCGGAATCTACGAAGTCCGCCTGGTGGACACGGAAATTTGATACTTTCCAGAGAAATTGCTATCTTTACACGATATGAACACTCCTAAATTCCTTCTGCTGGCGCTTTGCGCCGTGGCGGCCCTCTCCTGCACGAAGGAGGAGGGCAACCGTTTCTACAAGCTGTCCAACAAATCCGGGATGGAAGTGACCGTCACCAATTTCGGCGGCCGCATCACGTCCATCGTCCTGCCCGACAAGGACGGGGTGAAGCGCGACGTGGTCCTGGGTTTCGACAAGGTCGAGGACTACTATCCCGAGAACAACCAGTCCGACTTCGGCGCCTCCATCGGCCGCTATGCCAACCGTATCGCGCAGGGCAAGTTCACCCTGGACGGCGTGGAGTATGACCTGCCGAAGAACAATTTCGGCCACTGCCTGCACGGCGGGCCGACCGGCTGGCAGTACCAGCCCTACAAGGTCGTCGAGGCGGACGCCCGCCACATCAAGCTGCGCATGGACTCCCCGGACGGCGACAACAACTTCCCGGGTGCCGTCACCGCGCACGTGACCTACACCCTCACGGACGACAACCGGATCGAGATCGCCTATGAGGCCGTCACCACGGCCCCGACGATCATCAACATGACCAACCACTCCTACTTCAACCTGTCCGGCGACCCGGCGAACCACAGCATCTGCGACGACGTCCTGTATGTGAACGCCTCGTCCTACACCCCGGTGGACGACACCTACATGACCACCGGCGAGATCCTCCCCGTCGCGGACACCCCGATGGACTTTACCACGCCCCACAAGGTGGGCGACCACATCACCGAGTTCGAGTTCGAACAGCTCAAGAACGGCAACGGCTACGACCACAACTGGGTCCTGGACACCAAGGGCAGCATGGACGTGGTGGCCGCCGAACTGTACTGCCCCCAGACCGGCATCGACCTGAAGGTGTATACCGACGAGCCCGGCATCCAGGTGTACAGCGGCAACTTCCTCGACGGCACCGTGACCGGCAAGGGCGGCGTTGTCTATCAGCAGCGCACCGGCATCTGCCTGGAGACGCAGCACTATCCCGACAGCCCCAACAAGCCCGAGTGGCCGTCCGTCGTGCTCCGTCCCGGCGAGACCTATCACAGCCACTGCGTCTTCGCCTTCAGCGTGAAATAATCCGTTAAACGTGTTATACTATGCTTGATTTCCTGCCTTTACAGGCTGCGGACCTGAACCGCATCTCCCTCGCATCCTGGGACTGGATCGTCATCGGAATCTTCTTCCTGGCGATGGTCTGGATCTGCTGGGACGTCTCCCGCAAGAAGAAAGAGACCTCCGGCGACTACTTCCTGAGCGGCCGCAGCGCCACCTGGATCGCCATCGGCGCGTCCATCTTCGCCTCCAACATCGGCTCCGAGCACCTCATCGGCCTCGCGGGCACCGGCGCCTCCGCCGGCATGGCCCAGGCCCACTGGGAGATCCAGGGCTGGATGATCCTCATCCTCGGCTGGGTCTTCGTGCCCTTCTACGAGCGCAGCATGGTCTATACGATGCCCGAGTTCCTCGAGAAGCGCTACAACAAGGAGAGCCGCGGCATCCTGACCTGGCTGTCGCTCGCCAGCTACGTCCTCACCAAGGTGTCCGTGACCGTCCTCGCCGGCGGCCTCGCGCTGAACACCCTGCTGGGCATCAACTTCTGGGTGGCCGCCCTGGCCCTCGTGATCATCACCGCCATCTACACCGTCATCGGCGGTATGGAATCCGTGCTGAAGACCTCCGTCCTCCAGACGCCGATCCTGCTCTTGGGCTCGCTCGTGATCCTCTGGCTCGGTCTCAGGCAGCTTGGCGGCTGGAACGAGATGATGTCCATCTGCAACGCCCAGCCCGTCAATGACTTCGGCGACACGATGACCGACCTGATGCGCTCCGGCAAGGATCCGGAATTCCCCTGGTACGGCGCCCTCTTCGGCTCCGCCATCATCGGCTTCTGGTATTGGTGTACGGACCAGTTCATCGTCCAGCGCGTCCTCTCCGGCAAGAACCAGAAGGAATCCCGCCGCGGTACCATCTTCGGCGCCTACCTCAAGCTCCTGCCGGTGTTCCTGTTCCTCATCCCCGGCATGATCGCCTTCGCGCTCACCAAGCATCCTGAAACCGCCATCGGCCAGCAACTCGCCGTTGCGCTCCAGGTCCAGCCCGACGGTACCGTCGCCAACCCCGACATCGCCTTCCCGATGCTGGTCAACACCCTGCTTCCGGTCGGCCTGAAGGGCGTGGTGATCTGCGGTATCCTCGCCGCCCTGATGAGCTCCCTGGCTTCCCTGTACAACTCCTCCGCCATGCTCTACACGATCGATATCTACAAGCGCAAGCACCCGGATACCGACGAGCAGAGGCTTGTGCGCATCGGCCGTATCGCCACCGTGGTGGTGGTCGTTCTCGGCGTGCTGTGGATCTTCGTCATCCAGCGCATGGGCAAGAGCCTGTACAACTACATCCAGAGCGTGCAGAGCCTGCTGGCTCCGGCCATCGCCGCGGTGTTCCTGCTGGGTATCTGCTGGAAAAAGACCTCCCCGAAGGCCGGTATGTGGACCCTCATCGTCGGTCTGGTGCTCGGTTTCACCCGCCTGATCACGATGATCATCAACCCGCAGGCGCACAACGTCTTCACATTCATCTTCAACGAACTGAACGTGTACGCATTCTGCGTGTGGATGTTCCTCTTCTGCGTCGTGCTGGCCATCGTGGTCACCATGCTGACCCCGAAGCCGGCGGACAAGCAGGTCGAGGGCCTGTGTTTCGGCACGGCCACCCCGGAACAGAAGGCCGCCACCCGCGCCTCCTGGAACAAATGGGACGTCATCCACTCCGTCATCATCCTGGCCTTCACGGTCGCGTTCTACATTTACTTCTGGTAGTCTATGCTTGAAGAACTCAAAGCCAAGGTGTGCCGGGCCAATCTCGATCTGGTCCGGCACGGCCTTGTCATTTTCACCTGGGGCAACGTGTCCGCCATCGACCGCGCGAGCGGGCTGGTGGTCATCAAGCCCTCCGGTGTCAGTTATGACGACATGAAGCCGTCCGACATGGTCGTCGTGGACCTGGACGGCAAGGTGGTGGAAGGGGAGCTGAACCCTTCGTCCGACACCCCGACGCACCTGGTGCTCTACCGGGCTTTCCCGAACATCGGGGGCGTGGTGCACACGCACTCGACCTTCGCCACCGCCTGGGCCCAGGCCGGCCGGGATATCCCGAACATCGGCACGACGCACGCGGACTACTTCCACGACGACATCCCGTGCACGCGCGATATGAAGAAAAAGGAAGTCTTCGGCGAATATGAGAAGGAGACCGGCAACGTGATCGTGGAGCGCTTCGAGGGGATGAACCCCGACGACACGCCCGCCGTGCTGGTGCGCAACCACGGCCCCTTCGCCTGGGGCACGGACGCCGACAACGCGGTGCACAACGCCGTGGTTCTGGAGGAGGTTGCCAAGATGGCCTTCATCGCCTCGACCCTGCACCTGAACACGCTGGACCTCGTGGAGCACGTCCCCGCGATGAACCGGCACCTCATTGAAAAACATTACAGCCGCAAGCACGGCCCGAACGCCTATTACGGCCAGAAAAAGAAATAACGACAACATTAAAACTCATAACGAAAATGGCATTTGAAAATTGTGAATTATGGTGGGTGACCGGTGCGCAGCTCCTCTACGGAGGGGATGCGGTGGTCGCCGTGGACGGACACTCCAAGGAGATGGTCGACGGCCTGAACGCCTCCGGCAACATCCCCGTCAAGATCGTCTATAAGGGCACGGCCAACAGCAGCCGCGAGGTGGAAGACGTGATGAAGGCTGCGAACAACGAGCCCAAGTGCGTGGGCGTCATCACCTGGATGCACACGTTCTCGCCCGCCAAGATGTGGATCAAGGGCCTCCAGGCCCTGGAGAAGCCGCTGCTTCACTTCCACACCCAGTACAACGCCGAAATTCCCTGGGACAAGATCGACATGGACTTCATGAACCTCAACCAGAGCGCTCACGGCGACATCGAGTTCGGGCACATCTGCACCCGCATGCGCGTGCCCCGCAAGGTGGTCGTCGGCTACTGGAAGAGCGAGGCGGCCCAGAAGAAGATCGCCGTCTGGGCGCGCGTGGCCGCCGGCGTCGCCGACGCCAAGGCCGTCCGCTGCCTGATGTTCGGCATGAACATGAACAACGTGGCCGTGACCGACGGCGACCGTGTGGAGTTCGAGCAGCGCCTCGGCTACCACGTGGACTACTACCCGGTGTCCTCCCTGATGGAGTACTACAAGAAGGTCACCGACGCCGAGACCGACGCGCTGGTGGAAGAGTACAAGAAGCTCTATACCATCAAGATCGACGAGTCCGGCGAGCAGGTGTACTGGGAGAAGGTGCGCAATTCCGCCAAGGCGGAGATCGCCCTGCGCCGCGTCCTGAAGGACGAGGGCGCGACGGCCTTCACCACCAACTTCGACGACCTCGGCGACGCCGACGTGAACGCCCCGGACTTCTGCGGCTTCGACCAGATCCCGGGCCTCGCCTCGCAGCGCCTGATGGCAGAGGGCTACGGCTTCGGCGCCGAGGGCGACTGGAAGACCGCCTGCCTGTACCGCACGCTGTGGGTGATGTCCCAGGGCCTGCCCACCGGCTGCTCCTTCCTAGAGGACTACACCCTGAACTTCGCCGGCGACCGCAGCTCCTGCCTGCAGAGCCACATGCTCGAGATCTGCCCGATGATCGCGAGCGACAAACCGAAGCTGGAGGTGCACTTCCTCGGCATCGGCATCCGCAAGCAGCAGACCGCCCGCCTGGTCTTCACCTCGAAGACCGGCCCCGGCATCAAGGCCACCGTGGTGGACCTCGGCAACCGTTTCCGCCTGATCGCGCAGGACGTGGAGTGCATCGAGCCCAAGCCGATGCCCAAGCTCCCCGTGGCCTCCGCCCTCTGGGTCCCGCAGCCTACCTTCGAGGTGGGTGCAGGCGCCTGGATCCTCGCCGGCGGTACCCATCACTCCGCCTTCAGCTATGACATCACGGCGGACTACTGGGACGACTTTGCCGAGATGACCGGCATCGAGTTCGTCCACATCAACAAGTGCACCACCATCCCCGAGTTCAAGAAGGAGCTCCGGATGAACGAGGTCTACTACATGCTGAACAAGGCGCTCAAGTAAGCCTATGGACGCAACGAGAACCATCGAATCCGGCAAGGCCGTCCTCGGTATCGAATTCGGCTCCACCCGCATCAAGGCGGTGCTGGTGGACGAGGATCACATTCCCATCGCCCAGGGCAGCTACGAGTGGGAGAACCAGCTCGTGGACGGCCTGTGGACCTACAGCAAGGAGGTGATCTGGTTCGGCCTGCAGCAGTGCTATTCCGACCTCCGCGCCGACGTGCGCAAGCGCTACGACGTGGAGATCGAGCACCTGGCCGCCATCGGCATCAGCGCGATGATGCACGGCTATATGCCCTTCAACAAGGGCGGACACCTGCTCGTCCCGTTCCGTACCTGGCGCAACACCAACACCGGACCCGCCGCCGCGGAGCTGTCCAAGCTGTTCGTGTACAACATCCCGCTCCGCTGGAGCATCTCCCACCTCTACCAGGCCATCCTGAACAATGAACCCCACGTGGGGGACATCGGCTACCTGACCACGCTCGCCGGCTACATCCACTGGAAGCTCACCGGCGAGAAGGTCCTGGGCGTGGGCGACGCCTCCGGCATGCTGCCGGTGGATCCCGAAACCGGGAACTACCGCGCCGACATGGTGGAGAAGTTCGAAAAGCTCGTCGCTCCGCACAAGTTCTCCTGGAAGCTGCGCGACATCCTGCCCAAGGTGGTGAGCGCCGGCGAACCGGCCGGCTGCCTGACCGAGACCGGCGCCAAGCGCCTGGACATCTCCGGCCACCTGCAGGCGGGCGTCCCGCTGTGTCCGCCGGAAGGCGACGCCGGCACCGGCATGGTCGCGACGAACGCCGTCCGCCCGCGCACGGGCAACGTCTCGGCCGGCACTTCCTCCTTCTCGATGATCGTCCTGGAGAAGGAACTGTCCAAGCCGAACGAGATGATCGACATCGTCACCACGCCGGACGGGAAGCTCGTCGCGATGGTGCACTGCAACAACTGCACGTCCGAGCTGAACGCCTGGGTGAAGATGATCCGCGAGTACCAGCAGCTGCTGGGCCCCGTGAGCGACAAGCACGACATTTACCGCATCCTGTACACGCACGCCCTCGAGGGCGATCCCGACTGCGGCGGCCTGGTGGCCTTCAACTACGTCTCCGGCGAGCCGGTCACCGGCTTCGCGGAGGGACGTCCGCTGTTCGTCCGCGGCGCTTCCGACAACTTCTCGCTGGCGAATTTCTTCCGTGCCCAGCTGTACGGATCCATCGCGGTGCTGAAGATCGGCAACGACGTGCTGTTCCGGGACGAGCAGGTCAAGGTGGACCGCATCACCGGTCACGGCGGCCTGTTCAAGACGCCGGTCGTGGGCCAGCGCTTCCTGGCCGCCGCCCTGAACTCGCCCATCTCCGTGATGGAGACGGCCGGGGAAGGCGGCGCCTGGGGCATCGCCCTGCTGGCTTCCTACCTCGTGAACAACGGCGGCAAGCTCAGCCTGCCCGACTTCCTGGACAAGATCGTCTTCGCCGGGAACACGGGTACCGAGATTGCGCCGGATCCTGCGGACGTGGCCGGTTTCGAGGCCTACCTCGAGAACTACAAGGCCGCTTTCCCCATCGAGGAAGCCGCGGTGCGTTGCAAGAAATAATTTGCAATGGAGCAGATCTGGGACCCGCTCCGCAAAAAGAGAGTCACTGCCACACCCGAGGAACGGGTGCGGCAGTGGTTCATCTTGCAGCTCCACGAAACTTTCGGGGTCCCGCTGCACCTGATGATGAGCGAAGTGTCACTCAAGTTCGGGCAGAAGCCCTGGCGCGCCGACATCCTGGTCTATGACCGCTCCGGCGCGCCGCTGCTCGTCGCGGAATGCAAGCGGCCCGAAATCACCCTCGACGCCGGGGTGCTCGAGCAGGCGATGCGCTACAATTCCGTGCTGGGCGTGCGTTTCCTGGCCGTGACAAACGGAAATTTAACCTATCTTTACAGGCTGGAAGGGGAGACCTTCGTCCCGTGCGGGCACATCCCCGACTATGAAGAAATGCTATGTCAACGATAACCGGAGAGTTCCTGGACCGCCCGATCTTCCGCATCGTGCGCGACGTGGCCGCTGAAAAAGGGGTCCGCGCGTACGTGATCGGTGGCTTCGTGCGCGACTGCTTCCTGGGCCGCCCCTGCACCGACGTGGATATCGTCGTGGAGGGCAGCGGCATCGACTTCGCCCGCGCGGTGGGGGAGCGCACGCACAGCCACGTGTCCTACTTCAAGAACTTCGGCACGGCGATGCTGCATTACCGCGGCGACGAGGTCGAGTTCGTGGGCGCCCGCCGCGAATCCTACCGCCGCGAGTCGCGCAAGCCCATCGTCGAGAACGGCACCCTGGAAGACGACCAGAAGCGCCGGGACTTCACCATCAACGCGATGGCCTTCTCCCTGCAGCGGGAGGACTTCGGCGCCCTGGTGGACCCTTTCGGCGGCATCCGCGACCTGGACGCCGGTATCATCCGCACCCCGCTGGACCCCGACACCACCTATTCCGACGACCCGCTCCGCATGCTGCGCGCCGTCCGTTTCGCCGCGAAGCTCTCCACCCCCGAACGCCGCTTTTCGATCGTCCCGGAGTCGATGGCCTCGATGCGGCGGATGGCCGACCGGCTGCAGATCCTGTCCTGCGAGCGCGTCGCGGAGGAACTCAACAAGATGCTGCAGACGGATTGCCCCGCCCTGGCCTTCCGCCTGATGGACGAGGCCGGCCTGCTGCCGTACGTCCTGCCCGAACTCCTCGCTCTCAAGGGCATCGAAACCGTCGACGGCCGCGGCCACAAGGATAATTTCGCCCACTCCCTCGCCGTCCTCACCAATGTGGCGGAGGTTTCCGATAAGCTTTGGCTCCGGTGGGCCGCGCTGCTGCACGACATCGGCAAGCCGGCCAGCAAACGCTACGACCCGGCGCTGGGCTGGACCTTCCACGGCCACGAGGTCGTCGGCGCCCGGATGGTGCCGAAGATCTTCGACCGCCTGCGCCTGCCCCTCGACGAGATGAAATACGTCCAGAAGCTCGTCCGGCTGCACCTGCGGCCCATCGCGCTCGTGGACGAGGAAGTCACCGACTCTGCCGTGCGGCGCCTCCTTTTCGACGCCGGCGACGACATCGACGACCTGATGATCCTGTGCAACGCGGACATCACCTCCAAGAACGAGGCGAAGGTCGCGCGCATCCGCGCCAACTTCGATCTGGTCCGGCGCAAGCTCGTGGAAGTGGAGGAGAAGGACGCCATCCGCAATTTCAAGAACCCCATCGACGGCGAGTACGTGATGCGGGTGTACGGCATCCCGCCCTGCCGGGAGATCGGCCTGCTGAAGGACCTGGTCAAGGAGGCCATCCTGGACGGGGTGATCGGCAACAACTTCGAGGAAGCCGACGCCTTCATGCGCCTGCACGCCCCCGAATTCGGCCTGCACGAAGTATGATCGGGCGCTACCTCACATACCTCTCCACCATCCGCCGCTACTCCCCCCGCACCGTCGAAATCTACCGCGGCGTCCTCGACGAGTTCTCATCTTTCACTTCTTCGCATAGCGGCGAACCTGTCAGTGAACCGACAGGCGTAGCGGAAGCGGCAGCAGCCCCCGGAAACCGTAGCCACCCTCGGCTTCGTAAGAGGGAGGGGCCCGCTTCCGAAGGAAGTGGGAGGGGTCCGGCGCAGCCGGACGTTTCAGGGGGCTGGCTGCCGTGGAGCGAAGAACTGTCGGTCCAGATGATCAGGAACTACGAGGTGTACCTGATGGACGAAAAAGGGGAGGGCGCGAAGACGGTGAACCTGCACCTGAGCGTGCTCAGCGGCTTCTGCAAATTCCTGATGAAAGAGGGACTGCTGGCGAGCAACCCCGTGCGCCTGGTCTCCCGCCCGAAACAGGAAAAACGCCTGCCGGTCTTCTACCGGGAAGACGCGATGAAAGCATACTTCGAGCGGACGAAAGGCGTACTGGAATACGGCAAATACGAAGACCAGCTGCAACGGATGATCCTCGGCCTGCTGTACGGCACCGGCATCCGCCGCAGCGAACTCATCTCCCTGAACCGGAACTCGGTCGACTTCGCCCGCCGCGTACTGCGCGTACGGGGCAAAGGCGACAAAATGCGGGAAATTCCGCTGCTCCCTTCACTTTGTGACGAAATTTTGTTATATTTACAATCGCAAGACTCTTTGAAATGCGCGGACAAGGCCCCGGAGGCCCCGCTCCTGCAGACCCCGAAAGGGGGGCGCCTCTACCCGGTCTTCGTGGACCGGCAGGTCAAGGCGGCCCTCGGCGGGGTGGAAGGCATCAGCGGCCGGAAGTCGCCCCACGTGCTCCGGCACACCCTGGCGACGGAACTCCTGGACGAGGGAACAGACCTCAACTCCATCAAGGAGCTGCTGGGCCACTCCTCCCTGGCGGCCACCCAGGTCTACACGCACAATTCCATCGAGCGGCTGCAAAGTGTTTATAAATCCGCCCATCCAAGGGCAAAAAACGACGGAAACCATGGAGATTAAATTCAAGGCCCTGAAGTTCGAAGCCGGTGAGCAGCTCACCGCCTTCGTAGAAAAGAAAGTCTCCCGCCTGTCCCGCTTCTGTGAAGGACTGACGGAAGAGGTTGAGGTGGCGCTCGAAGACCATCTCAAACAAGGCAAGCTGGCCAAGATCCAGATCCACATCCCGGGCGAAGAGCTCATCATCGAGCGCGAGGCCGACACCTTCGAGAACGCGATCACGGAGGCCGCGGACGCGATGAAGGAAAAACTCACCCGCGTCAAGGAAAAGAAATTCGAGAATTAAACCTTTGTACAGGGCCGCCCGCAAGGCGGCCTTTTTTGTCGCCTGACCTTCCGGGCGTGCGTATGGGTCCGGTTCCGGGCTATTTGATAACTGACAGAAAAGCGCTATTTTTGGATTGATGAAACGATTTTTCACCGAAACAGCGCTTTTTCTGGTGCTTGTCTTCCTATGTCCGGCCTGTACTCAACCATCTCGCCGACAGGTAAATGCCGTGCTTGATAATGTGGAGTCCTATATCAACGACCGCCCCGACAGCGCCCTGGCGGTGCTGGAAGGCGTGGACACCACGGCCCTGACCACCCGCGCCCTGCGGGCCCGGTACTCGCTGCTGCGAACGATGGCCCAGGCGAAGAACTACCGAGACCTGACAGTTCCGGGGTTGATCGATGATGCCGCTGCGTGGTATGCCCGTCACGGCTCTGCCGATGAAAAGATGAAGACGCTCTATTATCAGGGTTGCATAGCCCAGGCGAGCGGGGATCAGAAAAATGCCGTGGTGTACTTTGCCCGGGCGGAGGAATTGGTGGGGAAAACGCGAGACGCCCACGCTGTCGGATTATTGTACGAAGCAATGGCCAGCGTGTACAACAATGTCTATAATACGGATAAAGAGCAGGAGTACATTGAGAAGGCACTTATGACCTTCAAAGAAGCAGGCGATCCGATGTATAAGTCTGCCCTGGGCGGGCTTGCTTTAGTATATCATACGCGTCGGGACTGGGCAAAAGCGGATTCCCTTTACCAAGAAGCCATTGCCAATTCCGAGGCCTATCCTCACGCGATGACGGTATTCCTGTCGAACTATGCGCGGATGAAGTTGCTTCAACCGGACAAGGATCCGTCTGGAGCCATTCAACTGCTTGATAAGAAGCGGGTTATATCGGAGGGAGAAATGGTCCCTGCGGAAGTGGGAGCGTATGCCTATGCATCTGCGTTGAAGGGGGACCAGCAAACCTGCAACGTGTTGTCGTCACGTCTTCTGGACTTGTCAAGAGAGAATCGGAAAGCCGCATTGCCTTGGCTGTATCGAATAGCCTTGTACAAAGATGATCAGGCAAGAGCATTGGCGTTGCTTCAAGAGATGCGCTTCCAAGAAGACGGGGAGATCAATGCCATCCTTTCCGAGTCTGTGACAAAGGCACTGCAGGATTATTATGAGGAATCCGCCCGGCAAGAACGAGAAAGACGGCTCCGGCTGGGTGTTTGGACATTGGCGGGTGTTTCGTTGCTATTGTTCATAGCCATTTTATTGCTCCTTCGGGAAAGACGAGTTCGGGCGGAACGAGACCGCCTTCTGCGAATTCGTGCCGAGTTGGAACAGGACCTAAAAGAACAGGAGGCCCGTACTTCGATGCTTTCAGATAGTTTTTCTTCACGTTTAGCGCAGTTGCGTCTGCAACTTAAGGTAGAGCGTCTGGAGCGCCTTCGGAAAAGCGGGCAGTACGGATATTGGATATGGATGGAAAAGAAGGGCCGTTCTTCCGATGCAAACGTGACCAAGGCTTTGCGGAAGGATTTGCAGGATATTTGTGCATTGGAGAAGGACAGCCGTTTGTTGGAGTGTCGGCTTGACAAGGAGCTTGATGGAATTGTATCGCATTTAAAGGCCGATCTGAACATAGCGAATCGTCCGAAGGAAGTGTTCTTCCTCTGCTGCTGGCTGATTGGTCTGAAACCGGATATGATTGCAGAACTCTTAAACCTCCAGATGAGCAATGTGTATGTCAAAACACACCGGCTGGAAGAGCGTATCCGGAGGCTCGGAAAGGCGGAGTATGCTCCTTTAGTAAAGGAATAATCTTACGAAAGGCACGATTATGACAATAATGCGGGGGGGGGGTAATTCGCTGATAACCAACATATTCTGTGTTGTCTTGCTGATGGGGTGGAGGTGTGTAAGATTTTGGCTTCCTTGCATTTTTCAATACGTTGATTTCCAGGAAATTATAAAGGCATTTGTAAGATTCTCGGTGTTGCCGGATTGATTAACGAACGAGCACAATACATACATTTGTGACAAATAATCTATTTGTCATGAAAAAGTTTCTTTTGCTTGTTTTGTCCGTTTGTCTTTGTTCCCCTTTGGTAAAAGCACAAAACGGTGGTGGCGGAGAACCGCCGGAAATAATTTCCATTTTAGGGTAATAACATATGATATTCCGTCAGGTCAAACCAATGTAAATATTACCTTCTAAAGGTTCCTATAAAATTAATATAAAATTGTTATCTTTAGAGTGGAATAGCAGACCTATGAAGATATACCGTCTCTTTCTCATTGTTCTTCTACTTTTTCCTTCTTCGGTTTATGTGCAGGCGCAGGTAAAGCCGGATGTCTCCTCGAGTTGGTCCCGGGGCATCTTGTTCATGGATGGAGAAAAAGTGACACGAAAGAATGCGTCGGACTATCTGAACCCTTACCAGGCATCTTTGTATCAAAGAGGATACGGTGAACTGACTGCCGGACGGACCTTGCTGTACGTGTCCGGTGGTATTTTGGCTGCAGGTGGTGCTATCGAGTTGTCTTCTTATCTCAATGCAAGAAGAGAAATCCGGGAACATGGCCGTATTCTTAACACACACCTCGGACCGTTGTATTTCTATGTTTCAGCGGGTACGGCGGCCGTACTTGGGTTGACGGGTTTGATTCTCTATGAATCCGGTAAAGGACGGTTGAAAATCGTTGAACGGGACCTGACGGCAGAAGGAGGAGTATCGCAGGTTGAGGTGGATTTCGGGATGATGCCATCCGGTGTTGGGCTAGCACTGATTTTTTGACTCGGGAGCCTCCCCCGTTAAAATAGTATATTTGCAAATACAAATAAATAAACAAGTGATGCGATTGGATATTTCTCGTGTATTCTCCGTCCTGTTGCTTGCGTGTTTTGCATGGACGGCCTGCACCCGCGTGGCGGACCTGACTCCAGAGGGGCCGGCGGGGGTGGTTGTGAATTGCGTTCTGACCGTAGCGGACAAGCAAGTGCTCACATTGGGTTTGACGGACATCGCCACGCCGGCGGAACAGGGAGCCCTCGTGAATGCGGTCATTACTTTGTATGACGAGTCGACGGGGGAGGAGGCGGGACGATTCCGCAGGGGGGTCAATGAAAAATGGTTTCTGGATTACGCCGCCATTCCGGAACACGCGTACCGGCTGGTGGTGAGGATTCCCGGGTGGGAAGAAATATCTGCTACGACCACGATGCCGGCATCTTTGAGCATAGTGACCCGAGTGAATTCTCTTTATGACGGTTGGTGGATTATCCCGAGAGAAGGGCCACGGGGGGCAAAAGTCAGCGTCTGGGATTTGGATGAACAGGAACGGGAACTTGGGGTACTGTACAGGACTAGCAGTCTGCCGGAAGGCTCGTGCTGGATAATAGGGCGGAACTACGATGTGGAAACGAGAGAGCACAAAGTGGCGGAATGGCTTGCTACGAGCCTGCTTACGGTGGACCCGTTCAATGTTACCGACCGTTTGTGGCAGATGGATTCTTTTATATCTAGAGTTGAAGAGAACACTTATTCAGAGTTGGAAGAATTGAGGAAGGAGAATGGCTGGGTCGGGTATTATGAAGGCGTCAAAGGTCGTCCGATCCATGACCGGGTGCTCCGGATTCCCCCTGCCTGGGAGGCCGCCCGGGAGTCGGCTGGGAATCCCCCCGGATGGTTCTCAATTTACGGACCTGTTATTTGCGGCAATTGGTCTGGTGGCGATGATTTTCAGTCTTCTGAGGGACATATTCTTTTTCTGGCACCGTCAGAAGAATATGACCGGTTCCTGAAAGAGGTTTTTGCTTTGGGGATGCAGCAGGATGCCCTTCCCGGCTACTCATCATTGTTCTCCAGGAAGAATATCTATACGAATGTGCAGAATGGGTTGGGGATTTTCGGTGCCAAGACGGAGCAAAGATTGTATTGGGAAGCAGGAGTGAGGCCAAACTATATTTTTATGTAGCATGAGAATCATTTCCTACGTTTATCTTTCGCTCCTTCTTGCTTTGGTGTGCTTTCCCCTGCGGGGGCAGGAACTGGAGCTCCGGGACTCGCTGGAGGCGGCCCGGATCACGGCGCAGCGCCGGATGCAGCGGGACGTGGGCGTGGTGCTGACCTCGCCGGAACGGATCCGTGCGACGGCGTCCCCGCTCGGGGAAGGCGATGCGCTGCGCTGGGTGCAGTCGCTTCCCGGTGTGGCGACGGGAGCGGACGGGACCTCGGCGTTCTATGTGCGCGGCGGCAACGGTGGGGGGAACCTGCTGACCGTGGACGGAGTCCCGGTATACGGGTATTCCCACCTGCTGGGCCTGACGACCGTGCTGCCCTCGGATGTGATCGGGTCCGCCCGTTTCGTGAAGGGCGGCTTCGGCGGTGCGCAGGGGAACTTCTCCTCCTCGCACGTCGCGTTGCAGACCGTGCAGCCGACCGCCGGCCAATTGAAGGTGAACGCGACACTGAACAATTTCCTGGCGGGAGCCGGCGTGAGCACCCCTGTCGGGGAGAAATGCACCCTGGTGGCTGCCGGACGGATTTCGCCGTTGTCGCTGGAATACTTGGCGCTGAAAGGCCTGATGCAGGGCGGCCTGGGCGGCCTCGAGCGCTTCCGGGCCGGGGTGTTCGACCTGTACGGGAAGTTCAGTTGGCAGATAGACCGGCGGAACAGCCTGTCGGTGTGGGCGCTGGGCAGCCGGGACAGCTACGGTTTCCTGGGAACGGACGGATCGAATGAGCGGATGGGTTGGGGGAACGTGATCGGCGCGGTGCAGTCGCACCACGAACGGGACTGGGGACGGCTGGACCTGTCGGCTTCGTTCGACGGCTACCGGAGCGTCCAGGAGCAGCGGAAGAGTTTCCGGGGGCAGGACTATGACTTCTCGCTGAAGTCCATCCTGAACGAGGTCAGCCTTTCGGCGGACGGCCGATTCCCGCTGGGGCCGCATTTCGGCCTGAACGCCGGGCTGAAGGCGCGTTTCGGCTTCTTCGCGCCCGCCCAGGCGGGTGCTGGAATCAACCACCGGAACTCCGTGCTGCTCAGTGCCTGGGCGCAGGGCGAATGGAAGTCGGAACGGTTGGAAGCGGCGGCGGGCGCCCGCCTGAACCGCTTCAGGAGCGACGCCGCGTTCTTGATACCGGATTTCAATGTCTCGGCGAAATGGCGGGTGGCCTCGTTCCTGGCCGTGGAGGGGACCTTTGACAGGATCTCGCAGTATTACCATATCCTGGAAGGTCTTCCGCTGGGCTGGACGATGGACCTGATCGTCCCGGCGGCGGCCGCCCTTCCCGCGGAGGAACTGATGCAGGGCTATGCCGGGCTGGAACTGAGTTTCGGCCGCAGTTTGCTGTCCGCAGGCGCTTTCATCCGCGAAATGGATCATCTGGTTTACTACCGGGATGCGTCGAACCTGTTCAGTCCTGTGCAGGCGGAATGGGAGGAGACCGTAGATGTAGGGAAAGGTGACGCGCGGGGTATCGAACTGCTTTATGAGTATAATGGGGATGCGTTCTACGCCAGGGCGTCGGCCACGGTCTCCAAGGCCACCCGGAAGGAGTTCCCGTCTGTAAACGAGGGGCAGCCCTTCCACGCGCCGTTCGACCGGCGGGTGGTCGCGAACGCGTCGGTGGAGTGGAAGGGGATCAGCCTGTCCTTCATCTATCAGGACGGAAACTGGGTGAACGGCCGCGGGGAGCGTTACGTGATGAAATCTCCGTTCGGCAGTCCCTTGAATCTGGAGTACTTCTCAGGAATCAATAATCATCAGATGTCCCCGATTATCAGGCTGGACGCGAACTACCGTATACAGTGGAAACGGGGGCGGGTCGCAAACGAACTGAACCTGGGCGTATGCAATCTTCTGAACCACTTCAATCCTTTCACGCTCTATTACGATACGGCGGAGGAGACCTGGAAGGAGATGGCTCTGCTGCCAATCCTGCCGAACTTCAGCTGGCGGATAGAGTTCTGACCGCCGGGCACGCCGGCCTTTCCGGGAGCCATCCTTTCCCTCGGTTGCAACAGATAATCGATCGGCCGCCTTCGGGCGGCCTTTTTTTGGTCTTTTTTACTATATTTGCGAGGATAGAAACTAAAACCTGACAAAGATGAAAGTGAAAGTCAACCGCCGGACCCTCGAGATCTTCGAGGGAGCGACCGCCCGGCACGCGCTGCTGAAGTATTTCCGCATCCGCAAGTTCGACCTCTCCCTGGTCGAGAAAGTGGACGTTTTCGATGTCTGGGGGCACCCCATCGACCTCGACGCCCCGTTGACCGAAGGCCAGACCATCAAATACAAAGCCCTATGAAAAGAATCCTGCTGACCCTTGCCGCGGCCGGCGCGCTTGCGCTTTCCGCCTTCGCCCAGCCGAAGGAACTCCATATCCTGTCGGCCAACGACATGCACGCGAAGATCCAGAACTTCCCCCAGCTGGCGGCCATCGCCGACAGTCTGCGGGCGCAGTACCCCTCGCTGCTCATCCTCTCGGCGGGTGACAACCGTACCGGCGACCCGCTGAACGACATCTACGAAATCCCGGCCTACCCGATGGTGGCGCTGATGAACCAGGTGGGCTTCAAGGCCACCACGCTGGGCAACCACGAGTTCGACTCGGGCCCCGCCGGCCTCACACGCCTCATCAACCTGTCCACCTTCGACTACATCTGCTGCAACGTGATTCCGGATCCGTCGTGGGGGATGCACCTGCGTCCGTACGAGATATTCGACGTGAACGGGATGACCGTGGGCATCGTGGGCATTGTGCAGATCGGCATCTCCGGGCATCCGGATTCCCATCCGGACAACTGCAAGGGTTTCACCTTCCTCCCGCCGGAGGAGACGCTCCAGCAGTACAGCTGGCTGCGCGACAAGTGCGACGTGGTCATCCTCCTGTCCCACATCGGATACGAGGGCGACGTGGACCTGTCCGCCCGGGTTCCCTGGATCGACCTTATCGTCAGCGGTCATTCGCACACCCAGCTTGCCGGCGGCGAGATCCACAACGGCGTGATGATCACCCAGAACGTCAACCGCCTGCAGCGCGTCACGCACACTACGCTGACCGTGGACGGCGGCAAGGTGACCGCCAAGAAGGCGGAGAACATCGAGGTCCAGGACTATCCGAAGAAGAACCGCGTCGTGGAACTTATGACGGACTTCTTCTGCACCAATCCCGAATTCGAGCGCGTGGTGGGCACCATCGACGCGCCTTTCACCTCCTATGAGGAACTGGGCATCCTGATGGCCGATTCCTTCCGCGAGATGGGCGGCGCCGACGTGGGCTTCTGCAACTACGGCGGCGTGCGTTACGACTACCTGCCGGCCGGCCCCTTCACGGTGTCCGACATCCTCAAACTCGACCCGTTCGGCAACGATGCCGTGGAGCTGACCATCACCGGCGAGGAACTCCGCCAGATGCTCTTGTCCTGCTGCGCTGCCGACGAAGACCGTTTCCCGGTGGTGAGCGGCATCACCTGCGAGCTCATCAAGGACAAGAAGAACCCGTCCAAGATCAAGAACCTGGTGCTCTACGGCCCTGACGGCAAGAAGCTGAACCTCAAGAACAGCTACAAGGTCGTGACCAACACCTATGTGGCTTCCATCAGCACCAGCCCGCGCAAGGACCAGGGCCGCGCCATGAACTACCAGACCGCCCAGATGATCCAGGACTACGTGGCCAAACAGGGGCATCTCAACTATGCCGGCCGCAAGGTCATCAAAGAGACCCTGAAATAGGGGAGTAAATACCTACAGATTGAGCAGCTTCGCCGTGAGCTCCGTCAGGAGTTCCCCCGGCGAAGCTGCTGCTCCATCCCCGCCCTTGCCCAGGTAGTCGTACTCGCAGAGCAGCGACACGGCCGCCATCGCCTTGCGGACGGGGTAGTTGCGCACGGCGGCGTCGTATTCCCGGTAGAAATAGGGATTCACGCCGGATAGCGCGCGTGCCTTGTCTTCGGGCGAGGGCTGGCGGCTCCGCTCCAGCAGCGCGCCGTAGCGCAGGATGCGGCTGAAGTGGGTGAACAGGGCGCTCACGGCCATCGGCATCGCGAACTTGGCGCTGTCGCCCAGGTGGGCGGCGATGCCCAGCGCCTTCGCCCCGTGCTTGTAGGAGAGTTCCCGCGTGAGTTCGAAGATGCTGAACTGGCGGGACACGCCCACGTTCCGCTCGATGTCCGCGACGGTCACGCGGGTGGCGCCTTCGGGCAGGTTCTTCGTCAGCTTGTCCGTCTCCACCACGAGGGTGGACAGTTCGGTGCCGGCCGACTCGCCCAGCAGTTCGGCCGCCTGGGGCTCGATCTGCAGCCCGCGGGAGGCATAGTAGGACTGGATCCAGCCGGGGATCTCGTAATCCCGCAGGGCGGGGGCTTGTGCATCAGGATCACGAGCACGGTGCTGTCGAGGGGCTCGGCGCAGTAGAGGGCCAGGTCCTCGATGCCTTTCATCATCTGCGCCTCCTTCACCACAACCAGCTGACGCTCCGCCATCATCGGGAAACGCCGGGCGGCCGTAACCACCTGGGCGGCAGTCACATCCGAGCCGTAGCAGACGGTCTCGTTGAAGTCCTTCTCCTCTTCGGGGATGCAGTGCGCAAGGATGGCGTCGCACACGAGCTCGGGGTAGTACGGCTCGTCGCCCATCAGCAGATAGACGGGACTGAAGACGCCTTTCCGGACGTCTTCGACAATTTGCGCGCACTGGGCGCCCACATTGACGGAACTCTTCGCCATACCCAGCAAATTTACGCAAAACTTTTCTTATATTTGTCAAAATACAAGCTTGATCCTTATGAAGAGATTCCTTACGCTCGTGGCAGGCGCCTGCCTGCTCGCCACGGCCTCGCTGTCCGCCCAGGACGCGTTCGTCCGTGTCCACGACGCCGGCACCGGCGTCACCATCCCGGCCGAGATCTACGGCCAGTTCTCCGAGCACCTCGGACGCTGCATCTACGGCGGCCTCTGGGTGGGCAAGGACTCCTCTGTCCCCAACGTGGAAGGCTACCGCAAGGACGTCTTCGACGCCCTCAAGGCGCTGAAGGTCCCCGTGATGCGCTGGCCGGGCGGCTGCTTCGCCGACGACTACCACTGGATGGACGGTATCGGCCCGCAGGAGAAGCGCGGCTACCTCACGAACAACAACTGGGGCGGTACCCTCGAGGACAACAGCTTCGGCACCCACGAGTTCCTCAACCTCTGCGAGATGCTGGGCATCGAGCCGTACATCAGCGGCAACGTGGGCAGCGGCAGCGTCGAGGAGATGGCCAAATGGGTGGAGTATATGACCTCCGACGCCAAGACCCCGATGGCCGACCTGCGCCGCGCCAACGGCCGTGAGAAGCCCTGGAAGGTCAAATACTTCGGCATCGGCAACGAGGCCTGGGGCTGCGGCGGCAATATGACGCCGGAATACTACAGCGACCTCTTCCGCCGCTACGGCACCTATCTGCGCGACCAGTCGGGCAACCACCTGTACAAGATTGCCAGCGGCGCCTCCGACTACGACTACAACTGGACCCGCGTGCTGATGAAGAACCTCGTGGGCAAGGGCATGGCCGGCATCTCCCTGCACTACTACACCTGCGTGGGCTGGACCGGCAGCAAGGGTTCCGCCACCAAGTTCTCCGACAAGGACTACTACTGGTGCCTGTCCAAGACCATCGAGATCGAGCCCGTGCTGAAGAAGCACATCGAGATCATGGACGAACTGGATCCGTCCGGCCGCGTGGGGCTGCTGCTCGACGAGTGGGGCACCTGGTTCGACGTGGAGCCGGGCACCAACCCGGGCCACCTGTACCAGCAGAACACGATGCGTGACGCCATCGTGGCCGCGCTCAACTTCGACATCTTCCACAAGTACACCCGCCGCCTGAAGATGGCGAACATCGCCCAGGTGGTGAACGTGCTGCAGTCGATGATCCTGACCAACGACACCCAGATGGTCCTGACCCCGACCTACCACGTCTTCGAGATGTACAACGTGCACCAGGATGCGGAATTCATTGATTCCGAGGTGCTTACCGGCCACGTGAAGACCGAGCGCGAGTGCGCCGTGCCCGAGGTGGACGCCACCGTGTCCCGCAAGGACGGGCAGATGCACATCTCCCTCGTGAACACCGACCTGAAGAAGGCGAAGAAGGTGCTCGTGACCTTCGACGACGCCGGCGTGAAGAACATTCTCTCCGCCCGCGTCCTCACCTCCAAGGACGTGCACGACTACAACGACTTCGGCAAGGCCGACGTCGTGAAGCCCGTGGCTTTCAAGGACTACAAACTCACCAAGGACGGCCTGGAAGTCACCCTTCCGCCGTGCTCCGTGGCCGTTCTCGCGGCAAAATAGCATTTTTTGCCGTCCGGTTCTGAAAATCGCCTCCGCCTGAGGCGATTTTTTTGTACCTTTACGCGATTTTAGTGTATTACGCCTTATTACCAAGACTATGGCAATCATCGAATGTAAGAACGTCTGCAAGAATTTCGGGGAGAAGGTGGCCCTCGACCACGTCAGCCTCGAGATTCCGGAAGGGCGGATCTTCGGCCTGCTGGGCCCGAACGGCGCCGGCAAGACGACCCTGATCCGCATCATCAACCGCATTACCATCCCCACGGACGGGGAGGTCTTCTTCAACGGCCGCCCCATCACGCAGGCGGATGTGGAGAAGATCGGCTACATGCCGGAGGAACGCGGCCTGTACCGCAAGATGAAGGTCGGCGACCAGGCGATGTACCTCGCCCGCCTGAAGGGCATGTCCGCGCGTGAGGCGCAGGACGCCCTCAAGGAGTGGTTCGTCCGCTTCGGCATCCAGAGCTGGTGGGACAAGAAGGTGGAGGAACTCTCCAAGGGCATGGCGCAGAAGCTCCAGTTCATCACCACGGTGGTGCACAAGCCTTCGCTGATGATCCTGGACGAGCCGTTCTCCGGCTTCGACCCGGTCAACGCCGAACTCATCCGGCAGGAAATCCTGCGCCTCAGGGACGAAGGCGCCACCATCATCCTCTCCACGCACAACATGGAGTCGGTGGAGGAGCTATGCGACAACATCGCCCTCATCAACAAGGCCCGCCTGGTAATCACGGGCGGCGTGGAGCAGATCCGCCGCGACTACGGCAACAACAACGTCGAGCTGGTCTGGACCGACGCCGACGGCCGCCACACGGAAGTGCTCCCGCGCGAGACGGACGGCACCTCCACGCTCCGCACCTACCTGGAGAAGGACGGTGTTCAGATCAACTCCTACAAGGAGCTGATGCCGCGCATGAACGACATTTTCATCAAACTTGTAACGGAAGGGGAGGAATAGCGTATGAACCCGAAAACCATAGGCATCGTCATCAGCCGCGAGTACCTGAACAAGGTCAAGAAAAAGAGTTTCATCTGGACGACGCTCCTCGTCCCCATCCTGGTGGCCGGCCTGACCGTCGGCCTGATGTTGGTGATGATGAACACCAAGGAGAAGGTCAAGACCATCGCGGTCGTGGACCAGTCCGGCATCGTGCTGCCGTACCTGACCGACACCGAGACCATCCACTACCTGGACATGAGCCAGATGCAGCTGGACTCGGTCAAGGCGCACCTGGCCGACTTCGGCGTGGACGGCGTGCTGTCCGTAGGCGCGCTGGACACCGTCGAGAAGTCGGTCCCCGCCGACATCTACTCCCCGAAGCCTTTCGGCATGGAGCTGACGGACAACATCAACGGCCGCATCAACCGGGCCGTGGAGGACTACCGCATCTCATCCTATGACATCGAGGGCCTGGACCAGATCCTCAAGGACGTGAAGGCGAACGTGCACCTGCGTTCCTACACCCTGGCTGAAGACGGCTCGGAGAAGATCTCCGAAGCGGGCGTTTACAGCATCCTGTCCATGGTCCTGGGCATCTTCCTGTTCCTGTTCATCACCCTCTTCGGAGGCATGGTGATGAGCTCCGTGATCGAGGAGAAGTCCAGCCGCGTGGTGGAGGTGCTCGTCAGCTCCGTCAAGGCCACCGAACTGATGTTCGGCAAGATCATCGGCATCGCCCTCGTGGCCCTGACGCAATTCCTGCTGTGGATCGTGCTGTCGGCGGCCATCATCAGCATCGCCGGCGCCGCGTTCGGCTTCGACAAGCTGGCGGCGTCCAATCCGACCGAACTGGTGGGCACGATGGGCATGGATGCCGACGAGCTGGCGGCTGCCGCGACGGCGCAGCTCGCCGACCAGAGCGAACTCGGCACGGTGCTCGGCACCCTGCGCAACCTGCCTTTCGGCCAGCTGATCGGCCTGTTCCTCGTCTATTTCGTCTTCGGCTACCTGCTCTACGCCTCGCTGTTCGCCGCCATCGGCTCCGCCGTGGAGAACGAGGGCGACACGCAGCAGCTGCAGCTGCCGCTGACCATCCCGCTGATGCTCGCCTATATCATCGCGCTCTACGCCTTCCGCGCGCCGGACAGCCAGATCGCGTTCTGGGGCTCCATCATCCCCTTCACCTCGCCGATCGTGATGATCTCCCGCCTGCCTTTCGGCGTCCCGGCCTGGGAAATCATCCTGTCCCTGGTCCTGCTGGTGCTGACCTTCCTGGCCTGCGCCTGGGCCTCGGCCAAGATCTACAAGGTCGGCATCCTGATGTTCGGCAAGAAATCCACTTGGAAAGATTTATGGAAATGGTTCAAGCAAAAGTAATTGCGCTGGCGGCCCTGGTGCTGCTGGCCAGTTCCTGCGAGTATCAGTACTCGTGGGAGAAGTACCGGATGGACGGCCACCGCACCGGCGTGACCGTGCCCGGTGCCGAGAATCCCGCCGCCGCACTCGGCACGGTGGACGGCGATACCTATACCGCCCCGAACGGCACGGCCTGGCAGAAGGGGAGCGCGACCTACGGCGTCGCCGCCGACCTGATCGCGGTGCAGCCCCGGATGAAGGAAATCAAGCAGGTGGTCGGATACGCCACCCGTGACATGGAGGCCGCCGCCCCGGAGAGCGAACTCTCCAACTGGTGGGTGGACCGCACGATGGAAGACGTAGCCCGGCTGGCCAAACGCAAGGTGGACGTGGGTATCCTGAATTTCGGCGGCATCCGCACGAGCATCCCGCAGGGCGAGGTCTGGCTGGACGATTTCGTGTCCATGTTCCCGTTCAAGAACGACCTCTGCTACGTGGCCCTCAAGGGCTCCGACCTGCAGGCGCTCTTCGAGTCCATCGCCGCCTCGCGCCCGTTCGTGATCGGCGGCGCGAAGATGGTCGTGAAACAGCACCGCATCGACACCCTGCTCGTGTGCGGCAAGCCCATCGATCCCAAGAAGACCTACGGCGTGGCCACGGTGGACTTCCTGCTGGACGGCGGCGACGGCCTGTCCGTCGCCAAGAACGCCAAGGAACTGGTGAACACTGGCACGCGGGTCATCGACGCCGTGCTTCCGTATGTGTACAGCCTGCAGGCGGCCGGCAAACCGATCGAGTACTTTACCGACGGGCGCCTGGTTTTTGACGAATGGGAGGAGGAATAAGCATGAAAAAGATCTTTATCGTTCTGGCGGCGGCCCTTCTGGCCCTCAGCGCCTGCAACCGGCCCAAGCTGGTGATCCTGCATACCAACGACACCCACAGCCACTTCGAGCCCATCCGCGGCGGCGAAGACAACGGCCGGGGCGGCGTGATCGAGCGCGCCGCGTTCGTGGACTCCATCCGTACCGTTTACGGCAAGGACCATGTCCTGCTCCTGCACGCTGGCGACTTCAGCCAGGGTTCGCCCTATTTCACCGAACTGGGCGGCGTCCTGGAAATGAACACCATCAACGACTTCGCCTACGACTGCGTCACCCTGGGCAACCACGAGTTCGACAACGACATCGAGGCCCTGACGGAGCGCGTCAAGATGCTGAAGGACACCAAGGTGGTCTGCGCCAACCTGGACCTCAGCCCCTTCGAGCTCGGCGAATATGTCAAGCCCTACGCCATCCTGCAGCGCGCCGGCTTGAAGATCGGCGTCATCGGCCTCGAGTCCGATATCTCCACGGCCGTGACGAAGACCGTCGCGTCCCGCATGCAGCAGCTGGACAACGTGGAGGTGACGAACCGCTGGGCGGACTACCTGCACGACACCGAGAAGTGCGACCTGGTCATCCTCCTGTCGCACGCCGGCTACGACGTGGACCAGCTGATCGTCCCGCAGACGCGCTGGGTGGACCTCGTGATCGGCGGGCACACGCACACCTTCGTGGACGATTTCCTCTATGTGAAGAACGCCCGCGGCAAGGACGTGCCCATCATCACCGACGGCAAGTGGGGCCTCGAAATGGGGCAGATCAACGTTCGCCGGAAGCTTTCCTTCGCACGTTGAAGATCTTCGCGGGCGAGCGGTAATAGCTGATATCGAAGCAGCGGTACTCGTCGTGCCTGCAGCGGCCCTTCCGGTGGCCCGTGATACATTCCGGATCGAATCCGAGTTCCGAGAGTTCCGCCAGTCCCGCCGACTGGCGGTTCGCTTTCAGGAGCCCCTCCAGGATTTCATAATTGCGGGCGAGGGCGGCGACGGTCTCCATCCGGAGCTGCCGGCGCTCCCGGAGCAGGCGGTTGTGCCACTTGTTCTTGCAGGCCGCGTTGCAGAACTGCTTGTCCTTCCGGCCGTAGAAGACGGTGCCGCATTCCAGGCAGGCGCCTTCCCCTTCTTCTTGCTGGATCTTGTAGCTCATCTCAGGCTTTTTCCCAAAGATTGCCCGTTTCGTTCAGACGTGCAAGGAGCCGGAAAAAAGCGGCGCTGATTTTCAAGGATCTTTGCCCGGAAGATTTCTTTTTCGGCGCAAGGTTTTTTCTTTGCCGATAAAAAAGCGCGAACGCGTCCGCCGCTTTTCTTCCGGCGGGCGCAAAGAAAGCGGTAAAAGCGCAAAGAATCTTCAAAAGATGCAGCCCGGGGGCGTTCCTCCCGGGTTTTATTGTGAAAAGCGTCGTTCCTTTGCATCGGGAGCCGGACCGCGCGGCCGGCCTTCCCGCCACTTAAATGAAAGACTTTATGGAACAACTCAACCGAATCGAATTGCGCGGGGTCGTAGGCAGCGTCCGGCTGCAGACCTTCGAAGACAGCAGGATGGCCAGGATCTCCCTGGCGACCAACTACGCCTACAAGGACCGCGACGGCACGGCCGTCATCGACACCAGCTGGCACAACGTCGTGGCCTGGGAGGGCCGCAACATCCACGGCCTGGACCAGATCGTGAAAGGGACCCGGCTCCAGGTCACGGGCCGCCTGCGCTACCAGAAGTACACCGGCACGGACGGCGTGGACCGCATTGCGACGGACATCCTCGCCAGCCGTATCTCCATCATCGACGACCCGGAACCGATGCAGTACGAAATGTAGCTGCCGCCTGACGGGAGACCGGGAGCGGGCCGGCCAAACGGCCTCACTCCTGCGGCCCGCCCCGGCCTCCTTTTTAAGACCAAACCGTTTACTATGAAGAAGATACTGCTTTTCGCGGTGCTGTTCTGCGCCGCATCCGCCGCCCTGGGCGCCCAACCCCTGCCGCAAGGCCCCCCGGGCTGGGAGGACCTGGAGAAACGGGCCCGTTTCGGCCTGTCCCAGAACCTCGCGGACTACCTGTTCCTCGGCACGCTCAACGCTGACGTCCAGTATTCCGTCCACCGTTCCTGGACCCTCCAGGCGGGGGCGAAGTACAACAACTGGACCTGGCGCCACCGCACGGACGACCAGTTCGAGTCCCGCCAGCAAGCCTATTACATCGGGGCCCGCTGGTGGCCCTGGTACACCTATTCCGGCTGGTGGGCCGGCACGAAACTCCAGTACCGGGAATACAACCGGGGCGGAATCATCGCGCGCGAAACCGAGGAAGGGGATGCGTTCGGCCTCGGCGCCTCCGCGGGCTACAGCGTGCATCTGAACCCCTGGCTCGACGTGGATTTCGGCATCGGATTCTGGGGCGGATTCGCCCGCTACGTCACCTATGCCTGCCCGTATTGCGGTGAGCGCATCGACGAAGGGTCGAAGGCGTTCTTCCTGCCCGATGAAATACGTATCTCATTGATGTTCATCTTATGAAACGACTTTGTATGAAACTTGGACCTATCCTTCCGGCCTTGTTGTGCCTGCTGCTGGCCGGACTTTTGGCGGGTTGTACGAAGGCGGGGATCTCCGTGACAGCCTACCGCGGCCTGGACGCCGGGGCCGTGGATCTCGGCTCGGCCCGCACGATGCAGGTGTCCGTCTGCGGCGAGCAGAGCGTCAGCCTGAGCCTGGGCGGCGACGGCATCACGAGCCGCTACCTGGTCGCCGTTCCCAATCCCTGGTACGACAGCGCGTGCGCGGACGCTTCCGTCCGCGGGCACTACCGCTTCTTCTTCGTGGAGGAAGACGCGATGTGGTACTTCAACCTGGAATGCAATTGCGGCGGGCAATGAGGCACGAATCCCGAACCCTCCTGCTCGCGGTCCTGCTGCTTGCCGCCGTCTCCTGCGGGACGCAGCACAAGGCCCGGCAGATGCGCGAGCGCCAGCTGGCCGCGCAGCTCCGGCTGCCCCGGCAGTCGGACTACGTGCCCGAAGTGCCGAACATTTCCGCGCCGGTGCGCGACACGCTCCGCGTAACGGACCTGGAAGGCCGCGAGATGATCCTGATGCGCGCCATCCGGGACGACGAGACGGGGGAGATGGTGGCCGCCGAGCAGCTCGATGCCGCCGTCGTCACCGCCCGCTTCCGCAACGTCGCGGAACGCCACGGGCGCATCGACCTGGAGTTCCAGGTCATCGTGCCCCGGGAGATGCAGGACTCGAAGTGGCAACTCCGTTTCCACCCCGACATGTTCATCCTGCAGGACAGCGTGCGCCTGGAAGACGTCGTCATCACCGGCGCGGACTACCGGCGGGCGCAACTGCGTGGCTATCAGCAGTATGAGAAGTTTCTGCGCCGCATCGTCACCGACACGCTGGCCTTCGTGGACCTGCGCAACCTGGAGATCTTCATCGAGCGCAACATCCCGCAGGTGTACGCCCTCAAGACCGACACCACCTACGTCTCCGACGAGGTGTTCGAGAGCTATTTCGGCGTCACCGAGCAGGAGGCGGTCGAACACTACACCAACAAGTTCCTGCGCCGGCGCAACGAGCGCCGAAAGGCGAACCGGCAGAAGATGTTCAACCGCTACGTCAAGTCGCCCATCCTCGTGGACGGCATCCGGCTGGATACCGTAATCCGCGGAGGCAACGGCGACTTCATCTACAATTACGTGCAGACAATCAACACCCGGCCCAAGCTGCGCAAGGTGGACATCGTCCTGTCCGGCGAGATCTTCGAGCAGGACAAGCGCATCTACACCGTGCCGCGCAGCGAGCCCCTGACCTTCTACATCTCCTCCGTCGCGGCCTTCGTGGACGGCACCGAACGCTACAAGACCGTGGTCATCTCGCGCAACGTGGAGGCGAACACCGCCGCCAACATCGACTTCCGAACCGGCCGCTACGACATCGACGAACGGCTCGGGAACAACGCCCGCGAGATCGCCTACGTGAAGGAAAACCTGCGCAACCTGTTGCTCAACGAGACCTACGAGCTGGACAGCGTGACCATCGCCGCCTCGGCCTCGCCGGAGGGCAGCGTCCAGTCGAACAACGTACTGACTTACAGGCGTTCCCAGTCCGCCTCGGATTATTTCCGGAAGTACATCTCCTTCGTGCGCGACTCCGTCCGGCGCGAAGACGGGGCCTTCATCACGGTCGGGGACGACCTGTCCGAAGGGGCGGTCCGCAGCTCCGGCCGGGCCTCACGCGACATCCGTTTCCTGTCGCGCAGCGGCGGGGAGAACTGGACCGCGCTGGACGATTTCGTGCGGCTGGACAGCCTGATGACCGAAGAGCAGAAGGCACAGTACTTCCGCCTGGCGGAACTGTCCGACGCCGATGAAAGGGAGAAGCGGATGCGTGCGGAACCGTGGTACGCCCACCTGACGGACCGCTATTATCCGCGCCTGCGCACGGTGCGCTTCACCTTCGCTCTCCACCGCAAGGGCATGGTCAAGGACACCGTCCACACCACGGAACTGGACACGGCCTACATGCGGGGCGTGGAGGCCATCCGCGACCACGATTACGAGCTGGCGCTCACGTACCTGGCCCCGTACCAGGACTACAACACCGCCGTGGCGTACGTGGCGCTGGACCGCAACCTTTCCGCCCTGAAGATCCTGGAGGGGATGCCGCGTACCGGCCCGGTGGACTATATGCTCGCCCTGCTCTACGCCCGCCAGGGCGACGAACGGAAGGCGGTCCAATACTACCTGGACGCCTGCGGACGCGACCGCAGCTACGTCAGCCGGGGCAACCTGGATCCCGAGATTTCCGCCCTCATCCGGCGTTACAACCTTCACGCGGAACCCGCGGATGACGACTGGGGCGACCTGATACAATAAATTTCCTGAAACCAACTTATTAAACAAAACTATATGAAGAACTACATGATGCTTTTCTGTGCTGCGGGCCTGGCGCTGTGCGCCGCCTGCGCCAAGTTGCCGGAAGGGGAGAACGACCTTGTTCCGGAGTCCCGGCTTACCGTCAACCTCGAGGGCCTGCCCGACCTGCAGACCCGCGCCACGGCGGCGACCGAGGCGGAAAAGAAACTGACTTCGCTCAACCTCTACGTCTTCGACGCCAACGGGATGCTGGACGTGTCCCACGCCTGCACCTCGGCGGAGATCAGCGCCAAGAAGGCGACCCTCCGGATGAAGACCGGAAAGAAGACCGTCTTCGCCGCGGCGAACCTCGCGGGCAGTGTGCTGACCGCCGCCGACAAGGTGGCGACGCTGAGCGACCTGGAAGCGGTGACGTACGCCCTGTCCGACAACGTCTCCGCCTTCGTGATGTACGGCAAGGGGGCGGCCACGGTGGCCTCCGGAACGGGCGGGAGCGTGACGGTGACCCTCCGGCGCGGGGTGTCCCGCGTTACGCTCGCCAGCGTGAAGAATGCCCTGCCCGCGCCCTATGGGGCGGTCAAGCTGCAGCGCGCCTTCCTCTGCAACGTCGTAGGGAACCAGGACCTCTCCGGCGGCGCAGCGCCTGCCACCTGGCTCAACCAGGAGGCCACTTCCGACCACAAGAAAGGCCACGTGATCGGCAAGGGGTCCTACAAGGCGCAGGTCGAGGCGCTGACCTACGTCAGCCTGGCCGCGGAGAGCCTCGCCAATGGCTCTACCAAGAAATACAGCCCCGCCAAGCCCTTCTACGGTTTCCCGAACGCCCTGAAGACCCCGAACAACGGCTTCAACACGACCTTTACCCCCACTGCCACCGTGCTGATGGTGGTCGTCGAGATCAAGGGCGTGAACTACTATTATCCCGTGCCGCTGAAGAACGGCATCGAAGCGAATACCGCCTACCAGGTGGATCTGACTCTGTCCGGCCTGGGCAACACGGAGGACGACCCCTTCGCGAAGATCGAAAAGGCGGACCTCACGGCCACCGTCAGCACCTCCGACTGGACCACCGGCACCGGCATCTCCGAAACCATCTGAAACCGGACGGCCATGCATAAGAACAGCTTGCTCGCGGCCCTGGGCGCCGCGGCCCTGCTCCTGTCCGGAGCCTGTAACAAACTGCCTGAAGGCAGGGCCGCGAAGGCCCCTGCCGCCGGGGAGGTCCTGCTGAAAGTGAACCTGGGCGACGCGCCCGGAACGAAGGTGGCCGCCCAGACCCCCATCAACGAACGGATGATCCGCAACGTCCAGATCTTCGTCTTCCGGGCGGGGAGCGGCGGCGATGCCGGCAGCCTCGAGATCGCGGCCTCGTCCGGATTCGACGGCGAACTCGAGGTGGGCTCCGGCGCCTACTCCGGACTCACCCTGAAGTGTTCCACCGGCGAGCGGGAGATCTGGGCCGTCGTGAACGATTCCGCCGACCGCACCGTCGGGCCGGACGCCGTGCTCACGAAGGCCGCCCTGCTGGCCTTGACCCACGAACTGAAGGACTCCCGGCCGGACAAACTCCTGATGGTCGGTTCCGTGACGCGTTCCCTGCGCGAAGGCACCGAGGAGGTGGAACTCCCGGTCCGGCGCCTGGCTGCGTCGGTCATCCTGGAGTCGGTGAAGAACGAGTTCCTCTCGCCGGCATACCAGAAGAGCGGGACCTTCCGCGTGGAAGACTGCTACCTGATCAACGTCCCCGGGCGCATCAACTTTGAGGGAACGTCCGATGCCGCCGCCCTGCCGCAGGAAGACTGGTACGCCCGGATGGGCGCGGAGACCGGTTCGCCCCGCGGCGACCTTGTCTACGACCACCCGGAGTCGCCCAAGATTGTGGACTACGGCTCTTCCGATACCACGCCGCACAGCTTCTACGCCTATCCCAACGGCTGCGAGTTCAGCGAGGACGCCTCCTGGAGCCCGCGCGCGACGCTGCTGGTGCTGGAAGCGTCCCTGTACAACGGCAGCGACTGGATCAAGTACTACTATCCCGTGGTCATCACCGGCGGCCTGTCTTCCAACCGGCAGTACCGGGTGAGCCTGACCATCCACCGGCCCGGGTCGCAGGACCCCAACAAGCCGGTCCGCTTCGACGACGTGACGCCCGTCATACAGGTGTCCGACTGGGACGGGGGCGACAACTACCAGAGTGAAATCTGACCCTCCCTCCCATGACAGCAAACGGACACATCAAGCTCCGCTCCGCACTCCTTCTGGCTGCGGTCCTGCCCGGCGCTGCCGCCTGCAGCGTCAAGGAGGACCGCGCGGAGTGCCCGGTCTACGTGACGGTCCTGACCGACCGTTTCGTGCAGCGGGGTCTCAACGAGGGGACGCTGTCCTTCGCCTCGGAACAGCCCATCCGGCGGGAGGACGTCAATTTCCTGTCCCTGCTGGACCGCGGCTTCACGCAGCCCTGCCCCCGGGAATACGCGCGGGCTTCCGTCATCTCCGGCCTGGAGAACGGCACGCTCTCGGAGGAAACGCTGACGGTTGGTCCGGGGCTCCAGGCGGACCTCATCTGGGCTTACGCCGAGACCTTCTCGGTCAATGCCGATGCCTACCGGATCGACGCCGAGCCGCACAAGCAGTACTGCCTGGTGAAATTCACCTTCGACGGCAGTTCTACGGCTCCGCCGGACTACCCCTGGCGCTTCCGCATCAAGGCGGAGTGCGCCGGGATGAATCTCTATACCCTGGAGCCCGTCACGGGCTTCTATTCCGCCCCGGTGGGGCCCAACGCGATGGGCGAGTGGTACGGCGTGCTGCCGCGCCAGCGCAGCAACAACATGCAGCTCGAAATCTTCCTGCCGGAGCAGGGGAGTTCCACCGCCGGCCGTACCGACTACATCGTGGACCTGGGCCGCGCCTTCGAGGAGAAGGGCTACGACTGGACGCTGGAAGACCTCAAGGACATCGAGGTGCAGGTCGGCTTCGTCAACACCACGGTGCGCGTGACGGTGAGCGACTGGGACAGCGAAGGCGGGAACTGGCATGTAGAAATCTAGAAACTCTTTGAAAATGAATGGATTGAAATTAATGAGGAAAGGATGCGCCACCCTGCTCGCGGCGGCGCTGCTCGCGCCCGCCTGCACGCCGGACCCCGTCCCCACGCGTTTTGCGGACAACGACGGGCCGCGCGCGGAACGGGCGGAACTGACCCTGTCCATCTCGGAGGCCGACAGCGGGAGCGGCACCAAAGCCTCCGTGCTGAAGGACGTGGAGAAAAAGGGATCCGGCGCCCTGGTGCTCGTGTTCCGGAGCTCCACCCGCCAGCTGGATTCCTACCGCTTCTTCACCCAGGCGGAACTGGACGCCCAGGCGTCCAAGCCGCTCAAAATCCGCGTCCCGCTGACCCGCTGCGACTTCTACATCCTGGGCAACCTGAATGGAATACGCAGGTCCGGGGGCGGGGCCGTGAACCTGGTGGAGGCCCTGGGGGCGGACTTCCCGGTGGATGAGGCCGCCCTGGAGTCGCTCCCGTACCGCCTGGACGGCGGGAACCTGAACGCCACCTACCGGCGCGAGACCTTCGCGGAAGTGGCCGGCCTGGGCATACCCTACCAGCATATCGTCAAGGACGTGGACGTGGCGGCGCAGATCGGCTCCGGCGGCGGGATTCCCGGCGCCACGGCCTGCCTGCGCCTGTTCTCGAAAGTGACGGTGCGCATCGACCACGGCGCCTTCGACGCGGGCGCGGCGGCGAACCGCGACTGGTTCGTCAACACGAAACTGTACCTGCGCCAGGCGAACGCCAGAATGCTTCCGTTCTCGACGGATCCCGTCAAGGCGGAAGCCGCTGCCGACGTGCTCGCGCAGAGCGACTACGATCCGGACATGTCCGGCACCAACGCCTCGGTGACGACGTTCAGCTTCTATGTCCCGGAGAACCGCCAGGGCACGCTGCTGCCGTCCAACAATGACAGCCGCGCCAAGAAGGAGGACGCCCTGCCGGCCGCCGTGCGCCCCTACGTGACCTTCGTGGAGTTCACGGGGCGTGTGAATCCGGCGGCGGGCGGCTACGGCGGCAACGCCACCTACCGCTTCTACGTGGGCACCGACGCCACGAAGAACTTCGACCTGATCCGCGGGCGGGAGTACAACATCAGCCTGTCCTTCAACCTCGGGAACCTGCTCGGCAGCGTGTCCGACCCGGATTGGAAGGTGAGCGTGGACGGCTGGTCCGACGGCCGGCTCTTCTGCCTCACGGCGGACCCGGCCTGGACGGACCGGCTGTCCGACGGCAAGACCCTGGCCATACGCGCCAACCGACCCGGAGCGGTGTACCTCTATATGAATCCGCAGAACAGGCTGGGAGCGTCCAACGCGCTGCTGGGTAAAGACTTGGCTGGCAGCAATTATACGCCCGGGAACCTGTCGGACTGCGCCTGGACGGGGGATTTCATGCGTTCCGGAACGGCGGCCGCCCGCTGGCTTTCGGACCGCGGCATCAAGGCTACCTACGACAAGGCGAGCGCCTGCCTGCGCTTCACCGTCACGAATGCCACCCGCTTCGCTTCGGCCCTCGCGGCCGGGGCGGAAACGACCCTTACGGCCCGGCTGCTGCCCGATGCGGGCGGAGCCTCGGAAGTCCGGTTCAAGCTCAAGCTTTATCCGGACATCTCCGTGAGCGTGGCGGACGGGCTGAGCCTGACGGACGGCTTCTACCTCGGCCAGAAACGGCGCGTGAGCGTGAGCGGTTTCGCCGGCTCTCGCATCTGCTACGCCGCCGACCAGGACCCCTGCGGGGCCTCGTCGTCGGGGGCCGCCCATACCGCGAACCGCCAGTGGAAGGCCTCGGGTTCCGCTTCCGCCGCCTTCCCGACGGCGAAGGTGGACGCCGCCGGCAACCTGAAACTGACCGTGGCGGACTACGCCTCGCAGAAGCTTTCCGGCGGCGTGCTGGACGTCTATGCCTTCTATCCGAACCGTTTCCAGTCCTCCCATTCGGGGTGGAGTTCCAAGACGGGGCACATCGTGTTCTTCTCCGAAGACTACCTGAACGATTCCTTCTCGGTGGACGTGCGCATCTCGGAGCCGCGGCTGTTCCAGACAAGTTCCACGTCGGAAGAAATCGTCCTGCCTTTCGACGGGACCTCCGTCGCCACGGCCACGCGCATCGGCTACCTGACCTTCGACGGTAGCGCCCCGCTGGCGCGGGACTCCTTCGATGACGGTCTCTACGCCTCGCTGCTGGCCCTGAAGACGTCCTATTCGTCCAACCGGCCGCTGATGGGCTGCGTCGCCTTCGACGAGGCGCAAAGCCGCCTGCACATCGCGAAGACCTCGGTCTCGGGGGCCGGCGCGCTGAAGGACCAGACCTTCGACAACCGGGCGCAGTGCCGCCTGGGGGCGCTCAGCGTCAAGGCGAACGGCGCCACCGGGCTGTACGGCACCGGCACCGTGATCCAGGAGTCGGTCCTGCTGTCCGTGCTGTCGATCTCCGACTTCAACGCCCCGTCGAACGGCGTCAAGTACTTCTCGGACGGCTCGATTACGGCGCCGGTCGACCAGTTCACGGACGATGAGGCCTTCTCCGTCCCGTTCAAGTACCGCTTCCAGAACGGGGACCTGTCCCGGATTGAATGGAGCCGGAGCGGGGAGGCCACCTGGTACACCTGCCGCAGCGGCGAGCGGATCGGACCCGTCATCGAAGTGCAGGTGGAGCGCCAGGACAACGGCTCCGGCGGCTCCCTGCTCTGGACCTACGACGAGTCGCACCAGGTGATGCGGAGCGCTTCCGGCGAAGGTGTCCCGGGCGGGCTGATCATGCCCTACGGTCCCCAGACCGTGACCGGGAAGATCACCAACCTCTACGACGGCGGGACCTACGAGGCAAGCTCGCAGTTCGTGCTGAAGTACGCCTCTTCCATGTGCGTTTTCGTGGCGGCGAACCGCAGCCGCTACGCCTCCGTCTATGTGCTGCCGCGCAAGCACGTCAAGTACCTCAAACGGCTGGCGCATTCCGTGTCGTACGCGAACCGCCACTGGATGATGACCTGGCTGGGTACGGACGGCTGGATGGCGTACAGCCGCGCGGCGAAGTTCTACCAGAAGGCGCCCGGCCGCAACGAGTACTACCGGAATTCTACCGCTTCCACCGGCGATCCTTTCCCGCGCCTGAACGAGTTCGACGTGCAGTACCTGCAGAACGCCACCGGCTTCACGCCCGGCTCGGTGTGGAACGCAGCGGCCATCCAGGCCGTCGAGGCCGGTTCCCTGGAAGTGGTCTCCTCGATGACCGCGACGCCCGGCAACAGCCAGTGGGGCAGCGACTACATCTATGGCAGCGGCCTCGCCGTCCTGAACGCGGCCCGCGTCCAGAAAGGGATCTTCCTGGACAGCACCGAGGCTTTCTGAGAAGCCCGGCATACCCTGAAAAGAGAAACGCACCCGTCAGGATGCGTTTCTCGTGTTTCCGGGTAGACCCATTGTCTTGAGATTCTTGGATTATGTTATAAAAAATTATATCTTTGTAAAGTCTAAACAACGAAACTATGAAACGCTATAAAGTTCGTGAAGTCATCGAACTTCTTTAAACCATCGGCGACACTCGATCAAGAAATACTCAATAGCATCTGGAAGCAGGCCGGGTGGAAATAAGTAACCGTTCAAATGATTATAAATGAATAATTTACGCGATAATATGGGAAAGATCGTTATTAATGTAGATTATACCGACAACTTCGCGGCTACGCCGGCGAACGAGGACATCGCTTGTGTTTCTACCGGCCGTACGCTGGATGAGCTGAAAAAGAATATGGAAGAGGGGCTTCGTTGGCATATTGACAGTATGCGCGAGGATGGGGAACCTGTTCCGGCAGAGTTTGAGGGGGAATGGGAGTTGGAGTGGAATCTATCCGTCCGGGCCCTTTTGCATTATACCGAGAGGCTTGTTCCCAAGGCTGCCATTGCCAAAGCAACCGGTATCAATCAGCAGCAGCTGACACACTATGCATCCGGGTATAGGGTGCCTCGACCGGCGATGCGGGCAAAAATCATCGATGGCATCCATCAGATTGCAAACCAGCTGGCAGCTATCTCATAGGTCCAGCGGCCATTTCCCGTCCAGGGATTTGGGAATGCAGTCCCGGAAGTCCAGCCAGATTTGGTGGACGCAGTCGTAGGCGCCGCCGTCGTAGCGGTCCGGAATGTCGCGGCCGTCACCGGGCATGACCTGCGCCCGGAACGGTCCGGTCCCGAAGGCGATCCCGACTTCGCTCGTGCCCGGCGGGCACCACACCCAGGCGCGTCGTTCCCGCAGGTCGGCCGGATGGTAGCGGTAGCGCTCGTCGCCGGCGGTGGGGCAGAGCCGGAACTCCTGTTCGTTGGCGTAGTAGGGGGCCAGCTGGTTCTCGTTCCGGTAGGCCTCGTACAGTTCCGGCGTCAGATGCATCGGGGTGAACCAGCGGAAGTCCGGGTTATGCGCGAGATTCTCCAGATACAGGCTGCTGATGCGCATCCACCGGTAGACGGGTTCGCCGGTGGCCGGGTTGACGGTGGGCAGGCTGCTGCGGTGCGCCTGCTCGTCGATCAGGCCGACGAGGTCGCAGGCGATCGTGAAATCGGGCCCGGTGGCGTTGAGGGGCACGCAGCCGGCGATTTCCAGCTCCACGTGGTCCGTCCAGTCGTCCTCGCGGCGGCCCGGGAACACCTTCACGAGTTCCTGCAGTTCGGGCCCCCAGGCCGACGGACTCCTGCCCACGCGCAGGCCGCTCAGGCTGCCGGCGCTGTTGTACCGGCGGCTCATCAGGTATTCCCGGCCGTCGATGCGGATCCGCACCGCTTCCGCGGGGATGCTCCCGCGGGACGTGACGGTGAAACGGATCTCCTGCCGGGCGGCGCCTTCGCCGTTCCAGAGGGTGATGGCGGAGGCGCCTTCGCACACCCGCTCCAGGTGGTACTGCCGGTGGTCCTTCCCGTCGGGGACGATGTCGATGGCGCGGGTGGAGGAGCAGGCGTTCACGCCTTCGAATGCCGGATCTTCCGAACTGAGTTTCAGGATGATGCCGTTGGTGCCCGAGAGGTTGAGCTGCATCGTGTCCAGCCTCTCCCGCCCGAAGCGGAAGTGCCCGCCCTGCCAGACGCCTTCGAAGACATAGGCCGAGTCGGGATGCCGGCCGCGTTCGCAGTCGAGCACGCTGATGCTGAAGGCGGCGCCGGGCAGGAGCGCTTCGGGTGGATTGTTGGGGTTGGGGGAGTCGGGACCTTGTTTGCGGCAGGCGGGGAGTGCTGCCAGCAGGGCGGCCGCGAAGGCCACAGAAAAATGGGAAGTCTTCATCGTTTCAAACGTTAGGCTTCCCAAATATACGAATAATTCCCGATTCCTGTGCCTAAATCGTCACCCTGAAATTGTAGATCTTTCCGTTCTCGAGCGGGAGCTTGCTCGTGATCGTCTTCCGCATATCGCAGCCCGGGAACACGGTGACCGAATTCCTGCGCTCTTCCTCGTCGTCGTAATAGTTGCCGCCGAACTGGAAGCACAGTTCATATCCCGCCTCGAGGTCCTTGTCGAAGCGGACGGGCACGAAGAAGGTCTTTTCGACCACATCCTCATCATCTAGGCAGAGATCGCTGTTGTTGCCGCTATCGAGCAGGTAATAGTCCAGCGGTCCCCGCTCGATCGTGAAGGGCGTCCCCGTGTAGCTTCCGGTGGTCACATCCAGGCCGGAGAACCGGACGAAGACCGGGTCACCGTTCACGCCCCACTCTTCCTCTTCTTCCGAATCGGGATCCACGCATTTGATGCGGATGGTATTGATCCTCGCCTGGTCGAAAGGCGAACCGGGAGGCGCTTCGTACGGGAAGTTCCTGAGGGTCACCTCGATGCGGAACACGGCGAACTGGTGCTCCAGATACACGTGGGCTACATCGCCATCGATCTTCACCTCGCCCAGCATCAGGTCGACATCGGAGACAGAAGACGGATCATCGTGCTGCAGGGCGCCCGAAGCGACCGAAAGGTTTCTCATATAAATGGTCGGAGATCCCACCCGCACAGCGTCGAAGATCGAATTGCCCGCGTACGTGTCCACGGACGGATACAGGCAGATGACCTTGTCCCCTGCGTTTCCGGTCCAGGTCCCGGAGAATTCCGCCTTGCTGCGGCCTTCCTCACCGAAAGAAGTGAACGTATCGACGGCCGTGATGCCGCCCTGGTCGAAAGAAACCACCGTAATGGCTTCATCTGAATTCCAGAACCCTTCCAGCGTCTTGCTTTCCGTGTCGTATTCATAAAGCGTCTTTGTGCCCGTCGGAGCGACGACGGACGCCTGGATCGTCATCGGGACGCCTGCCTTCTTTTCGACCGGCGTCTTCTGGCAGCTACTCATCAGCACGGCCGCGCAGGCCGTCATTGCGATAATCGTTATGATGCGTTTCATCTTGCGGACATTTTAATGGTTAAAAATCAAGATCCCAGCCGTGTTCCATACCAGGGACCTCTCCACTGGCGCAGATGACGCCTTCATTGGACAGCTCCAGGTCCAACACCACCGGAGCAACATATGTTTCTTTCTTTATCATAAGGCATACACTTGTTTTGTGCAAGTATACGAATTCCTTGGCACTAAAACAAGATTCTTTTCTATCTTTGTGAGAACTATGGCAGGGATTTCTGCAAATCATTATTCCGCCCGCACCGAGCTGCTGCTCGGAGCCGACGTGATGGCGCGCCTCGCCGGGGTCCGCGTCATCCTGTTCGGCGTAGGCGGCGTGGGCAGCTGGTGCGCCGAGGGGCTCGTCCGCTCGGGCGTGAAGCACCTGACCCTCGTGGATGCGGACCGCATCAGCGCGTCCAACGTGAACCGGCAGCTGATGGCGACGCCGCGCACGGTGGGGCAGGTGAAGGTGGAGGCGCTGCGCGACCGTCTGCTGGAAATCGCCCCGGACGCCGAGATCGAGACGCTGCAGCAGGTGTTCAGCGCCGAGACGGCGGAGGAGTTCGCCCTGGACAGCTACGACTACATCCTGGACGCCATCGACTCGCTCAAGGACAAGGCCGAGCTCATCCTGCGCGCGACGCACACCCCGGCGGTGTTCTTCTGCTCGATGGGCGCCGCGCTCAAGATCGATCCCGCGCAGGTGCGCGTGGCGGAGTTCTGGAACGTGCGCGGATGCCCGCTGGGCGCCGCCCTGCGCAAGAAATTCAAGCAGAACCACACCTGGCCGGGCCACAAATTCCGCTGCGTTTATGACGAGGAGGTGCTGCCCAACCGCGGCGGCACGGGCGAGGCGGAGACGGACCTGTTCAAAAAGGCGCAGATCAACGGTTCGCTGGCGCACATTACCGCCATCTTCGGGATGACGCTCGCCGGGCTGGTCATCGAAGACGTCTATAACAAGACGGTCGGCTGATGGAAACACTGGACATCCGGAAAGGGGAGCAGGTGGCCCTGGTGGGCCCCAACGCCTCCGGCAAGAGCCGCCTGGCCGCCGCGTTCGCCGGCCGCAGCGGCGCGAAATACATCACCTTCCGCGACTCTTACGGCGCTTACGGCGACCGCAACTTTTTTATGCAGCAGCGCTGGAACTTCTTCACCCTGGAGGACGATCCGCCCTCCGCGGGGGAGCAGCTCCGCAAGGAAGCCGCGGCCTGCCGCGAACCGGAGGCGGCGGCGAAGCGCCTGCGCGAGCTGACCGCCCTGTTCGCGCTGGCGCCCGTGCTGGACAAGCCGCTGGTAACGCTCTCCTCGGGCGAACTGCGCAAGTTCCAGCTTACGCGCGCCCTGCTGGCCGGCCCGGAAATCCTGGTCATCGACAACCCCTATATCGGCCTGGACCCGCGCACACGCAGCGCGCTGACGGAACTGCTCGGCCGCCTGGCGGCGGGTACGACCCTGGTCCTGGTCCTTTCCCGCGCTGCGGAAATCCCGCCCTTCATCACGCACGTGATTCCCGTTTCGGACGGGGAGACGGGAGCGAAAATGCCCCGGGAGGCCTACCTGGATGCGGTGCTGCCCCCGGCGGTCATCCGCCTGCGCGACGTGACGATACGCTACGGCGAACGGGTGATCCTGTCTCGACTGGACTGGACGGTGCGGGCGGGGGAGCATTGGGCGCTGACGGGCGCCAACGGCAGCGGCAAGAGCACGCTGCTGAGCCTGATCTGCGCCGACAACCCCCGGGCCTATGCCTGCGACATCGAACTGTTCGGCCGCAGGCGCGGCAGCGGCGAGACCATCTGGGACATCAAGCGGAACATCGGTTACGTCAGCCCCGAGCTGCACCGCGCCTTCCAGGTGGATGCGCCCGCCCTGGACATCGTCGCCAGCGGGCTCTTCGATACGGAGGGCCTGTACCGGCATCCTTCCGACGGGCAGTATGCCTGCGCCCGGCGCTGGATGGAGGAGTTCGGCATCGGGGCGACCAGCGCCTCTGCCTGGTGGCCCGTTCCTTCGTGAAAGACCCGCCGCTGTACGTGCTGGACGAACCGCTGCACGGGCTCGACGAAGAGCGCCGCCGCCGCGTCAAGGCCCTGCTGGACCGCTTCTGCGGCGCCCCCGGCAAGACCCTCCTGATGGTCACCCACTATCCCGAGGAATACCCCGCCTGCATCGACCACAGCCTGACCCTGCAGCCGCCCGGGACCGCCAGGCGAAGTAGTCGCGGATGGCTGTAGCGAGCGGGGTGTGGGGGAGGCCGAGTTCACGCTCGGCGCGGGAACAGTCATACCACTCTTCGACGAGCAGCTGATCGGTGTTGTGGGTGCAGAGCATCGTCCGCACGCCCAGCCGCTGCAGCCAGTCACCCAGTCGCCCTGCCGGACGCACCAGCGCGTCCGGCAGGGCGACAAGCTTTTGGCGGTAGCCGCAGGTCCGGGCCTGCAGGGCGTAGAACTCCAGCAGCGTAAGCGACTCTCCCGTAAGCAGATAACGCCCGCTCCCGCCCCGCTGCAGGGCGTTGCCGATGGCCGTGGCTGCATCGCGCACGGGCAGGAAACTCTTTCCGCCGCGCGGGGCGGCCATCAGGGGCTTTCGCCAGCCCGCGAGCAGCAGCGTGCCCGAAGACGGCTTGGCGTCGAAGGCGCCCAGCATGAAGCCGGGATTGACGATCACCACCCGCCGCTCCGGATGCTCCGCCGCATAGGCCAGCAGCAGGTCCTCGCCGGCCTTCTTGCTCAGGGCGTAGGGCGAGCGGTCGAAGGGCGCGGCGAACGGCGCCGACTCGTCCGAAGGCCGCTCCCGTGTGCCCGGCGCTACGGTGTTGGCGGTGCTCACGTGCACCAGCGTGCGGATGCCGGACGCGTCCAGCACCCGGCAGAGCAGCGCCGGCAGGTCGCGGTTCACGGGCAGGAAATCCTCTACCCGCGGCAGGCGCATGTCCGTGGTGCCGGCGCAGTTGACGACGGCCCCGCAGCCCGCAGCCGCCGCCAGCAGGGTGTCGTAGTCCAGCAGGCTGCCCCGCACCACTTCCGGCTCCGGCAGTCCGCTTCCCGCGGGCTCGCCCGGCAGACCGAGCGGCAGCAGGGTAGAGCCCGGCCGCACGAGCGCGCGCACGGCCTCGCCGCGCTCCAGCAGGAGCCGGAGTACGTTGTGGCCGAGCAGGCCGGTGGCGCCGAGCAACAGGATCATCGTCCAAAAATACGGATTTATTTCCGGATGCGGGAAAAAATAGTAATTTTGCATAACTCTATTGAACCATATCATGACGCAGACCATCAGCCCCGCCGTCCGCTACATCGGCGTCGACGACAACGACCTCGACCTGTTCGAAAGCCAGTACCTCGTTCCCGAGGGAATGTCCTATAATTCTTACGTAATCCTGGACGAAAAGACCGCCGTCCTGGACACCTCCGACGCCCGTACGGCCGACGCGTGGCTGCGGAACCTGGAGGAGGCCCTGCAGGGCCGCACCCCGGACTACCTGATCGTCCACCACATGGAGCCGGACCACTCCGCCTGTGCCGCCGCGCTCCTGGAGAAATACCCGTCCCTGACCCTGCTGGCCAGCGCCGCTGCCCTCAAGATGCTGCCGCAGTTCTTCCCGGGCGCCGCCCTGGAAGGCCGCACCCGCGCCATTGCGGAAGGCGACACCCTGCCGCTCGGCGCCCACACCCTGCGCTTCATCGCCGCCCCGATGGTCCACTGGCCGGAGGTGATGATGAGCTTCGAGGAGAGCGAGAAGATCCTTTTCAGCGCCGACGCGTTCGGCAAGTTCGGCGCTCTGGAGCAGACCGGCGGCCTGTGGTGCACGCCGGACACCGACTGGGCCTGCGAGGCGCGCCGCTACTACTTCAACATCTGCGGAAAATACGGCCCCCAGGTAAGCCGCGTGCTCGCGAAGGTGGCCCCGCTGGGCGTCCGGACGGTATGCCCGCTGCACGGCCCGCTGCTGCGCGACACCCTCGCCGAGGCGCTCAGCCTCTACACCACCTGGAGCGCCTACGGCGTGGAAACCCCCGGCGTGTTCGTGGCCTACGCCTCCATCCACGGCGGCACCGCCGAAGCGGCGGAAAAGTTCGCGGACATCCTCCGCGCCAAGGACTGCCCGAAGGTGGCCGTCTCCGACCTCACGCGCGACGACCTCGCGGAGGCCGTCGAGGACGCCTTCCGCTACCGGACGCTGGTCGTGGCCGCCGCCTCCTACGACGCCGGCCTCTTCCCGCCGATGCACGACTTCCTCTGGCACCTGCAGATCAAGGGCTGGCAGCACCGCCGCGCCGCCGTCATCGAGAACGGCAGCTGGGCCCCGTCCGCCGGCCGCGTGATGACGGAGATGTTCGCCGCGATGAAGGACGTGCAGCTGGTCGGGGAGAAGGTCACCATCCGCAGCCGCCTGCAGGATGCCGACCTCCCGGCCCTGGAGGCCCTTGCCGACGCCGTCCTGGCGGAATAAACCGCCGCCGATGACCCTGCAAGCGTTCCATATCTTCCTGATCGTGATGGCGGCCCTGGCCGTCATCGTGTTCGTATCCCTCTTTTTCGTCGACGCCGGCTACGGCAAGTTCTACAACCCCAAGTGGGGCCCCTCGGTGGACAACCGCCTGGGCTGGGTGCTGATGGAAGCGCCCGTCTTCTTCGCGATGCTCCTGCTGTGGTGGTTCTCCGGGCGGCGCGCGGACCCGGTGCGCCTGGTGTTCCTGCTCTTCTTCGAGCTCCACTACTTCCACCGCTCCTTCATCTTTCCCCTGAAGATCCGCGGGCGCAGCCGTATGCCCCTGAGCATCATCCTGATGGGCGTGCTCTTCAACACCCTGAACGCCGTGATGCAGGGCGGATGGATCTTCTATTTCTCGCCCGCCGGGGCCTACCCGTCCTCGTGGCTCGGCAGCCTGCCCTTCGTGCTGGGAACCTTCCTGTTCTTCTACGGGATGTTCATCAACATCCAGTCGGACGGCATCATCCGCAACCTGCGGCAGCCGGGCGACACGCGGCACTACCTGCCGAAAGGCGGGATGTTCCGCTTCGTGACCAGCGCCAACTACTTCGGCGAGTTCCTCGAGTGGGTGGGCTTCGCCGTCCTCACCTGGTCGCTGTCCGGGGCGGTCTTCGCCCTGTGGACCTTCGCCAACCTGGCCCCCCGCGCGGCCCGCATCTACGACATGTACCAGCGCGAATTCCCGGATGAACTGGATACCGAAAAAGTGAAACGCATCCTGCCCTATATCTTCTGAAATGATTGATTCCAAGATATTTACCCCCGTCGAAATCGGGCCCGTCCGGCTGCGCAACCGCGTCATCCGTTCCGCCGCCTTCGAGAACATGGCCTACGGCAACAAGCCCTCGCAGGACCTCTTCGACTACCACACGGCGGTGGCCCGCGGCGGCGTGGGGATGACCACGGTCGCCTACGCCTCCGTGAACCGCAGCGGCCTGTCGTTCGACGGCCAGCTGTGGATGCGGGAAGAGATCGTCCCGGCCCTGAAGGAACTCACCGACGCCGTGCACGCGGCCGGCGCCAAGGCCTCCATCCAGCTGGGGCACTGCGGCAACATGACGCACCGCGCCACCTGCGGCTGCACCCCCGTGGGCGCCTCGGGCGGCTTCAACCTCTATTCGCCCACCTTCGTCCGGAAGCTCCGCGAAGACGAAATCCCCGCGCTGGTGGAAGATTTCGCCAACGCCGTGCAGCTGGCCCGCCGGGCCGGCTTCGACTGCGTGGAGATCCACGCCGGGCACGGCTACCTGATCAGCCAGTTCCTCTCGCCCTACACCAACCGCCGCCGCGACCGCTTCGGCGGCAGCCTGGAGAACCGCATGCGCTTCATGCAGCTGGTGATCCGCCGGGTAATGGAGGTGGCGGGGGACGACCTGGCCGTGGTGGTGAAGATGAACATGCACGACGGCTTCCGCGGCGGCATGCAGCGCGCGGAGTGCCTCGAGGTGGCCCGCGAGCTGGAGCGCCTGGGCGTGCACGCCCTCGTGCTGTCCGCCGGATTCGTGAGCCGGGCGCCCATGCAGGTCATGCGCGGGGCCATGCCGCTGCGCACCCTGGCCTACTACATGGACATGCGCAAGTTCTGGTGGCTCAAGGCGATGCTGCATCTGATCGGCCGCATCCTCATCCCCACCGTCCCGTACAGCGAGGGCTACTTCCTCGAGGACGCGAAGCAGTTCCGCGCGGCGGTGAAGATGCCGCTCATCTACGTGGGCGGCATGACCTCCCGGCAGAAGATGGAGGAGGTGCTGGACGCGGGCTTCTGCGCCCTGCAGATGGCGCGTCCGCTCATCCACGACACGGAATTCATCAACAAGTTGCAGCGCGGCGAGGTGGAGCGCAGCGGCTGCCGGCACTCCAATTACTGCATCGCCCGGATGTACACCCTGGAGATGCGCTGCAACCACTGCACGGAAGGCATCCCGCCCGCCCTGCAGCGCGAGATCGACAAGGCGGAGGCGCGATGGTAGCGCTCGTGACGGGAGGCAGTTCGGGCATGGGCCTGGAATTCGCCCGGCAGCTTGCCGGACGCGGCTACGACCTGCTGCTGGTGAGCAACCGCGGCGACGAACTGGAAAGCGCCGCAAGCGAACTTCGTGCGGCATATCCCGTCTCCGTGCGCACCCTCGAAAAGGACCTCGCCGCAACCGAAGCGGCGGACGAACTCTTCGCCTGGTGCCGGGGGGAGCAGCTCCTTCCGGATGTGCTGGTCAACGACGCCGGGATGTTCTTTTTCAAGGAGCTCCTGCCGGAAGACCTGCCCCGCGTGCAGGCCATGATCGACCTGCACATCGTCACCGTCACCCGGCTGTGCATCCTGATGGGCGATGCGATGAAACGCCGCGGCAGCGGCTACATCCTGAACGTGTCGTCGATGGCCGCCCGCATCCCCGCGCCGGGCATCACGGTCTATTCCGCCACGAAGGCCTACCTGCGCAGCTTCGGCCGCTCCCTGTCCTATGAACTCCGGCCCTACGGGGTGGGGATGACCACGGTCTGTCCGGCCGCCATCGCCACGCCCCTGTACCGGCTGGACCCCAAGCTGATGGACCTCGGCGTCAAGATCCGCCTCATCCACACGCCCCGCTGGCTGGTCCGGCGGGCCCTGCGGGCGATGTTCCGCCGCCGCCGGATCGTCAGTCCCTCCTGCATGAACCTCTGGCTGCCGGCCCTGGTCGGCGCCCTGCCCGGACCCCTCGTCGAGAAGCTATGGAAAAAGTGGAAATGACCCTGCTGCTGCTCCTGCTGGGAGCGGCCCCGCTCTGCGCCCAGCGCGTGGAGACGGTCCCGTTCGGGGACTTCGAGCACTGGACGGTCCGGCATATCAAAGAATCCGCCGTCATGGGCGGAGAGGTCAGGACCCTGTACGTCGTGGGGCCGGACGAAGTCCTGGAAGGCAACCGCGTCTATGACTACAGCCGTACCCCCTGGGCCTCCTCCAACGCTTACGCGAAGGTGGCCGGCATCACCAAGACCAGCCTCTCCGTCGAGCCGGAAAACGGCCCCACGGGCCGCTGCGCCAAGCTTTCCACCGTCTTCGCCTCCTGCCGGGTGGCGGGCCTGGTGGACATCCAGGTGCTCGCCACGGGCGCGCTCTACTGGGGCCGGATGCTCGAGCCGGTGACCGGCGTCAGCAACCCCTATTCCTTCATGGACTGGGGCATCCCGTTCACGGAGCGCCCCGCCGCGCTGCTGCTGGACTACCGGGCGGAACTCCCGGCCAGCGGCACGCTCACCCGCGGCACCACCTTCCGCCAGACCACCTTCCCGGGCGAGGATCCCTGCCAGGTGATGCTCCTGCTGCAGCGCCGCTGGGAAGACGAAGCCGGAAACATCCACGCCGAGCGCGTCGCGACGGGCTTCCGGCGCATCTCCCGGACCACCGCGGGCTGGGTGAAGGACTGCCGGATCCCGCTCATCTACGGTGACGCCCGCCAGTCGCCGCAGTACCGCAGCTACATGGGGCTGCTGGGCGGCAAACAAGCGCTCTATGCGCTCAACAGCAGGGGCAGGCGCACGCGCATCCAGGAAGAAGGCTGGGCCGATGCCGCCGCGGCGCCCACGCACGCGGTGCTTTTCATCGGGGCGGGCAGCCACGGCGCCTTCGAAGGCGAGATCGGCAACACCCTCTGGGTGGACAACATACGGCTGGAATATGCACGCTGACAAGATCATCGTCACCGGAGCCTCGGGCAGCATGGGCGCCGCTGCGGCGGAAGCCCTCGCACGGCAGGGGCGTCCCGTCGTGATGGCCTGCCGGAACGCCGCCAAGGCCGAAGCGGTGCGGGCGGACATCCTGTCCCGCGTCCCGGACGCCCGCCTGGAAATCAGGCAGTTGGAGCTGTCCTCGCTCGCTTCCGTGCGGGAATTCGCAGCCGGGTTCGGGCCGGGCGAGATCGCCGGCCTGTTCAACAACGCCGGCGTCATCAGCCGCGGCTATGCCCGCACGGCCGACGGGCTGGAGCACAGCTTCGCCGTGAATTACTTCGGCCCCTTCCTGCTCACGAACCTGCTGCTGCACGCCCTGGCGGACGGCGCGCGGGTGGTGAACATGGTCTCGCTGACCTGCCGCTTCGTGTCCGTGAGCCCGGAGGCGCTGCAACCTGAAGAAGGGGAGTTCTCGCGCCTGGGCACCTACGCCCGCTCGAAGCTCGCCCTGCTGCACTTCTCGCAGGAGCTCGCCCGGCGCCACCCGGAACTGCGCGTGAACGTGGCGGACCCGGGCATCGTGAATTCCAACATGATCGCTATGGGGAAGTGGTTCGACCCGCTCGCGGACCTGCTTTTCCGGCCCTTCTGCCGCAAACCCGAAAAGGGCGTGAAACCCGCCCTGGCGGCCCTGGAAGCCACGGAGAGCGGCCTCCTCTACGTCGGCCGCCGTAACGATCCCATCCCGCCCCGCTACCGCGACCCCGCCCTGCAGTCCCGCCTGTGGACCGCCACGCAGGAAATCCTGGATTCTTTGTAAATTTGCGCGATGACGCTTATGTGTGCCCTGATATCCCTGCTGTCCGTCCTGCCTTTCACGACGCCCCAATATGCCGTCGAGGTGGAGCGGGACGTGGTGTACGCCCACGTGCAGGGCTACTGGTCGCACGCCCCGGTGGGGGAGCGCGGGACCTTCCGGCACCAGGCGCCCCTGCTGCGCGCCACGCGCCCGCTGGACCTCGACCTGGACATCTACCTGCCCGCGGACGACGACCCCTCGGCCCGGCGGCCGCTGCTGCTGATGATGCACGGCGGCTCCTTCTTCGTGGGCAACAAGGAGGAGATGGGCCAGGCCGGCTGGTGCGAGTACTTCGCCAAACTGGGCTACGTGGCCGTGTCCGTCAACTACCGCCTGGGCTTCCGGCCCACGCGGCAGGACGTGGCCGCGGCCGAGGATCGCGCCCTGGAAGACGTCGATGCGGCCCTGCGCTTCCTGCTTGCCCGGGAAGACCTGCGCATCGACCCGGACCACCTGTTCGCCGCCGGCACCAGCGCGGGCGCCATGCTGGCGCTGCGCCTGGCGTTCCGGGAAGGGGAGCATCCCCGCATCCGGGCGGTGGGCAATTTTTGGGGTTCCGTGCACGACCTGAAGGTCCTGGAAGCGGGCCGGGCGGCCATCCTGTCCTTCCAGTCGCCGGACGACCCCGTGATGCCCTACGGCCGGGGCTATCCCTTCCGCACCGGGCAGCACCGCTTCCAGCCGCCCACGCAGTGGTTCTCGGAGGAGATGTACGGCACGCAGGCCGTCCACGAAGAGGCGCTCAGGCTCGGCCTTCGCGCAGAGCATCACGCGTGCCCGGAGGCGCGCCACCGCCTGCACATCGCCGACGACGGCACCTACACGGACCGCTTCTTCGAGATCCGTGACCGCATGGCGGCGTTCTTTGCCGAGGAATTCAGAGATCTACCTTCCGCACCGGATCGCAGGTAAGGCCGATTCCCAGCTTGCTGAAAGTCTTGCGGTCCACTTCGCTCAGCATCACGGTGGAATGCACCTGTGCGCCGGCGAGGTTGGGCAGCTGCTCCAAGGCCAGCTTGGCCTTCTCGTCCAGCAGGGAGATGATGGACACCGCCACCAGCACCTCGTCCGTGTGCAGGCGCGGGTTCTTGCCGTGCAGATAGCTCACCTTGGTCTTCTGGATGGGCGAGATCATCATCTGCGGAATCAGCTTGACGTTGTGCGGGATGCCCGCCAGGTGCTTCAGGGCGTTCAGCAGCAGTGCGGCGCTGGGGCCCAGCAGGGGCGAGGTCTCCGCAGTCAGGATGGTGCCGTCGGACAGCTCGATGGCGGCGGTGGGGCCCTTCGCCTTCTCCAGGCGCTCCCGGGCGGCCACGGTGGTCTTGCGGTCGGCGGTGGTGATGTGCGCCTTCTTCATCAGCAGCGCGATCTTGTTCACCTCATTCTCCGTGGCCTTGCCGTCCGCGAAGCGGCACAGCGCGGTATAGTAGCGGCGGATGATCTCCTGCAGGGCGGCCTCGCGGCACACCTCGTCGTCGCAGATGCAGGAGCCGATCATGTTCACGCCCATGTCAGTGGGGGACTTGTAGGGCGTGTCGCCGTAGATGTCGTCGAACAGGGCGTTCATCACTGGGAAGATCTCCACGTCGCGGTTGTAGTTCACGGCCATCTCGCCGTAGGCCTCCAGGTGGAAGGGATCGATCATGTTCACGTCCTCGAGGTCCGCCGTGGCGGCCTCGTAGGCGATGTTCACGGGATGGTTCAGCGGCAGGCTCCACACGGGGAAGGTCTCGAACTTCGCGTAGCCGGCCTTCACGCCCCGCTTGTTCTCCTGGTACAGCTGGCTCAGGCACACCGCCATCTTGCCGCTGCCGGGGCCGGGGGCCGTCACCACCACCAGCGGGCGGGTGGTCTCCACGTAGTCGTTCTTGCCGAAGCCCTCGTCGGAGTCGATCAGCGCCACGTTGTTCGGATAGCCCTCGATGGTATGGTGGTAATAGACCTTGATGCCCATCCGCTCCAGGCGCTTGCGGTAGGCGTCGGCGCTGGCCTGGCCGTTATAGTGCGTCACCACCACGCTGTTGACGCTCAGCCCCCGGTCCAGGAACTCGTCCCGCAGGCGCAGCACGTCCACGTCGTAGGTGATGCCCAGGTCGCCCCGCACCTTGTTCTTCTCGATGTCCACGGCGCTGATCACGATGATGATCTCCAGGTCGTCCTTCAACTGCATGAGCATCTGCAGCTTGCTGTCCGGCTGGAAGCCCGGCAGCACGCGGCTCGCGTGGTAGTCGTCGAACAGCTTGCCCCCGAACTCCATATAGAGTTTGTCGCCGAAAGAGGCGATGCGTTCCTTGATGTGTTCCGATTGGATTTTGAGATACTTCTCGTGGTCGAACCCGTATTTCATCGTAAGAATCTTTTTGAATACGGGTTACAAAAATAAGCCCTTTTCGCGGAACCTGCAAGAACTCGCGGCCGATTTTTCGGGGATTATTCCCGGGCGCCCAGCAGCCAGTCGCACGAACTCGTCTCGCCCGCGATCCACACCACGTCGCCCGCCTCGAAGCGGTAGTCCGGCCGGGGGTTCGTGATGAATTCGCCGCCGTGCAGCACGCTGATCACCATGCAGCGGTAGTCGCGCATGTTCGTGCCGCGCAGCGTCTGCCCGGTGAGGTAGGAATCCTCCCGCAGCGTGACGTTCATCACCTCGAACTCCGGGGCGGCCTCGGCGGGGCCGGGAGCGGCAGCGGAGGTCTCCAGCATCGTGCGCAGCCGCCCGATCTGCTCCGTCGTGCCCACGGCCAGCAGGCTGTCGTGCGGGAACACCTGCACCTCGCCGGACGGGATGTTGATGCTGCGCGAACCGCGCTGGATCTTGATGATGTTGGCGCCCGTCTCGGCGCGGAAGGGGATGTCGCGCAGGGCTTTCCCGGCGAACTCCGACTCGGGCGAGACCTCCAGCAGCTCCAGGTGCACGTCGTAGCCCGCCATCTTGTTGCGCACGGAGGTGGTCACGGGCCGGCGGCGCCGCTCGGCCTCCTCCTTCTCGTTGAGGTTGCTCAGGAAGCGCTCCTCCAGGGCGGAGTAGCGGTGCATGGTGCGCCGGGCCACGATGATGAAGGCCACGCCGCCCAGCAGGATCAGCACGACGGCCCAGCCCGCCAGGTGGAAGTGGCTGGCTATCACGCTGAGTATGATGGAGATGGCCAGGAAACTGCGGGTAAGCACGAGCCCCGCGATGGGCCATTTGTTGCTGTTCTTCTCCTTCAGCAGCTTGCCCGCCGAGGCGTTGATGGAGCCGGAACTGATGGCCAGCCCATACAGGAAGGGCGCCATCACCAGCAGGGTCACCACCACGACCACGAGGTTGTGCAGGAAGGGGCTCCAGCCCGGGAACAGGCGGCTCGCCAGCGGCTCCAGGAACTGCTTGGAGCCGATCATGATGGCCAGCAGGACCACGCCGTACAGCACGATGCGCAGGAAATACGCCTGCAGCAGCTTCTTCCACTCGCTCTGCTCGGCGGCGGAGCTGCGGGCGTTCTGCTCAGGGGCGTCCAGGCGCACGATCCAGCGGTCCGGCAGCACGCGCATCAGCCAGCTGTAGGCCGGCCCGGCCAGTTTGATCATGTACGGGGTGGTGAAGGTGGTCAGCACGGACACGGCGATGATCACCGGATAGATGAAGTCGCGCATCACGCCCAGGCTTACGCCCACGCCCGCGATGATGAAGCCGAACTCGCCCAGCTGGGCCAGGCTGAAGCCGGTGTTCACGGCGTTGCGGATGCCGCCGCCCGTCATCAGGATGCCCGCACCGGCGAACAGGATGTGGCTCAGGACCACGATGAGCGCGATGATCAGGATCACGGCCCAGTGCTCCGCGATCACGGCGGGGGCGACCATCATGCCCACGGACACGAAGAACACGGCGCCGAACAGGTCCTTGATGGGTGCGACCAGGCGCTCGATGTGCTCGCTCTCCACCGTCTCGGCCAGGATGGAACCCATCACGAAGGCGCCGAGCGCGGACGAGAAGCCCACGGCCTGGGCCAGCGCCACCATCCCGAAGCACAGGCCGATGCTCACCACCAGCAGGATCTCGTCGCTGAGGAAACGCCGCGCCCGCTTGAGCACGGTGGGGATCACGAAGATGCCCACCAGGAACCACAGGATGAGGAAGAAGGCCAGTTTGGCGAGGTTGAAGAGCATCTCGCCGCCCGCGAAGCGGTTGGACACCGCCATCGTGGACAGCAGCACCATCAGCAGGATGGCGATGAGGTCCTCCACCACCAGCGTGCCGAACACCATCCCTGCCCAGGGCTTGTTCTTGAGCTTCATGTCGTCGTACGACTTCAGCACCACCATCGTGGACGACATCGACAGCAGGCCGCCCAGGAAGATGCTCTCCATCGCCGTCCAGCCCAGCGCCTGCCCGGCAACGAAGCCCAGCACGAACACGCCCAGGAACTTGCTCCCGGCCGTGACGAGGGCGCTGCTGCCCACCTTCAGGAGCTTCTTGAAACTGAACTCCAGGCCCAGGCCGAACATCAGGAAGATGATGCCGATCTCCGACCACTGGTGCACCGTTTCCTCCGAACTGATGCCGGGGAACCAGGAAATATGCGGCCCCACGAGGAAGCCCGCGATGATGTAACCGAGCACGAGCGGCTGCTTGAGCGCCTTTGATATGATGGTGAACACGCCGGCGGACACGAGGATGACCGCCAAGTCGCGTACGAGGTTCAGTTCTTCGGACATATCGCACAAAAATACGAAAAAGCCCGCGGAAAATGTGTATCTTTAGCGAGATAATCTCAATTCCTATGAATATTAGAAAAACCGTTCTGATCTCCCTTTTGCTCCCGGCGGCGCTGTTCCTGCTTGCCGGCTGCAACCCCAAACCTTATACATTGCGGGGCGGCTCCGTCACCGTCAGGATCCAGGATCCCGCCCCCGGCGCGGCGTCCGTGTTGCGCCTGCAGCCGGCCGGCCCCGAACTCATCCGCGTGTCCGCCAGTCCCGACGGCCGGCTGCACGACCGCGCAAGCCTGGTCATCGTGCCGCAGCAGCAGTTCAGCGACTTCAGCGTGACCGAAGAGAACGGCGAAGTGCTCGTGCGCACCGCCGCCCTCACGGCCGCCGTCAACCCGGAAAACGGCGCGCTGTGCTTCCTGGACAAGGACGGAAACGTGCTCCTGGACGGCTCCCGGATGAGCTTCGAGCCCATTACGGTGGAGGGCAAGGACGCCTGGTCCACCCGCGTCAGCTTCGACTCGCCGGACGCCCGCGAGGCCTTCTACGGCCTGGGCCAGCAGCAGAGCGGCGAACTGAACCACAAAGGCCGCAGCGAGGAACTCTTCCAGTACAACACCAAGGTCAGCGTGCCGGTGGTGGTGTCCAACCGCGGCTACGGCCTGCTCTTCGACGCCTATTCGCTGAGCCGCTGGGGCAACCCCGACCCCTATCTCCAACTGGGCGAAGCGTTCAAGCTCTACGGCAAGGACGGCGTGACCCCGGGCCTCACGGGCACCTACACCCCCGCGCGCGGCAAAGCCCTCGTCCGCCAGGAAGACAGCCTGTTCTTCGAGAACGAATGGGCCATCCGCAACCTGCCGCAGGACGTGCCCCTGCAGGGCGCCACGGTCGTGTATGAAGGCTACCTCGAGGCCCCGCAGACGGCGGACTACCACTTCATCCAATACTACGCCGGCTTCCAGCGCACCGTCATCGACGGCCAGGAAGTGATGGAGCGCCGCTGGCGCCCGGCCTGGAACCCCAACAGCTACAAGTTCACCGCCCGGCTCGAAGCCGGCCGCAAGACCCCCGTCCGCATCGAATGGGACCCGGACGGCGGCGTTTCGTACCTGGGCCTGCGCGTGGCCCCGCTCCAGGCGCCCGGCGAGGAAGAGCGCCTCGCGTTCGCCTCGGAGTTCGAGCCCCAGCTGGACTTCTGGTTCATCGGCGGCGGCAGCCACGACGCCGTGATCCGCGGCTACCGGCAGCTCACCGGCAAGGCGCAGGTCATGCCCAAATGGGTCCTGGGCTTCTGGCAGAGCCGCGAGCGCTACAGCACCCAGGACGAACTGGTGGGCACGCTTCGCGAGTTCCGCCGCCGGCACATCCCCGTGGACAACATCGTCCAGGACTGGCAGTACTGGCTGGACGACCAGTGGGGGAGCCACGAGTTCGACCCCGCCCGCTATCCGGACCCGGAGAAGATGCTGGACGACGTGCACGCCATGCACGGCCGCTTCATGATCAGCGTCTGGCCCAAGTTCTACACCAATACCGAGCACTACAAGGAGCTGAAGGAAGCCGGCTACATCTACCTGCACCCCGAAGAGGACGGCGTGAAAGACTGGCTGAACCACCCGCAGAGCTTCTACGACGCCTATTCCGAGGGCGGCCGCAAGATGTTCTGGCGGCAGATGGACGAAACCCTCTACAGCCGCTACGGCCGCAAGATCGACGCCTGGTGGATGGACGCCAGCGAACCCAACCTGCGCGACTGCCTCCCGATGGACTACCTGAAGTGGCTGCTCACCCCCACGGCCCTCGGCCCCTCCACCGAATACCTCAATGCCTACGCCCTCGTGAACGCCGACGCCATCTACAACGGCCAGCGGAGCGTGGACCCCGACAAGCGGGTCTTCCTGCTCACGCGCAACGGCTTCGCCGGCCTGCAGCGCTATTCCACGGCCACCTGGAGCGGCGACATCGGCACCACCTGGACCGACATGCGCACGCAGATGGCCGCCGGCCTGAACTACAGTATGAGCGGCATCCCGTTCTGGGGGATGGACATCGGCGGCTTCTCCGTGCTGGGCAAGTTCCAGAACCCCGCCAACGCCCCCGAATGGCAGGAACTCCAGACGCGCTGGCACCAGTTCGGCACCTTCGTGCCCCTGTTCCGCACCCACGGCCAGTGGCCGCAGCGCGAACTGTGGAACATCGCCCCGGAGGGCTCGCCCGCCTATGAGAGCATCCTGTGGTATATGCGCCTGCGCTACCGCCTGATGCCGTACCTGTACTCACTCGCGGCCGCCGTGCACTTCGACGACTACACCCTCCTGCGCGCCTTGCCGATGGATTGGCCCGATGACCCCGAGGTGCGCGACCTCTCCGACCAGTGGATGTTCGGCCCGGCGCTGATGCCCTGCCCGGTGAGCGAATACGGTGCCCGCAGCCGCAGCGTCTATTTCCCGATGGGCCTCTGGTACGACTTCTACACCGGCGAGCCCATGGTGGGCGGCAAGCGCTTCACGATGCCCGCCCCGTACGAGCGCATCCCGCTGTACGTCCGCGCGGGCTCCATCATCCCGTTCGGCCCCGCGATGGAGTGGTCCGACGAGAAGCCGGCGGAAGACATCCGCCTGTACGTCTATGCCGGCGCTGACGCCGAGTTCACCCTCTACGAGGACGACGGCCTGACCTACGCCTACGAGCAGGGCGCATTTGCGCGCATCCCCATCCGCTGGGACGACGCCGCGCGCACGCTCACCGTCGGCGCGCGGGAAGGCTCCTTCCCGGGCATGCTGCAGCAGCGCAAGTTTACGGTCGTGGTCGTGGACCGGGAGCACCCCCACGCCTACGACCCGGATGCCGCCGGCACCGTCCTCTCTTACACAGGAGAGAAGATTGAAAAAACTTTCTAAAATATGAATAACCAACTACTTGTGAAAGCCTCTGCGCTTGCCCTGGCCCTTGCGGCCCTCGCCGCCTGCGGCACTTCCGGAGGCAAGGTAAGCCCCGCCATCCCCGCCGACAAGGCCGTGGAGGCGAAAGTCGAACAGGTCCTCAAGGGCATGACCCTGGAGGAGAAGGCCGGCCAGCTGGTCCAGATCAACATCAGCGCCCTCACGGAGGGCGACGCCATCGACCCCGCCAAGCTGGACCGGGTGATCGGCCAGTACAAGGTGGGTTCCATCCTCAACGTGATGGGTGACCGGGCCCACAGCCGGGAAGAGACGGCCGCGATGGTCCGGCAGATCCAGGAAGCTTCGATGGAGAAGATCGGCATCCCCTGCATCTACGGCCTGGACATGATCCACGGCGCCAGCTACCTCACCGACGGCTCCTTCTACCCGCAGGAAATCAACCTGGGCGCCACCTTCAACCGCGAATACGCCGCCATGATGGGCCACGCGATGGCCTATGAGACCCGCGCCGCGCAGGTGCCCTGGGTGTTCTCGCCGGTGATGGACCTCGGCCGCGATCCCCGCTGGCCCCGCCAATGGGAGAGCTGGGGCGAGGATCCCTACCTCCAGGCCGAGATGGCGCGCACCGAGACCCTGGCCATCCAGGGCGACGACCCCAACCACATCGACCTGCAGCACGCGGCCGTGAGCATCAAGCACTACATGGGCTACGGCGTGCCCCACACCGGCAAGGACCGCACCCCGGCCTACATCGCCGAAAACGACCTGCGCGAGAAGTTCTTCCGCCCCTTCAAGGAATGCTTCCAGGCAGGTGCCCTCACGGCGATGGTCAACTCCGCCTCTATCAACGGCATCCCCACGCACGCGAACTACGAACTGCTGACCGTGTGGGCCAAGCAGCAGCTGGGCTGGGACGGCATGCTGGTCACCGACTGGGCCGACATCGACAACCTCTACACCCGCGACCACGTGGCCGCGGACAAGCGCGAGGCCGTGAAGATCGGCATCAACGCCGGCATCGACATGATCATGGACCCCTACGACCCGGAGTGCTGCAACGTGATCGTGGACCTGGCGAAAAGCGGCGAGATCCCGATGTCCCGCATCGACGACGCCGTGCGCCGCGTGCTGCGCCTGAAGGTCCGCCTGGGCCTCTTCGAGAATCCCGTCTGGGACACCGAATACCCGGATTTCGCCTCGCCGCAGTTCGCCCAGCAGTCCTATGCGGCAGCCCTGGAGTCCGAGGTGCTGCTCAAGAACGAAGGCGGCATCCTGCCGCTGAAGGGCACGGAGCGCATCCTCGTCACCGGCCCCAATGCCAACAGCCTGCGCGCCCTGAACGGCGGCTGGTCCTACACCTGGCAGGGCTCGGCCGACAATTTCGTGCCGCAGTACAACACCATCCTGGAGGCGCTGCAGCAGCGCTTCGGCAAGGTGGTGTACGAGCCGGGCGTGAAGTACATTGAGATCCCGATGGCCTGGCAGTATGAAGACGCCTCCGGCATCCGGAAGGCCGTCGCCGCCGCCCGCGGGGTGGACGTGATCGTGGCCTGCGTGGGCGAGAACAGCTACTGCGAGACCCCGGGCAACATGGACGACCTGAACCTCTCCGCGAACCAGAAGGAACTCGTGCGGCAGCTCGCCGCCACGGGCAAGCCCGTCATCCTGGTGCTGAACGAAGGCCGTCCGCGCCTCATCGGCGACATCGAGCCGCTCGCGGCCGCGGTCGTGGACGTGATGCTCCCGTCCAACTACGGCGGCGACGCCCTCGCGGCCCTGCTGTCCGGCGACGAGAACTTCTCCGGCAAGCTGCCGTTCACGTACTCCAAGCACATCAACGCCCTGCACACCTACGACTACAAGGTGTCCGAGCACCGCGAGGTGATGGAAGGCTCCTACAACTACGACGCCGTGATGGACGTCCAGTGGCCCTTCGGCCACGGCCTCAGCTACACCAGCTTCAGCTACGCCAACCTGCGGCTGGAAAGCCCCGCCGAGTTCGGCCCGGACGATGTCCTGAAGCTGTCCGTTGACGTGACCAACAGCGGCCTGCGCGACGGCAAGGAAGCCGTGCTGCTGTTCAGCTCGGACCTCGTGGCCTCCCTCATCCCGGACGTGCGGCGCCTGCGCGGCTTCGAGAAGATCAGCCTCAAGCCCGGCGAGACCAAGACCGTCAGCTTCACCCTGCCCGCCAGCGAACTGGCCTTCGTGGGCGCCGACGGCAAGTGGCGCCTGGAGGAAGGCGACTTCCGACTCAGCTGCGGCGGCCTGGGCGTGATGGCCCGCTGCACGCAGACCAAAGTCTGGAACACCCCGAATATCGATTAACTGATGAAAATCGTCTTTCTGGATGCCGCCACGCTGGGGGAGACCCCGCTGGACGAAATCGCCGCCCAGGGCGAACTGGTCACCTATCCCTTCTCCACCCCGGAAGAGGCCCGGGAGCGGGTAGGGGACTGCGACGTGCTGATCGTCAACAAGGTGCGCGTGGATGAAGCCCTGCTCGCCCGCGCCCCGCGCCTGCGGCTCATCTGCGAGGCCGCGACGGGCGTGAACAACATCGACCTGGACGCCGCGGCCGCCCGGGGCATCCCGGTGAAGAACTGCGCCGGCTACTCCACCGAGTCCGTGGTGCAGTCCACCTTCGCGCACCTGCTTTCGCTCGCCGGGCGCCTGCCGTACTTCGACGCTTGCGTCAAGAGCGGGCGCTACTCGGCCGGCCGCATCTTCTGCGACGTGTCGAACCCCTACGTCGAGCTGGACGGCAAGACGCTGGGAATCATCGGGATGGGCACCATCGGCACGCGCGTCGCCGCCGTGGCCGCGGCCTTCGGGATGCGCGTGGTGTACTACTCCACCTCCGGCACCTCCCACAACCGGGACTACCCGAGCCTGCCGCTGGACGAGCTGCTCGCCTGCGCGGACGCCGTGAGCGTGCACGCGCCGCTCAACGCCCGCACGCAGGGCCTGATCGGCGCCGCGCAGTTACGGAAGATGAAGCCCACGGCCTTCCTGCTGAACCTCGGCCGCGGGGGCATCGTGGACGAGGCGGCGCTCGCCGAAGCGGTGGACGCCGGGGTCATCGCCGGGGCGGCGCTGGACGTGTACGTGCGCGAGCCGCTGCCCGCGGACAACCCGCTGCTGCACGTCCGGCATCCCGAGCGCTTCAGTTTCACGCCCCACGTGGCGTGGGCGAGCCGCGAAGCGCTGGTCCGGCTGGTTTCCCAGGTGGCCGGCAACATTCGTGGCACGGTTTTGGATATAGCTTGAACCGAAGATGTAATTGAACAATAAACTGTACTAAACCTAAGGCGAAAAACGGCGACCTGCGACAGGACGCCGTTTTTTGATTATGTCTTCCGGAGGGCCTATCCGCGGCGGAAGTCCGCCGCCAGGTCGCGATAGAAGTTCAGCAGCGAACAGCGGGAAGATTAGGTGCATCACATAGCGCACCGTCTGGGTCCAGGCCTTGTCCTTGAGCCGGCTCGTGATGATGAGCAGCGGCAGCCAGATGAAGATGGACCCCACCGCGCAGAGCGCGAAGAGCGGCAGCGAGATGATGGCGCCCAGCAGGCGCAGCAGCTTGTTCCCGTGCCCCCGTTCCGGGATCCGGTCGATCAGGGCCAGGATGCGCTCCCGCAGCGTCTCGCACAGGTGGCGGTAGATCTCGGCCTCGCTCTTGCCCTCGGCCTCCAGCGTGCGGAAGGTTTCGCCGATCTCGATCGCCTCGCCCACGCGGATGGCCGTGCGCCGCTGTCCCTGGAAGAAATCCTCGTAATCCAGGCCCATCGGCACCACGTACACCACGTCGTGCTCCAGGCACTCCACGATCTCGTCGAAGGTCTCGAAGTTCTTCGCCACCTCCGACAGGCCGTTGCGCTCGCGGGCGATCGGCAGGATGCGCAGCCAGCGCAGGATGCGGGCCACCTTGGGGTTCTTGAAGATGTCCGAACGGGCGCCGAACGCGATTTTCCCCTTGCTGATCAGTAGGATCATCATCGGGTCCATCAGGGCGGTGCGGTGGTTCGGCGCCAGGATCACGGCGCCGTCCTTGGGGATGTTCTCCAGCCCCTCGATCTTCACGGAACGCTGGCAGGAACGCGTGGTCAGGTTCCCGTAGGCGTGAACCGCGTCGTAATGCTTGTAGGTCTCCCAGACTTTAGCCATTCTTCAGGAGCTTGCGGAACTCGTAACGATTGAATATGATGCTGATAGTCAGGCCGCTGACGATGTGCCACACGCCCCACCAGGCCGTGATCACCAGGGTGCCGCCGTGGGGCGGGAAGCCGGCGAACAGGCTGGTGCCCAGCAGCAGCACGAGGCCCAGGCCGCTGTTCTGGATGCCCGTCTCGATGGTGAGCGTCCGCCGGTCTTTCTTGGGGACCTTGAAGAACGTACCCATGCCGAAGCCGATGCTCAGGGCCAGCAGGTTATGCACCAGGACGATCAGGAAGATGTATTTGATGCACTTCATGAAGGCGTCCAGGTTGCCGGTGAACGACAGCACCACCATCGCGATGAAGAAGATGATGCTGAACCACTGCAGCGGCTTCTTCAGTTTCTCGGCCACGCGCGGCAGGTACCGGGCGGTCAGGATGCCCAGCGTGAGGGGAATGCCCAGGAGGATAAAAATGGTCTTGAACACGTCCCACAGGGGGATGGCCAGGTGCGGCACGTCGCCGGCCACCTCCGCCACGTGCAGGTACAAGTTGCCGTACAGCCAGAAGTTGAAGGGCGTCATCAGGATGGCGAGCGCGGTGCTGATGGCCGTCAGGCTCACGGACAGCTCGATGTTCGCCTTCGAGAGGGAGCTCATGAAGTTCGAGATGTTGCCGCCGGGGCAGGAGGCGACCAGGATCATGCCCAGCGCCATGGTCCAGCTGATGGACTTGCCGAAGGCGAGCGCGAGCAGGAAGGTGAACAGCGGCAGGATGACCAGCTGGCTCACCATGCCGAGGATCAGCGATTTGGGGTTCTTGAATACGTTTACGAACATTTTGGGCTTGATGCCCAGGGCCACACCGTACATCACGAAAGCGAGCACGATGTTGATGGTGTTCATTCCGCCTGCGTTGAGGGTGACATCGATGCTGTCGATCAGGGCGGTAGTTTCAGGTGTCATAAGTACAACGATTTGAAAGCAAAAGTACGGAAAAAACGTGCGGTGTGCAAGCAAAAGCCCCGGTATTTCGAACACTCTTTTAATTGATAAAAATTTGCTTATCTCTAAATGATTGAAAATCAGCGGTCAAAAAAATTATTAAAAAATTTTCAAAAAAAATTTGCAAAATCAAAAAATGGTTGTACCTTTGCACTCGGGTTGAGCAAGTGACCGTTCTGGCCCATCAACCTATTGGTTATTAGTTTTAGTGTTATTAATTATGTGGTTAGTATGAGTTGTTGCCGGGACGGTACCAACTCATTTCTTTTTATATTCCCCCTCCCAGCCCAACCCCGTCAGTATACCGGTATACCCCAGGCCCTTCCGATCCCGCCCCGGCGCGTCCGCGTGCGGCTTGCCCCCGCCCCTGTGCACACTCCGCCGCCGCACCCCACACCCCACACCCACACCCTATCCCGGCGCGTTCGGGCTTGCCCCACAAGCCCTCCGCTTCGCTCCGTCCCTCCCACCGCTAATCGCGGCGGGCCCCTCCCGCTCATGAGCCGCGGGCGGCTACGGCTTGTCGGTGCAACCGCCCGCCTCACCGCGCCCTAGGCCCGGCCCCTGTACATATCGTCCCTGAAAACCGGACGTTATGTACGATAACGGCCTTTTTCGTAAGTATCGTCCCATTCCGTGGGACGTTATGAACACTCCGCCCCGCCGCCGCACCCCATAACCCGGCGGCCTCCATCCCCTGACCCCTGGCCCCTGGCCCTTGCCCCTGGCCCCGGCCCGACCCCGGCCCTCGGCTCTGGCCCGTGACCGGCAACTCTCTATGTATCAACGAAATACTAAAACATGCCCCTTATTTCAAAGGGGGTATGTTTCCATAAAATATTGATTTTCAGCAACTTCCCAGTCACGCCGCACCTGCATGATCATCCCCGACCATCGCATTGTCTTAACAAAGGTTCCATAACCAGTGGCTCGGCCTGCATTGTCTTGGAAACAATAAACCCGAGCTGGTGATCCGGACCTTTGTCCCGGAAACCAGACCTTTCCCGGGACACCCCTCAGCATTAATCGACCTTCATCCAGAAAACCATACCCTTTTCTGTCCAAACTCTTTTATTTGTTGACCTTTGTCCAGGAAAAGGGCGTTATTCTGTCCGTCCCTCGGTTAAAACCACTCTTTCATCCCGGAAAAAGCCCTTTCCCTGTCCGACCTCAAGCCAAAAGTGAAATGAACACGCAATCTTTTCGCGCCGCGAAAGGCCGACCTCCGGCCACTCGGCGCCGCCAGATGGTCGGCCGTATCACGTCCATCGTCCTGCCCGACAAGAACGGGGTGAAGCGCGAGCCTAACATATTAGAAAAGAGTAACTTACCGACTTGGCTGCAGGTCCGGGCAACAACCGGCCGGGGAGGAGGGCCCACCCCGGAGCCCCCCGCACCCCGGCCGTGTTGTAGCCGCCGCGCTTCGTTGCCGCGCGGCGGCGGTGCCCCGGGACCTTTTCCCGGACACCCCCTTGCTTCAGAGAGTCGTCAGGGGCAGGAACCTGCTATTTTGCCCCTGGCAATGAGTTTTTCCTGCTGCCCGGGGCCCAAACCGGTTATACTGCCCCTGGCAACCGTATTTTTCTATTGCCGGGAGCAAAAACCGGCCATTTTGCTCCCGGTATACGCTATTTCCTATTGCCGGGAGCGGAAAACAGCCTTTTTGCTCCTGGAAAGTTGCCCAAAAGCAATAGGGAAAGGGATTGGGAAACATCGGGGTGGCACTGGGACCACTTAAAACAGCCAAAGCGTTTCCCAATAGTCCATTTTGGCCGGGTGGGAAACAACCGGATGGTGCCGTAGGTCAGAGAAGGGCCTTTCCTGTTTCCCAAAAGCCCATTTTGGCCGGGTGGGAAACAACCGGATAGTGCCGGAGGTCAGAGAAGGGCCTTTCCTGTTTCCCAAAAGCCCATTTTGGCCTGGTGGGAAACAACCGGATAGCGCCGGAGGTCAGAGGAGAGCCTTTCCTGTTTCCCAAAAGCCCATTTTGGCCGGGTGGGAAACAACCGGATAGAGCCGGATGCCAAAGAAGGGCGTTCCCTGTTTCCCTCCGGATCGTTATTCAGCTCAAGAATTGGCGGCGGCACTTTCCGTCAGACCTCCCAAGTCCGTGAAACAGAGCCGCTCCCCGGAAACGGGGTGGCGGAAGGCGAGGCTTTCGGCGTGGAGCCAGAGCCGTCCGCCGTCGGCGCTGCCGTACAGGTGGTCGCCCTTGATCGGGCGCCCGAGCCCGCGCGCGTGCGCCGCGTGTACCCTCAATTGATGCGAGCGGCCGGTCTTCGGGAAGAACAGGATGTCGATCTCGCCGCCGGGCAGTTCCTCCAGCACCTCGTACTCCGTCACGGCCAGCTTGCCTTTCTCGAAATCCACCATCTGCCGCGGGCGGTCATGCCAGTCCAGCAGCAAGGGCAGGGCGATGGTGCCCTTGCGGGCGTGCCCAAACGGCCGGTCGCCCGCGACGAGCCGAGCCCGGTAGCGCTTCTCCACCTCGCGCTCCGCGAACTGGCGCTCCAGCTTCGCCTGCGCGGCGAGGCTGCGGGCGAAGACCATCACCCCGGAGGTGTCCATGTCCAGCCGGTGGCAGGAGTGCACCTCGCCGAAGCGCTCCCGGAGCCACTCCAGCAGCGATTTCGCGTGGGTGCGGCCGGGTACCGACAGCATCCCGGCGGGCTTCACGGCCACCAGGACCGCGTCGTCTTCGTACAGGATGCGCGGCTCGTCCGCCGTGGTGTATTCGCGGTCCAGGGGATTCGGTGCCACGTCCAGGCCTTCCAGCATGAAGCTCAGCAGCGGGCCGCATTTGCCCGTACAGGAGGGGTAGAAGCGGCCCTGTTCCCGCACTTCCGAGGCGGGGGAGGAGCCGTACCAGAATTCGCCCATGGCGATGGGCGTAAGTCCGTGGGTGTAAGCGTATTGCAGCAGCTTCGGCGCGGCGCAGTCGCCGGTCCCTCCGGGCGGAACGAGGCCCCGCCGCGCGAACACCTCCCGGATCGACAGCGTCTCGCCCCGGGCGTTGCTCACCCGGTACTGCTCGAAGATCCACGCCTGCAGTTCCGCCGACGCCGCCTTGCGTTCCGCCCCCGCCGGCATCGCGGAGATCTCCGCCTCGCGCCGCCGGAAATACCCATCCGGATCCGTCAGGTCAAAGATCGGCGGCACGAACCCAGGCACCACGGCCCGTCCTCCCACCGTCCCGCTGAACCCGTACAGATACCCAACCTCTCCCTCCTTGTCCTCCACCTTCAACACCCCCAGCATCTTGCCCTCGGCAAGAAGGCTTAAATACGGGGCGGCCAGCGCTGTGCCAGCGGGAACTGCCTCCTGAAACACTGCCACCCTCGGCACGTTAAGAGGGGGGACCGCAAGCGAAGCGCAGCGGTGGGGTCCGACG